>CAYIEF010000005.1:0-47844 GCA_964362365.1 uncultured Methanosarcinales archaeon | reverse complement strand
CGCAGCATTCATCCCACACTATGAATAGTGGGGATTTCTGCTTTTTTCATTTAATTAACCAGCACAACAAATCTTAAATAGCAGTAATTCTTTCTTTTCATAATGAGCCAAAAACCAGTAAAAAAAGATGGCGCTTCGATCTTTGTCGCTTCCATGCTGGAAAGCGCGCAGGATACCAAGGAAGTCAAGCCTCAGACAAGATATGACAATGTTGATCCTCAGGAGATCGACAGATTGATGGCCAATATTAAGAAGGGATTGGTTAGGAAATAAGCGCTTCTTTAGGCCAACAAATTATTTAAATCATTCTTGATTTTTTTCGATAATGAGAATTCTTTTCGGTGAAGAAGCAATAAAAGCGATGGAGTATATCGAAGATGCAGCGACTGCTGCCGCCTACGCTTGTTGTTTTCGTTCCAAGTGCGGTTCGGTTATCGTGAAAGATAATCAAATCATTGGAAGAGGATATAATTCCCCACCCTTGGACGCAAAATTAGAATATTGCCTGAAAGATTCTCTACCGGCAGATTTTAAATCCGACAAGACCTGCTGCCTGCACGCAGAACAGCGCGCTATCGTAGATGCACTGCAAAAACATCCTGAGAAAATTGCTGGCTCCAGATTATATTTTATCCGGCTGGATGAGCAAGGACAGAAGAAGAGATCAGGCGATCCTTATTGCACTATTTGCAGTAAATTTACACTCGATGCAGGAATAAGCGAATTTGTGCTGTATAGGGAGGAAGGCATCTGTGTGTATGATGCGGTTGAGTATAATGAGTTGTCGTTTAAGTTTAAAGATTAAATAGAAAATGTTCTTATCAACTCATGCGTTGCATAAACTCTTAATTCATCTTGTTTCTTCAATCTCTTTTCATTGGACCAAATTGGACATCTCAGATAAAGCGCTAATGCAAAATAGACAATATCTTTTGGGTCTGGACAAATCTTATCGGCTTGTTCTCTAAATTGTAAGAAATTTTCTTCAGGAATGATGGCAATATTATGTTTAAGGATAGTGAATAACCACTCAAATTCTTCCTCTGAGAGCCTTGATTTTTTGATAATTTCCGGTCTTATTGTTTTCCAACTCCTCAAAAAGCAGTTGCGGAGCGAAAAGATGTAACTTGTTGTCAAAGAAAAGATCAATCGGCTTCCCGGGACTAATCAGCATAGCTATAATGATATTAGTATCAACAATAACTTGCATTTAATTCAGACCCCGTTTGTAAATCACTCAAAGATATTTACTCAAGTGCATACTCCTAAACTTCTTGGCCATCCCTTCATTAATCTTTCGTCCTATCTCCAGGGCATCTTTTTCGGTAAGCTTACTCTTGCTAGCTATTTTCTTAAGAAGCTCAATTTCCTTGACCTTTTCCTCAAATGCTCTCCGGGCTACTGCAGACCAGTTGATTTCATCTAGCTTGATCATCTTCTCTCTCAACTCGTCCGGCACGGATACGGATAAGGTCCCCATGTTATTTTTGTTATAAATAATAATATTATTATTTAAATGTTTCCGTTAAGAGAGTGGGAGGAGTAAGGTCCTCTTTTTTTGTTGTTTCAGAGTTAGTATCCTCGCATTTCATATAACCGCTTGTTATATGCCCCGACGACTGAAAGGAGATGCAGCGTGGTTCGATCGAAGGGCGAATGTAATTTTGAGACGCGGTACATTAATCATGTATTTTCAGATATTCTTCAAGTGCGATTATATGACTACAAATATTATTTTTTTGAAAGAATTCACAATTGCAAATCCATCTTTCTTTTTGTTTTGTTAGATTTCTTGTTCCGTGATCAGTAACAATATCTACTTTGTTTGGTTTTATTTTAAATCTGTTTGATTCAGAACAATACCTTTTAGCTTTTGCTATTTTTTGTAATAAGGTTTCAATATATTGCTCTTTCTCATCACGATTTTCTTCAGTAATTTCAATAAGGATAACATCCGTTCTATTTTTGATACTTTCAGTAAATTCATCTTTGTAGACTTTTGACAAAGTCGCCATGCAAGTATTTGAAGAATCAAGATATTTTATAACAAGATTCTTAAATCTTTCAGAAAATAATTCCATTTGTCCAATTTCATCAAGAAAAAGAAAATCATTATCTTCAAAGTCTTCCACTTTAGGGATTATTGAGTTGAGATTTTCTATATTAACAAAGTATCTTGAAACTTTAAAGTTGGTTTTGAAGTCCACATTTGCAAGCATGGATTTTTTTCCTTTATTGGTTTCTATCTCAAAGCCAACTCTGTTATTATTTTTGCAAACCTCGTTAGTAACGAAACCGACTTTTGTATCTAATTTCTTGATTATTTTTTTTAGAATAGTGGATTTGCCGCTTCTCGGCATACCTGTAATTAGAATATTATTTCTCATATTATCTGAAAATACATTTGCTTATATAAAATTGTTTAGGCCTCTCCCACAACATTCACTCTTCCTTAAACAAATACTCCGGCAGATACGTCCTCTTGTAATAATCATACACTTCAATCAGATTAAAGCCGGCAATCAAGTCGCTAAATTCCTCCCGCAACCTACTGATGATATACCGAATCCTGCTTTTGTCTAACGATTCCAAATCTATTTCCATGTCCCAGTCGCCGACTGTTTTATTGAGCTGGATAACTTCAGGATTGTCGTGCAAAAAATCCAACAACTTTGACTCGTATTCCAGATCTACGTTGTGAAGTTTCAAAAACAAACGATTTTTGGTGACATCTAATTTATTTTTATCGATAAGATACCTGCAGCCACGGATGATGTTTCTTTTGGTAAGATGCTGTAAAATTGATTTTACAGTTTTGATGTTCAGACCTGCTTCCTTAGCTAACTTGGTATAGCGGATGGTCGGCTTATGAAGAAGGACACCCAGAACAGCTAATTCTTCTGGTTTAAATTCTTCCTTCTCACGGTCTCCGCCCACAATTTTCTGGCCGTACAAAGTAAGCAATTCTGCGCTGTTTACTAAGTAATGTCTTGGATAGATATGAGTCACGATATTTAAGACGATTTTATACTCCTTAAGCAAGGGGTTAGCAGTGATTATTTTCTTGAATTCTTTATTGAACTTAGAAGGGTTGGGAGCAGCAAATTCTACGCTGAGATCAAATTCACCAACTAATTCGTATACTGCTAGGACATATGGATTTTGGCGTAGTTCAGTTATAACTTTGAGTTTGTCTTGTTCCTTAACGTACACGCCTTTAAAATACACTCGAAACAAAATAAGGCCAAAGTAGGAATAATCAAAAATGTAAAATGGATCATGTAAAATTCCTTCCTTTTCTAAGACGGAAACATTGTATTTTAACAACTGGGGACTTTTTCTCATCAGGCGGCCTAGCTCTTTCAGGCTCATGCGGGCATTCTCGGAACGGAGAAAGAGCAAAGAGTGGTCTAGCTTGTTCATATAGCTATTTCCTTTTATTTATTAATAAACATTACGTATTTTTTAACTAAAAATAAAAAATTAAGGCTAAAAGCATATAAATATAGGAAAAGGTATACTGGTGGTATGGCTTACGACTTATTTAGTTGGCTATCCCGATATCACTTAGATGCTAATTTAAGGCCAAATCTTCCTTTTATAACAGATGGGCAGTATGCAGGTCCGAGAGGAAAGCCAATAGAAAAAGGAGAAGAGAATCAGCAGACCTACGGGGCCTTGATTCTTGCTGATGGTGATAGTTTAGTGCGGCGCCTTAAAGAAGAAAAAATAATCCTCGATCTTTCTACTCCCATGTTTACTCCAGCCAGCAATTATGATCTCTTTGCCAGTTACTTATCCAGAAACAGGAAGAGGGACGGAGCATTCGTATTTGATGGTAAGAATGGAACCATGACCAGAGTTTCTCGATATGCGAATCATACTTCTGAACAGATGCAAGAGGTACGAGAAAATTTTGCACGCTATATGCCTGCTAATTTCATTCACGAAGAAGCTACAGTGATGACTCCTGAAGACTATGACCTGGATGTTGGAACCAAAACCGATTTAGCTATGGTCCTGCCTGTTTCCCACACTAGAAAAGATTCTTCTGTTCATGCTTATCAAATCAAGGCTACTGCCTGCAACAGTTTAGGATTCGGAAAAGTTGCTCATTTTAGCCCTTCCGGGTTAGTTGAAGAATTATTTTTCAGATACGCTCCTCAGAGTAGCGGGCCTTTTGTAGCCCCCGAACATAAGATAGAAGGGGTGCATAGAAAATATAGGTGTGGAACTGATGATAGATTATACGTTGCTTCTGAAGAGATAGTTGGGCCAACCTTAGAAGAGTACTTCAAGCTCCAGCAGTAACTACTTTATATTCCCCCAATCCTTCAATCTCTTTTTTCAGCTTCTTCAAATCCAATTTACCTTCATGTTCGATCACTGTTTTTCCAGTCTTAAAATTGACAGTACAGGATTTTATCCCCGGCATTTCAGAACAAGCTTCTTCAATCAGCATTTTGCAGGAATTGCAGTGCGTTCCTTGTACGGTTATGATGGTCTTCATGCCACTACCTCAAATGTTCCAGGGCCAGCCATGCCCATTCCGCAAGTAAAAGTGATTTTACCAGTTTGTTCTGGAGTGAAAGTAATGGTTTTAATACTGTCACGCGGAAGTTTTTCAATAATCCCTAATTTTGGAACACTGATGATACCGGCACATCCTTGGGCATTTTTTCCGTCAATATTCCATTCTACTGGAACTCCTTTCTTGAGGGTAAATTTATCCGGATAATAATCCAGACCATCAACTATTAGGTCAATGACTTGTTTATCTCCTACTAGGTTCAAAAGATTATCTTTATCATCTCCGCTCTCTGGCAAAACAATAGCTGCTCCGGTAAGGTTAAAGCCAGAAGATAGATTAAAAATTCCCAAAACAATCACCAACACCGCAGAAAAAGTCATAAAATATTTCTTGACATTTCCTTTGGCAAAGCTGGAAAATGCACCGACAGAAACTAACGAAGGCAATGTACCCAGAGAGAAGGCCAGCATAGTTAATGCGCCGACTACAAAGCTTCCCTTTCCTAACACGTACAGCTGCAATGCTTGAGTAAAGCCGCAGGGCAGGAAGAAAGTTGCTGCGCCGAAGAGAAAGGAGGAAGTTTTACTTGCTTTTTGATTACTGGTGTTATTGCTGGCATCATACACTTTATGCGCGATGAACTTGGGCATCTTGATCTGGATTTTATTCAGCCAAGGGAATATGCCTAACAATTGTAATCCCATCACCATCATCAATAGGCTGGCGATAATAGTAATTATTCCCATTAGGCTTGAAGAGAGAGTCAATACTGAACCTAACGTGCCGATAGCTCCACCCAGCAAAGTGTAAGAAGCAATTCTTCCCGCATTAAAATAGATGTGCGGCTTGAATTTCTGCCAGCCGTTTAGATCTGGATTTTTTTCGTGAAATTTACTGGAAACTGCTAACAACAATCCTCCAGCGACTGCCAGGCAGGTGGAAGTGGCAGCTACTAATCCGATCACAAAAATAAAGCCATAACTCATGTTGTCAGCGACGCCGAAATTCTTTGGCAGGAGATCGAATTGAGTTAAAAGGAAATACGCTGCAAATAATACTACTAATGCTGCGCCTATTTCTGAATATCTTTCCTTATCTTTAAGGATGAAAGAATTGATAAAAGAATTCTTAGGAGGATTTTCTATAGGATCATTTGAAGCAAACAGCGTATATCCTTTTTCCTGTACTGCTGCCTGCAATTCTTCCAATTTAACAGTATCGGAACATTCCACTTCTGCCTGCTCTTTCGCCCGGCTGACTTTAACATTCTCCACGCCGGAAACTTTCTTCAGGTTTCGTTCTATCAATACTTCGCAGCTGGAACAGGTCATTCCCTGAACTTTAAGGTTAAGTTTTTTCATGTTTTACCGCACCGATATCCACTCAAATCTTCTTCAGTTTTAAAGATTTTCTCCGTAACAATAACGAATTGGTGACCACGCTTACTGAACTCATGGCCATTGCTCCACCAGCAATGATGGGGCTTAATAACCATCCCGTAAACGGATACAATACACCGGCAGCAATAGGAATCCCTAAAATGTTATAGATTAATGCCCAGAAGAAATTTTGCTTTATTTTATTCATGGTCATCTTGCTTAACTTAATGGCGCGTGGAACGTCCAGCAGGCTATTTTTCATCAGGACAATATTGCCCGTTTCCATGGCCACATCAGTTCCTGATCCCATAGCGATGCCTATGTCAGCTTGCGCTAAGGCAGGTGCATCGTTGATGCCGTCACCGACCATGGCTGTTTTTCCTTTCTTTTGCAGCTCCTTCACATAGGCAACCTTTTCATCCGGGAGAACTTCAGCGAAGAATTTCTCAATTCCCACTTTTTTGGCAATTGCTTGCGCCGTTCTCTTATTATCGCCAGTGATCATGTATGGAATGATGCCCATCGTTTTTAGTACCGCAACCGCATTCGGGGAATCCTCTTTAATTTCGTCGGCAACAGCTATTAATCCTAAAACTCTTTTCCTTTCTGCAAGAATCATGACCGTTTTTCCTTCATTTTCCAACTTTTCAAGCATGGTCAAGACTGAAGCGAGCGGTATTTTTTTTTCTTTCATCAGTTTTACGTTCCCCAAATAATATTCTTGCGAACCAAGTTTTCCTTTCACCCCTCTTCCGACTAAGGCTTGAAAATGAGCAGCTTTTTTCGGAGTAATTTTTTTATTTTTAGCTTCCTGGACAATTGCTTCGGCTAAGGGATGCTCGGAACCTTTCTCTAAACTAACAGCAATTTCCAATACTTTTCTTTCAGCCACGCCTTTGCCTGGAACTACTTCAGTTACTTCCGGCTTTCCTTTTGTTATAGTGCCTGTTTTATCAAAGACCACAAATTTCAGCTTGTGCGCAGCTTCTAACACATCGCCGCCCTTAATTAGAATTCCCTGCGTGGCTCCTTTTCCCGTTCCTACCATGATCGACGTTGGGGTCGCTAATCCTAAAGCGCAGGGGCAGGCTATCACTAACACCGCAACCGCGGCAATCAGGGCAAATTCCAGCTCTGCTCCTGCAAGGAAAAACCAAACTAAAAAAGTAGTTAAAGCGATGCCAATTACAATAGGCACAAAGTACGCAGAAACCGTATCAGCAAACCGTTGAATTGGCGCTTTTTTTCCCTGAGCATCTTCAATTAATTTAACAATCCGCGCTAAGGTAGTTTCGCTGCCAACCTTGGTGGCTTTAAACTGAAACATTCCCTGCTTGTTTATGGTTGACCCTATAACTGCATCTCCTTTTTTCTTCTCTACTGGAATACTTTCTCCAGTTACCAAACTTTCGTCCACAGAGGAGTGTCCTTCCAGAACAACCCCATCAACAGGAACCTTTTCTCCCGGTTTAACAATAACTATATCCCCTGCCACTACTTGCTCAATGGGAATTTTCATTTCTTTTCCCTTACGAATAACTGTAGCTGTTTTGGCGCCCATCTTTACTAATTTAGCGATAGCCTGACTGGTTTTTCCTTTGGCTACTGCTTCCAGATATTTTCCCAATAAAACTAACGTAATTAAAATAGCAGATATTTCAAAATAGAGGTGGTTTCCAGAAGTAAATAGGATAACATACATGGAATAAAAGTATGCTGCGCTAGTTCCAATCGCTATCAAAGAATCCATGTTGGCAGATTTGTTTTTCAATGCCGCCCAAGTGCCCTGATAGAACGGCCATCCAATGTAAAATTGAACAGGGGTAGTTAAAATCCACAGAAAATAATCTTTGTAAGAAAGACCCATAATAAACATACTGATAATTAAAGCCGGTAAAGACAGCGCAGAACTAATGATTACTTTCCTTTTCAATTTTTGAATTTCTTGTTGTCGTAATTTTTCCTCACGCGCATAACTTTCCTCACCCAGAACTTCTGCACCGTAGCCTTTCTTCTGCACTGCTTGAACTAGCATTTGCTCATTGGTTTGTTTAGGGTTATAAGTAATGGTGCCTTTCTCCGTGGAATAATTTACTACCGCAGCTTTTACACCATCCACTTTCTGCAAGGCTCTAGTTAAAATAGTGCTACAGCTGGCGCAGTGCATGCCGGAAATCTTGAGAGTCGACGTTTGCAATTTTGGTGTTTTTTGGATCATGATTTAACCCCCATTGTCAGAACGGAAAAAATAAAACTTCTATGTTGAATAATATTATGTAATCCTGATCCCTGAAAAAGAGATTTCATTTCTTTCCGACTATTAATTTTAACACACCCTGGTTCAAGTTTTTCAAACAGCCAATGGATTGGCCGCAAAAAGAAATTAACATCAATAATAATGGCCTTACCGCCTTTCCGTAGAACTCTTTTCATCTCTTGAAGAGCTCTCTGTTGGTCATAATAATGATGAAAAGCTTCGGTGCTTACTACATAATCAAAATAGTTATCCTGAAATGGCAAATTATGAACGTCAGCTTTTTTTAGCTGGACATGGTTACCTAGTTTCTTCTGTGCTTTCGCAATCATCTGAGAAGAGATATCAGTACCATACAGTTCAGTTTTCTTTTTTGTAGCCAATTTGCGTAAAAATTCTCCGGTTCCGCAACTGACGTCAAGAACTTTGCCTCCGTCAATTATTTTTAAGGCAGGGCGATAGAATTTTTGCATCCAGAATTGGAATAATGGCTTATCATATGTTCTAGCCCAGCGGTCAAAGAATGCTATATTCTCCTCTACTTTATTCTCCGATAACGTTCTATTTTTTTCCTTCATTTTTTTCCTCTAACAATTTACAGCAATATTCTTCCATGTGCGCATCGATGAATTCCAACAAAGGTTTTATGGTCTTTTTGTTTACAGCGTAATATCTGAATTTGCCGTCTTTCTCCATAAAAACCATTCCATGATATCCTAATACTTTAAGATTATGCGAAACCATAGTCTGCTCGAATCCTGTAGCCTCGCAGATTTCTCCCACATTCTTTTTCCCCTGCCGTAATACGTTGATTATCTGCAATCTATTAGGATTTGCCAAAGCGCCGAAAAAAAATTGATATGTTTCTAGGGAATGTTTCATTATATGATAAAAATATCATGTGATATATAAACCTTGTGTATTATCTTACAAGATAATCTTAATAAACTTTGAAAAATTAATACTAATATGAATAAAAAAGAGCTGCTTTTTCTTAGTGCTCTCATCACTGGCTGCCAGGATGAAAAACTTCAGACGCTAGAACAGCTGCCAATCCCTCGCATTGAGATTAAAATTCCTAAAACTGAAGAGCAAAAACCATCCGAGAAAATTGAAGAAAAAGTACAGCCAAGAGGAATAGCTTGCACAATTGACCTCTCTAATCGTTTTATTCCAGAATTATTGTCTTTGTCCAGAGATGCTCCACAATACTTTAACACTGAAGGCATTTTGCAAAATCCCCTCCAACGAGAACGCTTCGGTATTTTCTCCAGTTTTACTCATCATCAAAAACCATTTGAACATTATATGAAAGCAATGAAATCAAGAGGGAATGAAAAACAACCAAAAATTGAAAATAAATTTATATCCTATACGACGGGAAAAACAGTGAAGAAAATTTCTTCCTTAAAACAACAAATTAAAGACAACAAACTACCAGAAAAGGAAATAAAAAAAGCCAAAAAAGAACTGGAAACCTTGTCGGCATACGTGCAAATCATACAAAATGTCCAAAAGATATTGCGGTGGGAAGGATTTTACTACGTAGAAATCGATGGAATTTACAATGACCAAACGGCTGCTGCAGTCATGGAGTACCAGCGCTTTCATCAGCAATACTTGCGTTATAACCAGAAAATCGAAGGAAAAATCAATTTCTTCACCCGACAGTTATTGAATAAAGATTTTGAAGAATATGCTTTCGGCGGGGTGCGAAGAGTTTTAGAGGAACGAGTTTTTCATGCTAAATGTAATGGACGATATCCGTATGTGATTGAACAGAAGGAATTAGAGAAATTGGTGGATAGTACCTTGGAACAATTAGGATTAAACACCCTTCAAGGCGTACAAAATTTTCTCTCAAAACCACTGGATACCGCTACAGTTTACTTGGAAATCCCTGAACTATATCAGCAAGATTCCATGAAGTTGGAAGTAGAGGTAGAAAAGTGGCCAAAAGACCGCACCAAATCAAAACTGCGCCTTTTTGTTGTCGAAAATGAAAAGAGAAGAGAGATTTATCAAACTAAAGCTGTAGCCGGTGGTGATGTTAAAAACAAAAAAACCGGCAGAAAAAGAGAATATAAGACACCAGAAGGAGTGTTCTACATGAAGAATATCCTTTTAATGCCTTTCTGGAATCCCAAAAAAGAAGTTGAAGAACAAGAAGAAGTCAAAGAGGAAGAAAAACTTCCAGGGCCATACAACGCTTTTGGGATGATACTAGCGCCATTATACAATAATAATAAGCCGCAAAAAAAACCCTTCAGCAGCATACAAGATGGATATGAAGGGTATGGGATCCATCTTACTGCTTGGCCAAGTAGTGTTGAATATGGAGGAGCATCCCATGGCTGCATTAGAATTCATCCCAACATGAGCAGATTATTCTATTTTTTAGCAAGGTATACGCCGCATAAAGTCGTTCTTGAAGAATTTGAAGGAAGAGATACCATCAAATTTATTCCTTTGCGGGGGAGTTCTATCCCTTTAGAACCAGAATATTATATTAAAGTAAATATTTGTGAGAAGAAGTGTGAAGATGCTAATCTTCAATCACATACACCCTAAACTTAGGCTCTTCTAAGGCCATCGCTTCAGCCATGGGATGCTCCTCCACTGTTACTGCCCATTGATGAGATACTTCGTACTCTCCATCGCTGACAAGGACAGACACTTTCTTTTCACCTGGTTTTACAAACGTTCTTTCAACAGTGTTAGAGCCAATAACTTCCTCTGCTCCTGGCTCAAAAGTCCAAGCATAGGCAAGATCATCTCCGTCAGAATCAGATGCATCTACTGAAAAATTAAGCGGCTGGCCTTGATATAAAGTGAGATGCTCTGCTGGCGTAAAGCTTTTTATCTCTGGTTTTTGATTGACGTTCTTTACCACTAATTTAACTGGATGATTTACGTCAAATTCTTTATCGGAAGCGATAAAACTGATCCAATATTCTCTTTTATGATCACCACCGCCTTTCGCTAAAGAACTAACCTCGCTTAAAACAGAATCATCCTGCTTTTTAGCGGAAGTAAAATCGTAATTTGGCGCCCAAACCAAGGTATTGTTCTTGAAAGAAGCTCCTTCAGGTAAGTTTTCGACGGAGAGAGATAATGAATCATTATCTACATCAAATGCATCAACAGGAAGAACAAACTCTTCTCCTTCTCGTAAAACATATTCGTCCTTTGATACCTCAAGAGTTGGTTGGCGGTTCTTCTGCAACACTCTCACTGTAACCGGTACAGTCTGCGGGGTAACACCGTCAGTCGCAGTCACATAAATAGTATATTCTCCGGCATCTTCATAGGCAGTTTCCCATACGCCTTTTCTTTTGTGTACCGGTTCAGTAAAGTAGTATCGCACTATATCACCATCTGCATCGTATGCGCTGGGCTGTAGCTGCAATACTTCTGCTTCAGTTACGGTTAGATTAGATGGTATCTCTAAAACTGGAGCTTGGTTGCAATTGTAGACTACCAAGGGAATAACTCCAGAGGAGCAAAGTCCCTGACTGCACGCCTTTACTTCTAACACTTCTTTTTTCTCTCGCAATAATTTTTGTTCAAGCCGAAGCGCGTTAAGGATATTGCTGAACATGCCCCCTCTTCTTTTGATATAATCATACCATGGAGACCAGCTAAATGAGTTTGTTTCTGAATCAAACAACGCTCCTTCCGGCGCATTGACAAAAGAGATCTCTACGTCATCCCCATCTGGATCAACTGCTTCAACCACAAAAGACAATTTTTTTCCTTCTTTTACTTCTACTTTTTCAGGAATACGCAATTCTGGAGCGCGATCAACATTAACCACCGTAACTTCAACTTTTCCTTTTACTTCTTCCTTTCCATCAGAAACTTGATAAGAGATAAAGTGTGTTCCAGCGTCATCGTAGGTGGTCTGCCAGTTTCCTGCTGCATCAAACTTTTCATCAAAGGTGTAGGTTAATGCCTCTTCGTCAGCATCCTTTTCTGGAAGCAGGAGGGTAACTACTTCTCCTTCTTTTACGGAAAGCGGGGATACTTCTACTTTTGGTTTACGATTTACGTTTTCTACTTGAATAACCCATTTTTGTTCAACTTGATGATTCCCATCATTTACGGTTAAAGCTAATTTATATCTTCCAGCATTATCAAAATCAAAGAAATGCTCTCCTTGTTTTTCTTTCGATAAAGGCTGTCCGTTTAAAGTCCAGGAATAGGAAAGTTGATCTTCATCTCCATCTTCCGCTTCCACATAAAAAGAAAGTTCTTCATTCTCTTTTACAGATACTTCTTCTTTATCTGAAAAAGAGCTTTTTATAGTTGGCGGCTGATTAGTGTTAAGAACTTCTACTTCCATACGCACGGGAACAGTAAAATCCCCATCCCTTACACTAAACTTTGCGACAAAAGTTCCTTGGTCATCATAGTTAGGTGCCCATAACCCTGCTTTATCAAAAGGATCAGTAAAAACATATTCTAAAGGATCATGATCTGGATCAGCAGCAAATTGCTTTAAGTCAAGGTGTTGCAATTCTTTTACTGTTATTTTCTTTTCGGTTAGATAAGGCGGTTGATTTTTATTTTCAACAACCAACATGATTTCCTTGGTTGTTTCATGTACGCCATCAAAAGCAGTGATTTTCAAAGTATATCTCCCCGCGTCGTTATATCCAGTCTGCCATCGGCCATGCTCATCCAAAGGAGGGGAGTAAGAGTAGGATACTTGATCATTATCTGGGTCTAAAACTTCCGGAGAAATGGTTACCAGATCATTTTCTTGCACATGAAATGTTTTAAGCGCACCGATAGCGCTAGGAATGATTAATAGAAAAGAAAAAAGTACAAGCAAAGACATTAATTTTTTAAGATCCATTTTGTTTTGATCTTTTCCTCAAAGATCGCTGAAAAAACAAAAAATCAATTCACGGCTAATTTTACCTCAATTATTTCTGGGGGCATGTTGACATCTTCAACAACTACCTTCACTTTCTTAGTGACCACGCCCTTGCCGTCATTCGCCGTAACCGTGACAAAGTATTCACCATGGTCGGTATAACTGGTTTTCCATACTCCTTTATCACCAACAGGTTCGCTGATGGTTACGGTCACTTCATCTTGGTCAAGATCGGAAACTGTAGGTCTTACTGTGACTAGTTCTCCTTCTTTAACTACGAGATCCTGAAGATTAGTCAGCACTGGAAGCTCATTGACATCATCAACCAGCAAGACTACACTCTTTTCGGTCTGTAATTCGCCATCGCTGGCGACTACTTTTACCTGATATTCTCCTGCGCTGGTGTGATCTGTCTTGAAAGTACCACTCTGCAAAGGTTCAGAGATAGTAACAGTCACTTCATCTCCATTAGGATCGGATACCACTGGATTGAAGCTTACAACTTCTCCTTCTTTAACGTGAAGATCAGCTACACCACTAACTACTGGAGGCACATTTACTCTGTTGACCACTATCTTAAGTTGCTTTTCCGTAGTTAGTTTGCCGTCAGTTGCGGTAAGAGACACCAGATATTCTCCTGCATCCCCATAATTGGTTTTCCACTGCCCTACCTTGTTTAAGGGAGGTGTAAAAGTATATTCAATCGAATCTTGGTCTGGATCAGATACTTTTACATTGAGTTTAACCATCTCATTTTCATCAACTTCAATGACCTGTAGATCTTCAGTATTTGTAGGTTCAGTATTTGTAGATTCTTCCAGGGTAGATCCCTCTGTTAGTTCGGGAAGAACTACTTCTTCTTCGACTTCTGTCTTCTCTACGTCTGGGAAGTCCTTTTCTGTTGCTGCAGGCTTATTTTCTAACTGCAATTCTTGTTCAATTTTGGCAATCTCGTCTATTAATCGTGAATCTTCTGAATTTTGTTGAGAACTTGGTTGAGTTTTATAGTTGACACAACCGATGAGAAACAGTAAAAGTACTATGCTAACCATTACACTCACTACTTTTTTCATTATTATACACCCCTGATATATACTACCCCTCTTGAGTAATGCTGATGAAAGCGATATTTAAAGATTTAGAGACAGAGAAATATAGTATTGAGAATAATATTTAAACTTACTAGAAAACTAATACTTTTTCTTCAAGGTAAATTCTTGGCCCGTTTTAGATTCGTACATTTCTGCTAAGCGTAAAGCGTCTTGAAAATATTCATGCTCATCTACACTTATCCTGTTCCGCATAACATTAACGTGTATAACTACATTGATATCACTTAACCTTTCTCCGCGAGTAATAACATTAATGAAATAAGGTGTGCTATCTCTAACACTATATAATGGATTTTCTCTAAACATTTCTCTGGTGATATCCGCTAAAGTTTTACATTTTTCCTCTTTAGCTTTTTCTTCTGCCGATTTTTCTTCTATTTTAACCATTTCATTATGAACTAGTATTACCCTTTTAAAGCTTATGAAAGAGGTATATTTTCTCTAGAGAGAAGTGATATATAGCCAGGTTCTTGGGCAGATTACTATTTTTCAAAGGAAAAAGTGGCCCCGCGGTGACTTTCCTCAATTGTCACGATTATTTTAAGTGACTAAGCGAACGCAGTGAGCGCAGTCGCTCCGCCTCTCAAGTGGCGTGACACTTGCATTTGAACACCGGACCTCACGATTATCAGTCGTGCGCTCCACCGAACTAAGCTACGGGGCCGTTATGAGCTCAAACTTAAAGTTCTTTTTAAAGTTTCTGAAAATTTAAGCATTTCAGAAACCCCAAAGGCTTGCCTTTGAATGAGTTACGCACAATGTTTATATCTACCGTATATTTTAAGAAAAAAAATGGCCAAGATTCTGGTAGGCGGACCGCATGGGCAACGAAAAGACATTCACGATGATTTAGTAGCACGGCTTCGCCAAGAACATGAAGTAAAATATGTCAAGAACGATCATCAAGCTATGTTCTGGGAAATTGCTAAGACACCATTAGTTGCATTACCTGAGAGATATAACCTGTTGTTGTACGATACAGATCTTATTTATCCCTCAGCCACAGTAGAAAAGAAACTAGAGTGTTTTGAGATAGGTGAACCTGCATATCTTTCCAAGCTGGGAGTGCCAGTCATTATACTCGCTGAACCTGAAATTGCCAAAAATCTACATCCACTGGTAGAAAAAGCTGGATTGGTACAGATAGATCAGCCTTATCAAATTGAACAGGTAGTTCACAAAGTTAATGAACTCTTAGGTGTTAAGCCTTCACCATAATGGCACGAATCCTCTACGGCGCGCCGGAAACGGAACGGGAAGAAGAAAATAATTTGGTCGCTAGGTTAAGAAAAAAGCATAAGGTCGAATACCTCAATGATTTCCTGGGATTTGTGTTTGAAATATCGCGATGTAAAGATTCCCGGTTATTGCCGCAAAAATACGACCTCGTCGTCTATGATACAAAATCTTATGGAGAAAACTGGCTGCCTGAGGTTAGAGCAGAGCATTTTAAACATACCATCACTCCTTATTTTGAAAAAAAAGAAACACCCATAATCATACTTGCTGATGCAGAGATTAAAGATGAAATTGAAAATTGGATAGAAAAGCGGGCTTTCCATTGCCTTGCCCAACCGTATTCTATTGATGAAGTAGTCAAAAAAGTAAATTCTCTGCTGCCGAAAGCACGACGGAAAAAATAATTCTAGGAATAATTATAATTTTCTATTCTAGACTATCTAAATACTTAAAAATAAAATGCGTTCTAAATTTAGAATGTCCCTTGAAAAAGCGATGGCCGATATGCTGAGATTTGATTGGCGCAGAGCAGATGAATTAACCGGAACAGTTGTTGCTTCTCTTGACAACTTACAAGAAAAATTGCCAAAAGATAGATATAACGGAGATTGTTATGAAAATACTGATAGTTTTATGGAAGACGTCAAAGTATATTCGGCAAATAAGAAAATACTAAATAAACAAGAGCATGTAGCTTATGAGTGTAAGGATGGTTGCAAAGGGATTGTTATTGGACCACCTGAGATAGAATCTTATAACACCATAAGAGTCCTTTCTGGAAGACAAGGAGTTAAATACAGTTGCACAAAGTGTAACTCCACTTTATATGAACACACTTTCGGTTGGAGTTAATATTTATTATATTTTAAGCAACTTTTATAAAATATCTATCATAATAACGCAGGATTCTTATTCCGGCGTATATTTTAGTAAAGCTTCACAAACATCGGCCTTTCTTTTTACTTTGTTCAATTCTGAAACTCCAAAATCAAACCGCTCTTTGGCATCTTCTGGAATGGGAGTAAACATCATACTAGAAATATTTCCTGAAGAATCCCGCCAAAACGGCAGATAATCGCCATTCGAACTAATGACTATGACCATCTGCATTACATCTTTCTCTGGGCCGTTGAGGTAACGGGAAAAACCAATGCTGCCTTCGATGGGCTTACAGGGACCAAGATTCTCAAAAGCGCTGGAATTATTTGAATCAATTCCGTAACACAACTCCACTTCATCGGAGACAAAACTAGTTTTAAATCCTAATTTTTGCTGAATATCTAAGGAGCCGCAAAGCGCCAATTTGACAGCATCAGCAATTCCGGGATGAAGCCCTTCTTCCAAAGCATCTGGTTTTGAGAAGCAGGAGCTGAGCATCACTGCCACAAGACCAGCGTATAATCGTGAATTAACCATGTTTTCAAGTGCTGTTATTTCACTATAAATAATTATCCCTATTCTAGCATATATTTATAAAAAATCGACTAAAATATTATCTCATGAACTACACCATCCTAGACTGCTACACTGACGAGGCTTCCGGATTAGGTGTACCGCCATATTTAGGAACGTATCCAAGATATATTTACGGGCAGTTGAAGACCGAAGGGCATGATGTTGCCTACCTAACTATTGACGATTTGCGTTTATGGAAGAGATACAACAATGTCAAAAAAGAACCTTCTGAAAAAGAAAAAACCAATATTCAGACATATAACTTAACTAAAAACAAGGCCTTTGAAGCTCTGCCAAAAACTGATGTTCTGGTCATTGTTCTTGGGGTTCACGTTCCCGGAAAATATCTCACCGCATTGCCAGGAACATTACGGGAAGTTGTTCCGTTGCTTCAAGATCTTCCCTGCAAAAAAATCCTTACTGGTCCGGCAGTCTTTGGAACGCAATTAGAAGGCGGAAAATTCTATGAAAAAGTGCAGCATGGTTTTGAGGTTAAGGATTATGGTGTATCATTCGATGAGCTTGACAAATTTGCTTTGGCGGGTGCGGAAATTCTTCAACACATCCCTTACCGAGTAATGGTTGAAATTGAAACCGGCAGGGGATGCAAAGTTGGCAAATGCAGCTTCTGCACCGAACCGATTAAGAGCAGATTTGTTAATAGAAAGATGGAATCGGTTGTTGCAGAAGTAAAAGAATATTACCAGCATGGAGCGCGATATTTCCGTCTGGGAAAGCAGGCCGATTTCTATGCATCTGACAGGCCAATCGAGTTGCTGCAAAGGATACGAAAAGAATGCCCGGAGATTGAAGTATTGCAGATAGACAATGTCAACCCAAATTCCGTAGTCGCGCCGGGAGGAGAAGAGATTACCAAAGCAATTGTGGAGTATTGCACAGCCGGGAATATTGCTGCCTTCGGCGTGGAAAGTTTTGATCCAGTTGTAGTAAAAGAGAATTTGCTGAATACTACTCCAGCAATGGCCCTGAAAGCAATTCGTATTATTAACAAGTACGGCGCAGAACGTGGAGAAAATGGATTACCTAAATTTCTGCCGGGGATAAATATTATTTTTGGCCTTTTAGGCGAAACAAAGGAAACACCTAAGAAAAATATGGAAGCATTGCAGCAAGTTATGGCCGAAGGATTGATGCTGCGCAGAATTAACATTCGTCAAGTGGCGGTATTGCCTAATACCTATCTGGAAAAGCACGGTGGGACTAAATATTTAAAAAAGAACAAGCAGTATTACTGGAAATGGCGGAATGAAATCCGGCAGAAGATTGATTATCCCATGTTAGAAAGAATTTTACCCAAAGGAACAATCATTACTGATGTTTTTACGGAAATGTACGATGGGAAAACGACCTTCTGCCGGCAGATGGGAACATATCCGTTAGTAATAGGAGTAAAAGGAAGACTGCCGTTGAATAAGAGAATTAAAGTTAAAGTGGTTGATTATATGTTGAGAAGTATTGTAGGGGAAATTGTAAATAATTAGGAAAGATTTATATATCCTCACTTATATGTAAGTGACAGGAGTGATTTGAATGGAAATAGTGATGGGCAAGCATGCGTTGGAGCAAGCCCGTGAAAGAGGGATAAGCATAAATGAGATTAGAAAAGCAATTCAGCAAGGAGCAAAACACTTACAAGAAAAGAACAAGCTTGTTTCAGACTTCATGCATATAAGAGTAGTATACAAAAAAACAAAAGATAAAGTTTTTGTCATAACGGTGATGATACGATGAAATGCCCAATCTGCGAAGAAGGAAATTTACATCATAAAAAAGTACCTTATAGCGTTTATGGAATTGAGTTAGGCGTGTTTCCGGCGCAAGTTTGTGATGCCTGTGGCGAACAATGGTTTGATGAAGAAACCAGCACAAAAATTCAAGAACTTGAGAAAAAGAAAGGCTTATTTGGATTAAGCAAGAAAAGTAAAGTCTCTTACTCTGGCAACTCTTTAATCGTCAGGATACCTGAGTCCGTAGCTAAATTTATGAAAATCAAGAAAGAAGATGAAGTCATTATCCATCCTGAAGGAAAGAATAAGATTGCAGTTGAGTTGGTGTAATATTTTAGTTATCAATTATATTCAGTAAAACCACAATTAATTTATATTCTTAAGAAATTTTTCTCATCATGGAACGTCCAAAAGTAGGAGTTATGGTGGTAAAGGATAATAAGATTCTGATGCATAAACGCAAGAATGCGCATGGCGAAGGCACGTGGGGTTTTCCCGGAGGGCATTTGGAATTCCATGAAGACCTAGAAGAATGCGCCAAACGAGAAGCTACGGAAGAGTTAGGCATTGCCATTAAGAACGTACGTTTTGTATCTATTACTAATGACAAGTTCCAAAAGGAAAAGAAGCATTATATCACTGTCTTTATGCTTGCCGAGCATGATGCTGGAACCGTTACAATTATGGAACCAGATAAAATTGAACAATGGGGCTGGTTTGAATGGAACAAGATGCCTAAACCAGTATTCCTCCCTATAGAAAATTTACAAAAGCAAGGTTTTGACTTAAGAAAACATCTAGGAAATTAAATTCCGCCTCTCTTGGCTCTAAAAGCTCCTTTTACTAGTTCTGGACTGTACGCAGCAGGTACTTTTCCTGTTTTAGCATAATTATACATGGCGGCAACGAAGATTCCATTCAGACTAGTGCTTACAATTACCAGAAGAGTGAAGTAAAGCAGGGTTAATCCCCCCACAATCAGAATTACTGGAAATGAGCCAGTAAGGAAGGCTACTAAGATTGCTCCCGCACCGACTAGGAATAATAATCCAAAAATTAAACCCATAGAAAATTGTCCAATAACATTTTCTCCCCAGGTTTTTTTGAAGAGCGAGCCGGAATGTTTAATGGATTCAAAGGCGTTCCTATTTTCAAAAACCATAACTGGAATGACAAAGAAAGTCAAAAAACTCCAGGCCATGCCTAAGAGGCCGATGAAAATCATTCCCACTATTTTTCCGATCGGGCCAAGACGTTCACTATTTTCTATCCTATCTACAATCATGCGCAAGATTAATCCCACCGTAGCGGAAATCAACGACCAGATAAAAATATTGCCAACATGCTTCCAGGCGTGTTTTAGTCCGTCTTTAAACGTCGGATCTTTACCATTTAAGCGCATATGCGCGCAAGTAATTAGGCCAGTGTTGAAGAAGATGACGATGAAGGAAGTAATGACGTAATAGACGAAGAGCAAGGTATAAAAAAGTGACGGCGAGAAATCATTTGCTAAAGAAATTATGGTGAAGGGAATAAATAAGGAAATTAATGCCAGAACGCTTAATATTCCTGAAAGAATGGGGAAGAGCATGATCTCTTTGTCTTTCTTCAATACGGCGAAACTTTCTTTAACCAATTGAAAACTGTGTGAAAAGCGTTGGAACATGGATATTGAAAAATACAGTTCATATAAAAAGCTTTCTAAGTAAGTTTTATAATAAACCATCAACTTTATGATTCCACTGGGGTCGTAGTCTAGCTTGGTACAAGCAGATAACGCTTGCAAGAAAGGATTCACCCTTGGGGACTTTTTGCCAACATGGGTGCGACCGGAGTTCAAATCTTCGCGGCCCCATACTTTATTTCTCCCATTCTTGAGAATAACAAACAATATAAACACAATTACCACCATCTCTCTTGGTGATAACATGACTTGGAATCCGAATATTGAATTAATCGCAGGAGAAGAACATCAATTTTTATTACGAGAAGCTTACAATTTTGCGCAAGAACATAGCGAAGATACGGTAACCAAAACTGCAGCAGTTATCGTAATGCCGGATTTGGCTACTATCCTTAGTTATGGAGCGAACCATTTTCCTTTAGGATTAGCCCCAACCCCAGAACAAAAAACAGATCGGGATTGGAAATACAAGCATATTATTCATGCCGAACCAGCAGCTATAATTAACGCTGCAAGAAGAGGTTCAGCTACAGCCGGAGCAGTCATGTACATGCCCTGGGTTCCCTGCACCCCTTGCGCTACGGCAATTGTTGATGCCGGAATAAAAAAAATGATTGGTCATAAAGAATTAATTATGAAAACACCGGAACGATGGCAAGAGAGTACTAATTATGCACTTTCTTTACTGAAAAGGTGCGGTGTAGAATGTTTGATGTATGAAGGAGAAATTGGCGGAATCGAACATCTCTTTAACGGAGAAGTTTGGAGACCTTGAGTTTATTCATTTCTTCCACTCCACAATCTTCCCAGCTTCAATCTCAATCTTATCCGCTTTGCGCAAAAAAGCAATCTGGGCTCGTGATAAAATCGGCTTGTGCGGAACTTCAAATAAGTAATCAGGAATATATTCCACATCCTCTTCTGCAGTCATCCAACCCTTCTCATCAAACCGAGATAAATCAACCGGCATAGAGTATGAACGTAATGTTTTCTTGCCATCATGATTAGTGAAATATTCATGAAAATATGACATCACTAACTCCCTAATAGTTTTATAAATTGGCTCTCGATACCTGAGAACGGCATGATTGGTTTTAGAAATTGCACCCCAATGGCCTTGGTGCCTGAATACAGTAATGACATGATCGTCGTCATCTTTCACAGAAGTTAAATCAAGTACTAACGGCTTATGCCCATGAAAGCGTAGTGCCGCAGCAGCAAACATGGCTCCTTCCATGCAGTGCGCTCTGTTTTCCCTGAGAACCATCCGTGGAGAAAGAACTGTTTCTCGATCATGTTCATAATTTGCAGGAATCTTATTGAGGAAATCCTGAATCTTTTTAGGAGTATTAAGTTGCTTGAATACTTTTACCTCTTTCTCTGTAAAGCCGAACATCAAAGGGGGAAAAAGAAAAATGGTATATAAAAGTTGCTTTGTTGCGGAAAGTTTTTAATGAGAAAGATAATGATTATACTATGAGTAATAAAATAAAAGCAGTAATATTTGACTTGTATGGAACATTGATCTACAACCAAGATACTAATCCCTACTTAAGATTATTTTTTGAACTTGGCCTTTCACCAGAAGAAATGAAACGAGCTAGAAGAATTGCTATGTCTGAGGATTTCAATGATCTTTCAGGATTAGTCAAAAGAATTAAACCAGATGCAACTGCCTTAAATCTTCAAGCTTATGAAGAAGAAGTAACTGCTGACGTGGCTTCTGCCGTATTATTCCCGGAAACAAGAAAAGTTCTTGAAGAATTACAAAAAAGAGAATTAAAAATAGGTTTGATTTCAAATCTAGCAACACCTTACAAAAAATCATTTTTTAATTTGGAACTTGAAGAATATTTTGATTTAGTGTTGTTTTCCTGCGAGGTTGGATTATACAAGCCTGACTTACGAGTCTACCAAAGAATGTTATCAAACTTAGAATGTGAAGCTCCTCATACCTTGATGATAGGAGATAAAAAGCATTGTGATGTCGATCCACCTAAGGCTCTGGAAATGCAGGCAATGCTCATTGATAGAAGTAGTAAGCAGAAACCATCCTTGCAATCTCTAGAGGAGATTTTTCAATATCTCTAAATTCTCACAACTTCAACTCATACGCCTGAGAGAGATTGCATTTCCATCCGTTAGTGCAGCGGATGCTGTTTCCTTTAAACACGTCGGAAATGCCATTGATTTTCACGCCGATATAGAGATCATTTCCTCCCAAATACATCGCTGAAGTAATGCCAACTAATTCTAATTTTCCATCTCTTACGGCAAATATTCCGCCTCCAGAATTACCAGGACTGATGGATGCATCAAAGATAAAATTGGTTTCCGGATCTGCTCTTACCAGTCTTGAATCGTTCACTACAGTAACGTATCCCCTCGTAACATTTTCAAATAATCCGCCTGGAAACCCTATTACAAAGAGAAGATTTTGTCTTTGCAAATCATCGGCATTGCCAATAGAATAGGGTAGAGGAGGATGCTGTAACTTAGGTACACTAATAACCGCTAAATCCTTTTCTTCATTTTGAGCAACAGTTTTAATTTTCTTTGGCTTAATGGTCTTAAGAAGACTTTTCAGTTCATCAGAAGTATGGATTATATAATTAGAGGGTTCTTTTCTATTTCCTGAAGAATCTTCAACATATAACCGTTGATGCATATTTGCGGCGGAGAATCTTCGTAGTAGGTTATGCAACCTATCTACCTCATCATCTTCCAAAAGGTAAAACTGTTCGGAAACTTTCTCCAGCCTGCCTTTAAATAAACTAAATAAAACTTCTTCATTTTGCACTACGTGATTGGCAGTTGAGAGATAAGTTTTGTTGCCAAGGTCTTTGTAAATATTGGCTGTACCTAAACTGTGCAGGGTAAGCTCTTCACCGCTAGAAGTTTTATATTTTGATTCGCTGATGACCATGTAGCTGAATTGTGGAAGCTTTTGAACCTCTTCGGGATTGACATTATCATCAACAGAATCTAATTTTCCATCTGCGATTTGATTATTTACCAAAGGCGCAAAGGAGGAAAGATTTGAAGAATTGGTTACACAACCAACGGTAGACAGAGCGAGAGTAGCTACTAAAACCTCTAATGTACGTTTCATGATAGACACCTCTTTGTTTGTAATCGAAAAAGTGAAAGCAATTATATTATTCTTTGCTATATGTGTGTTATAGTATATATTCTAACCTTTAGGCAACGCTAAACTAAAAATAACACTTTATTTTATTGCTGATTTCTTCATGCAGCAGCCAAAGAACTAAGATGATCGCATCGATGCTGTGGCCGTACTGATGCAGATCCCAATTAGGGCAAAAACTGGGCAGGATTTGATACGGCCATAAGAATAATTTAGTTGAATCCATTCCGTAGAAGCAATCGAGGGAGATGTGGAGCGTCCACCCGACTGTTATCACATAAAATATTTTTGCCCATTTCAGATTTTTGCGGTAGTGTAATACTGCACCGATAATTGCAAATAACAATGCAAAGAAGATACTGTGCGTAAAAAGACCATGAAAATTTACCGGACTTCCATTTAGTAAAGTAAGTATCCAACCGATAGGGATATCTAAGTCTGGAGCTAGCCCGGCAATTCCTCCTACCACCAATAAATACCGGGGAAATTTTTTCAAGCCGAACACGTAATGACGGAAAATGTCTAGGAAGGCAATTGTCAGAATGATGTGGGTGACGGCAAGGGCCATGAATGAAGGTTGATACTTTTGTTAATAAAGAATTGTTGTCATCGCATAGTAAATATTTTTAAAGAGGCTTCCTTTTTGAAAGCTTATGCCATTAACAAGTGATCTTTACACCCTAGTAACTAAAGGATTTCAGTATTCAGCAAACTGGGAGACTGCCAGGGAATTTCCATCATTTGCTCATGATTTAGTTGTTGGAGCCGTCAGAGAACCTAAAGATCCCGCCTACATTTACACCGATTTGCATGTCCATATTCGGGATAATGAAAGAATAAGAAACGCGGTTGACGAGGCTTCGAAGAGAGTAGATGTTATAACTTTAGTTACCAGGACCATTGAATCAAATAAAGACCATTTAAGCTATGAAAAAGCACTGGAAAAACTAGAGGAAGAAAAAGTGGAACACCGAAAATTGGGAAGCAGAATTGTAAAAGTCAATTCTGAGAATGATTCCTTGTATATTATTCGAGCTACTGAAGTTTACGTCAAAGAAAATCAGGGGGTGGTAATGGTTGGCAATGATAGGGAATTTTATAGAGGAAAATTGACTTTAGATGATGCCGTCAAAGCGTGTGAAGATATGGGAGCATTCTGGTTTTTAGATCATCCTTTCAGCATTGCTGCTCCAGTTATTGCCTTCCGCTATCCAACAGATGAAGAAATGAAAACTAAAGAGGAATGGTTTGATATATATAATCCAGTTATTGAGACAGGCAATCACCAAAATACCTTGTGGATGTATCCTTCCAACGTTCTAGCCAGAAGAATGGCTCGCAAGCATAATCTGGCAGGAATTGCTAATTCGGACACTCATTTCAGAGTCAAAGAAATAGGGTTGTCGCGAACAGGAATTCCAAAAGAACTACTTGATGCAAGCTCGGAGGAAACATTTTTACAATCGCTTAAAACAGCGTTTTCTAAGGCTCATAAAGGCAAACTAAAGATTGAGTCCGGCTACTCAAGCATTTGGGGTTTTAGTTCTTATATGACTTTACCTAGACTGTTTCCCAAACTTGCGAAAAGATTAGGTGTACGAAAATGAGAAAAGCAACTGAAGAAGAACAGCTGTTTGCGATAGTAAAAAGAGAAATTATAACCAAAGTTGATGAAGATGACATTCTAAAACTACGACAACTGGTTAGAAGCGTCCAAACCTGGTTTTTTGATTTAGACGATAATCATGCTCCTTCCCCGGCAAAGCAGATTGTCAAAAAAGCTATAGGAACCAGCCATTTCTCTCCAAAATATCTGCAATGGTGTGCGAGTACGGCATTACAACTAGCATGGAGAGGAAAAGCTGCTGAATCAGCAGCATGGAAAGATTATGTTAATGTCTTCCTACGAAATGAAAAAACCCTTGCAGAAGTGCAAAAATTATTCACGCCAGAATACTCCAGACAATCCCTTTATCCCGGCGTTGAAGAATTCTGCGGGTTAGTTTCGAAGGCCCAACGATTTTATGTAACCAGGAATATTGCAGAAGTAGTCAGCGCTTATGCCTCTGCTCTTAAGTTTAATGGATTCTTTCCAGAATCAGACCATAAAGAAAAAGTAGTAGAAGATTACCTCAAAAAACATCCCTTAATACAAAGATATGGTGTTGAAGGAGACTCTGAAGAAGATGGAACCATGATTGAAGTATTGCAATTCTATGAGAAAGACGTTCTTTCTTTTTATAGCATGGTTAATCCAAAAGTTGGAAACCAAAATATTAGATTTGAGTATGTCATACCTAAAGATAGGACCGGTTTAGTGAAAATTCTGCAAGAGTAGTAAAATATGGACCTGCCGGGACTTTCACGCTGCTACATTATACAGCTATGTCGTGGGGCTGAACGAAGTGAATGCCCCACTTGAATACGTTCGCCTAGTGTAGCAGGCATTTTGAACCCGGACTCCACCCATGCCATGGGTATGCGCTTTTCCGCTTTTACAAAGTACCGGATTACGCTACAGGCCCGTAAATCAGCAAAAACCATCACTATTTTAAAAACTTAACCGAACACCAGCAAAACCATTCTAAGCAACATAAAAACAAAGAACATCAATTTTTCTCAACTTTAGGCAACGGCATTCCCATCGCTTTCAGATCTTCTTTTCGCAAGCCAGGAATATCCACATCAAGATGATGTATTTTACCTTTTGGCGACGTAACTTTCAATTTCGCTTTCATAAATGGCGGAGGACTGGAAACTTCCAGAACTTCAAAGGCAACAACTTTTGTTTCTTGCGCCACAAAAGTTTGCTGGCATTCACTGGTTGAAAGCAGATTTCCATTTTGGTCATATACCCAGACAATCTTATAGCCAGAAGGCACAGAGAGACAAACATTAGTTGTCCAACTGCTGTCGCTGGTGAAGATAAAGGGATAAATCTGTTTTGTTCCTTCCCAGACGGTGCTGTCAGGATAGACTATTTCCAAAATGCTTCCAGTTACTACGGTTTTTTTACCCCCCTTAAATTCAACCACGCCGTCTTTCCTGATAACTTTAATGACTTGGAATCCCTTTGTTGCCAAGTCGCCAAGAGCATCGCTATTTGTATCTACAAAATCACTGGGCGACTTGGGTAAGCCAGTATAGACAATTGTTCTTGTTTCTGCATCGATACTTTTTACCACAACCAGATAATCGCCAACTGCTTGTTCACCAGCCAGACACGTTCCACTCGCATTAGTCATACATTTGCCGGCTTGCGCAGCAAATGCTGCATTGCTTTCATAAATATCATCATATGATTGGCCGTCTGGATTTTTAGTAAGTGTTACCACGCTGCCATTAAGCAAGGTAATAGCTAAGCCATTCAGTTTATTCCTATCAAAGACTTTCACGGTAGCTCCAGACAATGGCCGCTTGCAACTTCCTGCACCGCTACAATCTCCTCTTTTGGCTTGGTCAATAATATGCAATTGCACCACATTCTTATCCGCGACTGGACATCCTTGATATTCTAATCTGCCAGCGGTTAGCGGACAGGCATCCTGATCGTTTAGCACACCATCATTATCTAAATCTCTCGTAACCGCCTGACTTTCATTGGGAGCAAGAGTTAAGGTAGCAGAAACAGGAGTTAGTTGTAAGTTGTTATCGGGCGAAGTGAACATGGTTAAAACTAAGGTACCGAGATTTACAACTTGTGTTACGAGTTGGTTTACAATAGGTGTTATTTTTGCCATTGCTGTTGAATTTGGCGGCGGTAAAACAGTAACTACAGAGCTGGATGTAGTCTCAAGCGGTATAACTTCTCTAACGTAGGTAACGGTTCTAACTTCCGTCGGACCGGAATTGGTTACTGTTGTTGATATTGTGGGAGGATCTGCAGTAACTGACACACTGCTGGAAGTAATTCTAACTACAGTAGATGCGGTTGTAGCACGTAAATCTGGAG
Source organism: uncultured Methanosarcinales archaeon (assembly GCA_964362365.1). Taxonomy (GTDB): domain Archaea; phylum Nanobdellota; class Nanobdellia; order Woesearchaeales; family GW2011-AR9; genus JACPIL01. Next base: position 20,460 of record CAYIEF010000005.1, on the reverse strand, counting down.
TTGGGAAAGTGAAAGCAGGCACGGGAGGAGGAGAAGTCTGACCAGATACTGGTGGAGGAACTGTAAAGGTAGCTGGAGAAACTGGAGTTGGGGGAGCGGTAACAGTAACAGTGCCATCAGGAGGAAGAACTGCTGCCACGGACTGAGTGGTTGGAGCTGGCTGCCCTGGTTGAGTTGTACTCGGTCCTGGCGAAGTAAAAAGAGGCACTGGTGAGGATATTGGCGGAACTGAAAAGGTGGTAGAAGCGCCTGGTGTCGAAGGTGGTAAAACATTAACAGTACTGCTTGGAGGAAGGACTGCGGCTACAGACGTGGGCGTAGTTGTTGGCGTTCCCTGCGGTGGTTGACCTGGACCCCCGGGACTTGAAGTAGGAGATGTGGCAACTGGCACGGGCGCAGATATGGGTGGAACAGCAAATGTGGAAGAAGCGCCTGGTGCCGAAGGTGGTGTGACGGTTGCAGCTCCATTCGGTGGAATAAAGCCTACGACAGAAGAAGGACCGGGTGCAGGCACGCCTTGCGAGGTTGTAGCCGGAGAGGTGATGACTGACACGGGCGCAGATATGGGCGGAACAGCAAATGTGGAAGAAGCGCCTGGAGATGCAGGCGGAGTAACTGTAGTAGTTCCCCTAGGCGGAAGAAATGCTGCTATAGAATTTTGTTGCGCTCTGGGCATACCGGTGATCGTATCCAGCGTTGGGAAGGTAAACGCAGGTACGACATCAGTACCTAGGTTTTTAATCATGATCTTTCTCCTCATGGTTTCATTATCTTCGAGATATCCCACTACCATAGGAGTGACAGCACCAGCAAGCACAGCCGAAGGAGTAAGTGCTACCACCACCGATTTTAAATCGAATCCGCCATCTTCAGAAGGGGAAGAATGGACGCTTGCCAATCCCTTCGGAACCGAAAAGGTTGACTCGGTAAATGTTGCATAATTGGGATCGGACACTACCGTTGAAGAGGAAGCCAGAAAAACACCAAACTTTACGCCACTATCACCAAAAGGCTGGTATAATACTCTCAGAACCGTATTACCTGTATTATTAATTGTAGTGGAAGAATCGCATGCATCTCCGATGCGATCATTATCGAGATCTTGTTGATCTGCGTTTCGTACAGTTGGACAATTATCTTGAGTGTTTATAATGGTGTCCCCGTCAAGGTCTCTATCTGCTGTGCATTTCCCGGCGCTTCCTGCATTGAATATTGCTTGCACCTCGGCTGCTGAAAGAGCACGGTTGTAGAGCGTAACTTCATCGACCAGTCCTTGCAAATGGCTGCCTGGGAAAAGGTGTCTAAAACCCATCTGCAATGGCGCAACTGAATCAGGGATTACTGGTGGAGAAGAAAGTGAAAAAGGAGAAAAGAGTCTATTATCAAGAGGAAGATCTTCCATCCCATCAATATACATTTTCATATTTCCCCTATCGTAAATGACAACTACATGATGAAATTGATTGCTTTGAAGCGATTTCTCAGAAGAATATGTTCCTGCAAATACCAGTTGTCTCGTCGTAGGATCTTTTGCAAATATGTCGAAACGAAGCTTGCCCGGAAGATCGGGATGGGTGTACAATTCCCATTCCCTATCAGGTATTCTTGCATCGCCCTTTCCTATAAGTAACTGCGAATTTGCTGCATTTTGAAGCTTCACCCACAGATCTATGGTGAAAACCTGCAGCCCGCTTAAACTCTGGCTATCAGCTACCTCAACGAAATCATCGATCCCATCCAAACTAAAAGCTTGGCCAACTTTGCCGGTTGCAAAGGTTGCGCCATTTATTAAAACCCCCCGATTGCCATCCTGTATATCGTTAGCATTCCCGTCTCCCGGCCACCAGCTAATAATCCCGACAGGAGGCGAAACACAGCTCCCTGCAACCACCGCGCCGGCAAGAGGCGCGCCTTTGTCTAAAGACAATAGAGCCACAAATCCAAGGAGAACTACAACTACCAAAAGAAGAAAAAAACGATAGTGCGTCCAAAGAAGTTTTCCGGTCCAAGGTTTATTTTTTAATAGCTTCCTATCAATATCAACCATCTTTTAGGAGATATGAAGTGGTTTTTCTTTAATAAAGATTTCTATACTCAAAACATCAAATACAAAACATTAATAAAAGATTATTCTTTCTTTTCGGTCATGGAAGAGGCGATTAAGAAAGAGATCTTCTATGATTTAAGCCAAGCTATCAGCATCCTCCAACGCAAGGATAAAAATGATGTTGATCAGCTGCGCGTGTTAAGCGACCACGGCATCGAGGATGTAGCAGTACATAAGAATCTTGACTTGATTTCCGTTACCGTGTTGATTTATTCTTTATACAAGATTGTGAATTCCATTCCTGAAAAAGATTACCAAATCATCATCAAAGAGCTTCAGAATGCCAAAGGCAGCTTAGAGAAAAATCAGTTAGGAAAATACAATGGCAGCATCAAGAATCTGTTCCAATTGGTTAAAAAATGCAACGCTAAAGTCAAAGTGCATCTTCAGGATGTGATGGATGCAGCAAAGATCAAGAAAAGCGCAGCCTTGTTTGAGAAAGGACTTTCTATCGGGCAGGCAGCTGGATTGATGGGCTTATCGAACTGGGATCTGCAAGCGTATGCTGGTAAAACCACTGCGCTCGATCAGCATGAAGAAAGTATCCCAGCAGCAAAAAGAGTTTCCACTGCGTTAAAGATATTTGGGGTTTCTTAAATGGCTAAAGCATTATTCTTTGATACTTGCCGAAGGAAAGTCCAAAAAAGAGGTAAGATTAAATGAAATCTCTCTTTTTTGATACCGGACCAATCATCACTTTAGTCATGTCCAGGCTGATCTGGATTCTTCCTGAACTAAAGAAAAAATACGGAGGAAAGTTCTATATCACCCCTTCAGTAAAGCGGGAATTGATCACCAGGCCGATGGACATCAAGCGGTTTGAATTTGAAGCATTGCAGGCATTAAAGCTGATTAAAGACGGGGTATTGGAAGTGTATGAAGATGTTCCGCAAAAAGAAGTGATGCGTCTGCACGCTATCGCCAACAGTTCATTTAAGATCGGAAATCAAAATATGGAAGTGGTGCAATCTGGGGAAATTGAATCAGTAGTCTGCGCCTTAAAGGCAGGGGCGGAAGCTATGGTCATGGACGAAAGAACCATGAGATTATTCATTGAAAATAATAAAGAGATGAAGGCTTTGCTGGAGCGCCGCTTCAATAAGACAGTCTCAGTTGATGCGGAAAAAATGAAACAATTCAGCAAGGAATTGGGAAACATAAAAATCGTCCGTTCCATCGAACTGGTAGGGGTTGCATACAAGATGGGTCTTCTGGATTCGTATCTTCCTCCACAAAAAAATGGCCGTGAAACTTTAGTGGAAGCAGTTCTTTGGGCAGCAAAATACAACGGTGCAGCAGTGACTGAACATGAAGTGGAAGAGATTAAAGAGTATTTGTTGAAGAGATGAGGTTATGACAAAACTAGACCCATTTAAAGAAATTAATCTTTTAGGGGATGTTGATGGGAGAATAGTAAAGAGATTGCGTCTGCTTTATTCTTTTTGGATTGAAGAAGATCCGGTTATACCTGAAAAAAATAAACAATTTACCTCTTCCATAAAGGAAAGTGCGAAAAAATTGTTGTCTATGTTTGTGGTGAAGGAGAAAGTAGATAAAGTAATCTCTAAAGATATAGCTCATTTTCACGCTATTCCTGAGAAATATATTAATCGTGAATACGAATTGTCCGATAAAGCAAAGATAATTTTGAAAGGAATGATAAGGGAATTATCTGATCATAGTAAGCTTGTTAAAGAATTATTAGAAAAATCTTCTCAGAAAAAAGAGCCAATGCTTTTTTATTACACTACTGAACAAGATATTGCAAGGAGCAGAGCCAATGATATGAAAAAGAAAGTTGACATGTCCATTGCAGTAATAAATCAAATCCTAAATACAGACCTTAAAGAAGATGAAATTCTAGAAAATAAATTAAGAAATTTTACTGAAGAAAGAAGAGACGAAATAATTAGAAACTTAGACAAATTCATGAAAGTTTATCTAATCCAAGTAGGTAGAAGTCCAAAATATGGTTATGTTGTAGCTACTGGCGGAATCTGGAGAAAGAAAATTTATTTCTGTCCAGAAGAGAGGTGGAGTTCTTTCCGAGTACCTTCAAAGAGAGACCCAAACATTAAAGAGATTGAAGTGGCCAATATATTTTATATAGAAAAGGCTTGAAAGTGTTTATTTTACCTACGATATGAAAAACCTTTTTAAACCATCACTGATTTAAGCTTATATGGGTAAAAAATGTACCGTTTGCGACGCTGAGGCAAGGTATAAGATTAAAGATACTTCAGATTACTACTGTCAGGAGTGCGCGCAGGAAAACTTCGCCGATCTTTCTTTATTAGTCAAAGTTGAAGAAGAAGCGCAACATTCGAAAGAATTTCTGAAAGACCAAGAACCGGAGAATAATGTACCAGACCATGAAAATAGGGAAAATTAAAACCTCCCGCACCGAAATCATTGACATAACCAAAGCTTGGCTAGCCCTGTCGCTGGCGTTTGCATTTATTTACTCTGGAGCAAGCATACTTAATGGAAGCCTTGAAAAAGCATTTTCCCTGAATTTTGCGATCACCTTCTTCATTTCCATGTTTACCGCAGGATTAGGTTTTTTGCTGCATGAGTTGGCGCATAAATTTGTGGCCCAGCATTATGGATGCGCAGCGGAATTCAGAGCTTGGGATCAGCTGTTATATTTAGCAGTAGGATTAGCAGTATTTATTGGATTTATTTTTGCTGCTCCTGGCGCGGTAATGATTTCAGGAATGGTGACGAGAAAAGAAAATGGGCATATCAGCGCTGCTGGGCCGGCAATGAATTATGTTTTGGCGATGATATTTTTAGGATTATTAGTTTTATTTCCACAGTGGAGTAATGTATTTGCAACCGGATTTTCCATCAACATTTGGCTGGGAATGTTTAACTTAATTCCCTTCGGACCGCTGGACGGAAGAAAAATTTTTGATTGGAACAAAGGAGTATGGGCAGTAATGTTGATGATTGGATTATTTGCTTATTTTTTCCTGCCAAAATTAATATAAAAAATCATTTTCCTCTTTTTCTCGTCGACACAAATCCAAACATTTATATACTTCATTTCATTCTCTTTTAAATAATAGATGTTTCTAGTAAGAAGGTGATAAGGATATTCTTTGTCGCCTCCGCAAAAAAAAGAAGGTGATTAAACTGAAACAACACATTTTTCAAGAGGTTAAAAAGTTTAAAATCCAGCGCTGCTGTAAAGGTTGCAACGAACGGATTGTGGTCGAAAACGCTAACAGGTACTATTGCACTAATTGTCGAGGATACTGATCCTCATTTTTTCTTATTTTTGATAACCAGAAAAGCGCCTTTAACATCGGACTACTGACGCATTCAGTTAAAATCCCTACGGCAGAAATAAAAATCCCAACCGCCCAAAGGGGCGGGATATTTTTAATGTATCTGATACCCCTTCGATAACGGCGAGTTGATAGAAAGCAGCCCAGCCACCGCAAGCGGCGGGGTATCAGAAACAAATGAAAATACTATTTCAGCACATCAATGCGGTTGAAGGAGATTATACTAAATAAACCATTTATGAAAATAAATTTCTAAAGAATGAAACAATTCTTGCCCATAAGCCTGTTTTTTCTGGCGCTGGAACTTCTGCCGCTTTTCCAACTAAAGGCTCTTCTGACACTTCTTCAGGCATCTCTTCTACCGGTGCTGCGGTTGGTTGCTCTTCAACAGTTGGTTCTTTAACCGTTTCTTCCTTAACAGCTGCTGGTTTTTCGACTACTACTGCAACTCTTCCTAATACAAAGTTACCCATAGATGGAACGGTAACAATATAATAGAGAATTCCACTATTTACTCTCAGAAGCTGTAAGGAATATTCTTTAACTCCATGATATAATCGCAAGTCGTAACGGGAAATACCCTTATCCAGCAAATCTTGTTCTTTGACTCTAAACGTAAACTGGAGAGGACCAAACTTATTTTCAGAACTTACCTTGAATTTGGTGACATAAAGACGATCGAAAGGGATAGTATCATCTTCTTCGACAGTGATTTTTCCATTTAAAATAGTTTCACCAGCATTAGTGAAGATGGTTTCCAAACCGAAAACATCCCGAACGCTTAGATGGAGAGGATCTCCTTTGTTCATCCGGCCAATATTCTGGATGGTATTTCCAGTAACAGAAGAAGGGCCTATTGAAGTTATAACCGTAAGGCTTATCACTAGCAAGGCCACGCTTAAAAGAACCCAGACATTAGGCTGCTGTAAAGAACGGGATGAATGCCGTGCCTGATTTCTGCCTCTTTTTCTTTGAACCATCTGTAACTAGGAAAATTTTGGAATATATAAATTTAACTTTATAGTGGAAGAGTAATGGAGAAGAAGTTCTTTACCAAAAATATTATAAATGAGCCTTAAATAAAGCATTTTATGGGAGCGTAGCTTAACCTGGGAAAGCACTAGGCTGAAGACCTAGGCATCGTGGGTTCAAATCCCACCGCTCCCATTCTTAATCGCTACGTAAACGTCCTCTGTAATATAGTGCCAGCAAAGAAGTTAAACAACAACATCACTAAAGCGGCAATGAAACAATACAAACTCGTGCTGTTGATCAAATTCTTGCCCAAAGAATAGCGTTCTCCTAATTTATCTGCGCCATTTTCAATGCCGTTGCTTAGAACAGTGAGGATGTACCCTATCTGTACCACATAAATGCCTACAATAATCTGGAAATGAAAGGTAGGAATGCCGATACCAAAAATAGTTAACAAATCTCCAAAGCCGCCAGCAGTTCCACCGGCCGCGCCTTGTGCAGTAGTAAATGCTCCTAATTGCGCGCTTAATTTTGTCAAAATAGTGGAGATCATAGAAGTTATTCCGATGACTATTCCTGCAATAGCGGGGGTAAGAAATTTGGTCTGCGCTTTCATGGAGGAGATGACATCAGCCATCAAGTCTTGCAATCGTTCTTCTACCCTATGTATCTCTTTAATGTAACGAGACATGGATAATAAGGCCTGTGCGGCAATCCTGGGGCCTTTCCGGATACTTTCAATTAACACTTTCATGGATGCTTCGATAACGTTAGATGGAAATTTTACTACCGCTCCTACTCTCGGATCAAATAACGATTGTTCTAAGCCCATGCCTAAACTAGTGATATTTTTTTCTGCCAGAGCAAAAAAGTCGCCAGAAACAGTACCACGCATCGTTTCTGCTACTCGTGCAAAGGCAATCTCGGCAGGCAGACCATCGCCTAAACGATTACCCAACTGGAACATCGCGGAAGAGAATTCTTCTTCCAGTTCTTTGGTTTTCTCTCTGATCTTAATCACATTTTTAGAACGCAGCGCAAAAAACAATCCGAAGGAAACACCTAATCCCAAGACCACTACCAAAGAAAGAAGGGACGAACCTATCCCATATGGGCCTATGCGCTCTTCTTCTGCGCATCCCGGACCTAGATCTGGAGGACAGACGTATTCAAGCATTTTAAGATTTCCATTTTGATCGAAAGCGAAATCACTCACTCCTAAAGAATGCATCATCAAAGGGCTAAATCCGATCAGCATCCCTACCACAAAAACCATGATGCAAAAATACAATGGATTTACCCAGAGTGTGAAATTCTTGCTGAGCGGCAGAGCCACATTCTTGTATTTTTTGAATCCTTCTTTTTTTCCAATATCAACTGCTCCATATCCCGCCGGCCTTTTGGAAAGGATGATCCTTCCTAAATAAAAAACGCTGATTGGCAAGGTAACATTGTAAAGGACAGAAATGTAGATCGCGGAAACAAAAGGGCTGGAACCTTCGCCTCCTAAGAAGCTGACCACTAAAGGAAGAATAACTAAACCCAAGATGGGGAGAATGATTCCTAACATATGCAGCATGGTGATAGGTGACTTGAGCGAATGAGCGTAATGCAGCATGGTTTCATACGTTCCAGTAAGGATAACGTCTAAAGATTTGTCGAGTAAAGCTAAACGTCGTTCTTCCGAGGATTCGAACAATGACGATTCTATCAGATGGAATGATTCCACAAACTCAGCATCCCACTCTTTCCACACCAGCAGATATGCTTCGGCAGAAGCGCGGATGGTGCTGTATTTTTCTGTTTCCACATCCCATAATATTTTACGAAAGTCTAAAGAAAGAGGCGGCTCAAGATGATCAGCGGCAAATTCTATTGCTCGTTCCAAGTTGGAAGTGTGACGCATATAGGTTACGATGTAAAAAACACTTTGCACCATCTGGTTAGATGCTTTCATCCGCCAGGTATTAGCCATAAAATCAGGAGCTTTTTGCAGGGCAGGAATCATCAACAGGCCGGCAACTAAGAAAAAAACAACAAAGAAAAACATGCCGAAGATGCCGAAAGCGATGAGGGAACCTAACACAATAGTGAGGAGAGGAAACAGGAAAGAAAGGGCAATGACTCCAGCAGGACGTACATTGAGGTGGCAGAGGTCGAGATTTTTCTGCATAGATGCTGCTTTTACTGGATCAACTGTGAGCTTCAGAAGGTTGTCCGAAAAGTTGCATGCTTTCTCGTAAAGCGTATAATGCGCAGGATATAATTCCCGTTTGAACTCAGCGTATTCTTTGGTAGTTACTTTAGCCATCGCTGGCGCAGTGCTTCCAAACTCTTGAGCGACGCGCGATTTATATTTCTCCAGCAAATCTTGATATTCACGTTGGTCCATCTAGCACCGAGAATAACGAAAGAACTCAGGTTTAAAAAGATTCTGCTATTGGCATATTGGAAAAAATTTTTAATTTGGCTAAGACTATGTAACAACAAGAAGCGGTTTACACTTATGCAGCGCCGCAGGACCAATATTCTTTGCGCGGGCAGGACTGTCGTCTGCCAAACAGAAGTTTGCATTTACTGGATCTTTATATTTTGGATCAGCATAAACGCTATTTTGATCTGGTTTTAGTTGAATTTGCTGATACTGTTCAGTTTTGTATATGTCTGGCAGGGGATAAGTTTTAAATTGTTCGCTGCCATTGGCAGAAGGATACGTTCCTTTGTAGTTCTTATTCCAATTAGTTGTTGCTGGGGCAGCGTTCGCATAGTCATAATACGTGAAAGCAGCATCCTTGGACCAGACATCCGTCGCCTGCTGCCAATCTGCCAACATTTTTATGTAAGAATTGGATCTCAGCGCTAGGTGTGCATTCCAATTCGGTTCGCCATGAACGTATCTCAGCTGTATTTTAAGCGCCTGTTTTTCTTCGGCGGACAAATCTTGACTGTCAATATCTTTCTCCAATGCTGCCTGTCTCTTCCAATAATTCAGCTGTGGACAATTATTCTCTCCATGCGTGGTGAAGTGGCATTCTGTGACGCCGTAATAGAGATTGTTATCAAAGACAGCGTCAGGAGTGTAAGCCGAGTAGCCTACATTGTTGACTTCATGATCTGTTATTAAATTTCCGCTAAACTTATTAGTCTTCTCTGAAGAAACTGTGCCTCCGCTGGTCGTAATTCCAATATCGTTATAGGCGATGAGATTGTTGGAAACAGTCAGGTATCCGGCGAGGGAATAATCCACCCCTTCCACATTTGAATAGATGAGGTTTTCAGCGACAAGATTTCCTTGCTCTGGCATCTTAGCGTTAGTAAGTTCAAAACGAATGGCTATATTGTTTCCATAAAAGATGCTGTGTTGTATTTTGTTTCCAAAACAGGCAGTATCACACCAAAATCCATGGTAATAGTTGTAGTAGGACTTTAGCCCCTTGATGTCCCAATTGAGCGCGCCGTGTAATTTCATTCCGCCCGCAGCCCAGCTGGGGGATAAGTAGAGTGCCTTAAAACTATTGAAGCGGACGATGTTATTATGAAAGGTAACACCATTAGAAATTGGTGAACCAACCCCTAAAAATCCGGAGTGTTGAATAGTATTTCCGCTTATAACATGTCCAAGATGCCATTTAGGTGATTCTTCTTTATAATTTAACTCAGCATAATCATAGTTGGGAGCTATCGAACCAGGGTGCTTGAGATGGCTTTGAACTGCAAGCCCCTGTCCATTAACGTAGTTAATTTCATTATTTTCAAAAACATGATTCGTTCCCCACAATTCAACCGCATTCGCAGTGTTCCTTACTTGCTCTGGATTTACTATCTTTATCTGATTTTCATTTAGCACTTGCACGGCATTTTCTGGAACCCATTGCCGCCCAGTTATCGGGGAAGAAGCATGGCGCAGCTTGAATCCTTTAAAGACAAGAGAGGAAGAATCTTTATTAAAATTGACCAAGACGTCCCTGGCGCTTCCGTCCATTTTATGATTTACAGGAGTGGATGAATCAGCCAGGCAGACGGAAAGATCCTTGGTTTGCGGAGCGATGTAAAACGTTCCCGGCTTAAGAAGATCTGGTCTCACCACTTCGCGCAAGGGCTTCTCATCCACAAAAACCTGATTACTGCTTAACGCATAAAGAACATCCGGAAATTCTTTTCGTAAGAATTCCATCCCTTTGTCCCAATTCTTTACCACAAAATACTGCACCTGCCAGTTTTCATCGTACTTCCAAGTGAAGGTAATTCCTAATTTCTTATAATATTCGGTAAAATCAGCTTTCTGGACGTATGCTTTTACGGTCGGATCCCATACTGAGACCACAGCTACATTTTCGTTTCCATACGTCTGCTTATAAGAAGCAACTTCCTGATCAGTCGCTTTCTTTCTGAGTTTTTCATACAACCCTAACCCATTATATAATTGTTCACTTTCCATAACATATGGCTCCTTGTAAATCCAGTTCTTGTGAACATAACAACCCGCTTTTTGCGCATCCGGTTCCCAGCCAACAATGGGATCAGAACCTTTTATGACCACTTCGCCGTCAGCGAGGAAGGCGATAGGTTTTTCTTTCTCTCCTTTATGATTCAGTTTAACTGATTCGCGGTACGTTCCGGGATGAACCACCACAAAGTCTCCTGGCTTGAGAGAGAAAGCAGCTGCTTCCGAAATAGTTTTCCACGGCTTTTGCTTGCTGCCATCACTCACAGTTCCAGTATAGCTTCCATCAACGTGGTAGGCATTATCCGGCCAGGGAGCTTTTGCACACGCTCCATTTTTGCAGGTGAAAGAAACTGGACAATCGGCATCAATAGTGCATGGTTTAGGCACACATTTATTATTTACACAGGCGTTGGCATACGGGCATTCCTGATCACTGCCGCACTGCGGTTCGAACACCGGCAAAAGAAGAATCTTGAACTCATGAATCTGCCATTTGTTGTTGTGGCAGTTCCAGCTGCTTCCTGTTTTAGTACAGGAATAGACGACCACAAAATTGCTTCCTTCTTTCAATTGATTTGTATCTACAGAAACGCTGGCAGATGATTTAATCCAGCTAGAAGATCCTGCTGTAGCTTGAGGAAAGGCCCGCTTCTGCCATTGTCCGTTGACAGTAATGTAATAATATTTGTAAATATAATCTTCATTGACAGCTAGAGTAAGAATTTCTCCCTTAGTGAGCGAATCTGCACTTATACTAAAGGTAGTCGGTTCAGCGTAGTCTGCTTGGGCTAAACTGGAGTAAAAAGCTCGCCCGGCCAAAGGCGTTTGTTTTGCTTGATTGAATATTTTTGGACTTTTAGGCGCACTGGCGCTGCGGGCACAAGAACTGGTTGATAATAAAAGAACAAGTACAAGTAATAAAACAATCAATACTTTTCCAGACATCGGCCTCATTTTGTAATTTACAAATTGTTGTACTATATTAAAATATCTGTGTAGAGGCACTATCCATTTTGTGAGTGATGCATTTCTCAAATCACTCACTTTTTTCTTAGTTCTATTTTTGAACTTACAAGAAATGCGGCAGATAGGAGCTTAAAACGAGAATATTCCTTAACCTTCCTTAACTACTCGCCAAAGCTAATAACAAAAACGAGCAAAATCACTCACTTTTTGAATTGTGCCTGTGTAGATGGTTAAAATAGTTGCAAAATTTTAAAAATTTATGCTGGAAAATTTTTTTTGTTGCTTGCGGTCACTTGCGGCTACCGCAGACTTTCAAAGGCCATAGCAATTTCATCATCCGCCCAGCCGGTATTCTGTTTTAGAATTTGGCGGATATCTTCATCAGAAGTTCCCATCTCTTTTTCTTTTCGCACCCATTGTTTCAATTCGTTGAGATTGTAGGCTACTTTTTTAGGCATTAATAGATGAAGAGCTAACAACACCAGTGCGGCAAGTACAATTGCTGCTGCTCCGCCAATTATATAGAATTTATAATTATTCCACACTTTGGAAAGGAAACTTTGTTGCACGACAGGGGGAGGGATGTATGGGGGCGGCAATTGAGTAGAAATCCTGCTTGGAGGAGGAAAGGGATCTGCTTGCTTGCATACTTTTTGAATCGCTGGTTTGTTATTGGTAGTGTCACATAAATGTTCATCATAACATGCTCTGGTTTGTATTCCAGCACTACATTCTGCCCATATTGAGCAAACCCAGGATTCTTGGCAGGCCTGGCAAGGTTGGGATTCCTCTCTTGCTGCTCGACAATTTTTTAAATCTGTGCAAGAACGGGTTTGCATCAGATTTGGACCACAGTAAGACCATTCGCTACAGCTCCAGTTCGGCGTACAGGTAATTCCGCCACCCCCAGTAGTGGTAGTTGTTTCAGCAGGAATGCATCCTGGAGCATCGACACAGAAGTTTCCTAGTCCTGCTCCATTAGTGCAGGTTGCAGAAACAGTATATTTTCCGTCAGCGGAATCAGAAAGAGTATTGTAGGAAGCACTCCAGTTGTCTTTTCCTGTCTTGATGTCTGCCACGTCACCGCCAGGGTTACGAAATTCAGCCAGAGACGTTCCCACACAATCAGTTATGGTTGCAGTAACAACTTCGCTGCCGCTATATTCCGCTTTGTTGGTAGAGACTTGAGGAACTGCTGCAGCTAAGGAAAAAGATAGTAAAAAAAGTACTGCAAAAAGGAACAATTTTTTCATGGTGAAATTAAGACTTTCCTACTTCCAAGCTGCCAAAGACCGCTGGATTTTGCTTTACGTCATAGAGTATTACTGACTTTCTCTTTACATTGGCTTCTGGATAGTTGAGCGCTGCAGTATAAGTTTGATCTTTGGTTAAACCTGCTACTTTCTCTAATTTTAATGCCAGCACTTTACCATTCACGTCGTAAAGAAGAGTGTAGATAGTTATTTCTTGCGTGAATGTTTCCGTTGCAGTTATTTTAGTGCTGAAAACATTATTTGCAGTTGGAACATCAGTAAGAGTTACTTTTGTACCTTGTACAGTTACCGCAGCTTCGCAATTTGTCCCTTGCGCATTAGGAGCGTAACCAGAATCACATTGATATTCACATTTCATGGGATCACTGCATTGAGAAACAGCCTTGACTGCAGTGTTTTGTGATAATCCAGTATTGTCTCCTGAACAAAGTTGCGCATAGCTTGGAGGAGTGCCAGTACATTGATATTGTGGTTGAACTGGTACACAAGCACCATTTTCGAAATGATAACCCTGGTTGCAGGCATATTCGCACTTGGTCTGCATGGTGCAGCTTTGGACCAGAGTTCTAGCGGTGTTCTGAGACAAGCCTTTATCGTCGTCCAAACAAAGTACGGAATCGCTGGGGACTGTTTCAGTGCATTGGTATTGTGGAACTTCTTCAGGAACTGGTGGGGGGGGCGGAGGAAGTGCTACAGGAGTGCAAACGTTATCATTATTTGGATCTTCCGTGCCAGCAATACAAGCATCATAACAAGCATTGTTAGACCAATAATTATTGGCACTAGTGCAAGTCATTTGGGTGGTGCATGAGGTAGGATGAGTGTCATCGCAGACTGCTAGTGCAGGTCTACACATTCCTGCTGTGTCTGCATCATAGATTGATTTAATCTCTTGAGCAGTTAAAGCTTTGTTCCAGAAAGCAACTTCGTCGATGAGGCCGTTGAAAGGATTGAAAGCTACTCCTCCTGAACCCACTGATGCACCAATACGAACAGGAGCTGTACCATCAAAAGGCGATACAAAAGCTGAATTAGGAGTTACTGTACTTGGAACTTCTACACCATTGACGTATATTTTCATTAACTTATTAGCTGAATCATATACTGCTACTACATGATACCACTGATCAACAACAAGATTTACATTATCTGTGTCGATTTCACTTGCTTGGCCACCAGTACCGCCAACCAAGAATCTCAACTCGTCTCCATTCACTAAAAGATACCAACTCGCTTGACTAAGAAAGCTATCCCATTTTGAGATTATGGTAGTGCCTTTCTTCCACTTTATCCATGCCATCAGCGTCATTGCTGCAGGAGTTTGACTAGGACTGTCTGGAATTTCTACGTAATCGTCAACACCATCGAATTGGAATGCCTTTCCGACTTTCCCGGAAGTAAAGGACAAGCCACCTTTTAATTGACCTGCATTTTTAGCTTGCAAATCATATGCATTGTCTTCTCCAGCCCACCAGCTTACTAAACCTGAAGGTGGAGTGACGCATTGGAATTCGGTAGGCGGAACTTCTCCAGGAACTGGTGGAAGAGGCGGAGGAAGCGCTTCTTCCTTCTGACATGCTGCAGAACAGCCATCACCATTGGCAGTATTACCATCGTCACAGGTTTCACCTGCTTCTACTTTTCCGTTGCCGCAGGTTAGGGAAACACACATTGCTACCTTATTCTCATCCAGTTTGCACACATTTCCAGAAGAACACTTAACATTTGCTAAAGTGTAACTTACAGGATTTGCTTGACAATTTACTACAACCCTCAGAGTAAAATCAAGCGGATTGCATTTCGCTTCAAAGGTTTGTTCTCCCGCAGTGGTTGTCATTACCACGCCATTGGCATTATTTGGAGTGCAGGAAAGCCAAGTTTTACAGGTACTACTACAGGTTTTAGTAATCCCCCCATTGTCCTTCCCTAAGTCACATTCTTCCGTTCCTTCCTTCACGCCATTGCCGCAGACTGCAGGAGCAACTTCTGTCTGACACGCTGCAGAACAGCCATCACCATTGGCAGTATTACCGTCGTCACATTGCTCGCTCATTTGGTTGACATCGCTGTCGCCGCAGACTGGATCAATAACATTAACAGTAATATCATTAATATTATTCTGATCTATAAGATTAGTAGAAGCTTGTTGTGAATCAAAAACAGCAAAAGATTTCAAATCAAATAAATAACCCTCTTCTTTTTTTGCTGTAGAGGAAAGAGTTATCTTAGCAGCATCTATCACACCTGTCTTGAAAAGACTTTGATCAGTAGTGGCATAAAAAAAACTAATTTTATTAGAACTGTCGCAAGGATTTGGAACATAATTTGTCCATCCTGTAAGAAGACTAGTCACCGTGACTTGGCTGCAAGTTATTCCGGGAGGAAGCTGCAATTCAAAAGCAATAGATTTAGTGCTCTTAGATGGGCCTATGTTAGCGCTCACATTAAAAGAAAATTGTTGATTGGTATACGCTTTTACAGAATTAAGATCAGCGCCAGCGCTGTTTAATGGACCACCATATGCTTTCCCTACCAATTGGTCCGAAAAAAGCAGAAGTAAAGATAAGGCAATAACGGCAACAATAGCAATGATGCCGATAATTAATGGCTTGCTTGCTTCGCCTGCATTGGTAAGCGGATGCGCTTCATACGTGTGCGGCGGCAGTTTCTTGTAAACTTTTTGTACTCGTCTTCTCATTGTTCGTACCTTTAATTAAGCCATGCTATGAGTGCGGTAAGCATTGCATCAATTTTCCCTGCCTTACAAATAAAATCATTAGGATCGCAGGGCGTTTGTTTAAGGACATTAGAAACACTGGTCAAGAGACCCGTGTCTTTTGGAGGTGCAGCTGCAGAAAGAACTTGGGATAATGCTGACTGACAGAAGCCACTTACGCAAACCTTTCCCTCCAAACAAGAACCAGCGTCTACGAATCTACCACATCCTTCAGCCCACGCCCCGCAGTTCGTTCCAGGAATAAGCCCCATGGTTGCGTCGGGAGCACAAAACGAGAACGGCGTCATTTTGAGAGCAAACTTAGCATTGTATTGGTCGTAAAAGACACCTGAAACTGCCAGATCCAAGGTTATTTGCATGGTAGCTGGGTTTCCATTTTCATTCTGAAGATATACCCTCCCTAGGTACGTTTTTGCTTTTGGGGTGATAGGAAATGGCCCACTGCCACTGATGGAAAGTTGTGAAGGCGGCATAACGACCTGAAGATTTTTAAAAAAAGGGTGGAATTCAACTTTAATAAAGCTACTGGAAGGGGAAGACACAAATTTTAAGTTGTTTATGGCTTGAATTTGCGTATGAGTTGCAGACGTTAAATAAATATTAATCCAAGCGTGGGATCTGTTAATTCTATTCTCTTCCAATTCGACCAGCAATTCATTGGGATCTGCCAGCAGTCCAACTACTTGCGGAGAAACTTGTGGAGAAATTTGAACTACTTGCTGAAGAGAAACTTGAGATAAATCAGCGTTGGGTCTGCACAATAAAAAATCCTGACAGGTAGTTAAACCTGGAAGACATTCTGATGTGGATCCTAAAGTCTTACATGAAGGGGTACACACTTTAATGTCTTTTGCAGTAGAATCTTTTTCTGTCAGACAAGAATATCCAGTACCGCAATCAGCACTTGTTGAGCAGGTAGAATAACAAATGTTAGTGTTATATTTGGGTACATACACAGAAGCCCAGGTCAACTTGAAATCGCCTAGACCATTGAGCTTACTGCACCTGGATGCATCTCCAACAGCATAACACCACCCGTTTATATTTTTTTGATCTGCATCACAAGTACCATCACTTTTTGCTTTAGGTACCACTATTTTACCGTAACACTTTTGACTGCTTGATTCAACACAATTCGACTGATACGTCCCGCAGCCACTTAAAACAAGTACGGCAATTAAGAGTATCCCCATCAACACCGTCTTTTTGAGCATGCTAAATCACCGTTATTAGAAATTCTTTTGAGGTTTATATAGCTTCCGATTGGTTTCTCGAAAGATTACACCATATACTTCACAGAACTAGAGTTTGAAATCCAATAATACTTTTATAGAGCAGTCAAAAAGTTCATTAAAAAGAGGCGCTACCATGGTTGATTTCAATATATTTAAGATACAATATGATTGGTATGAAGGCGAACACAGAGAGATTCTTATCGGCAAAGCTGTGGAAGCTCAACAATTTGAAAAAGATTTGAGGGAGGCAAAAAAGTTCGCTGAAAGGTTGAGAGGTAAGGAGATAGATAAAGGAGAATCTCTCGGAAAAGGGTATCGAGTTGAATGCCTGCCGGCATTTTATGAACAGATTTTATGGTATCTAGTAGAGAAATTAGGATACAAATACTGTTATTATGATGCAGACATCCATTATGACATCGATGATGACATTGGTAAAAAGATTAAAGTCACTAAATTTGAAAAGAAAGTTGAGCAAAGAGAAATCTCGTGAACGCACCAAAAACCTACTACGTCGACTCCTGTATTTGGATCAATCTCTTCAAGAAAGAAGGAGATTCAACTAAAGGAGACCCTTATTGGAAATTAGCGAAAGATTTCATCGAAGATGAAAATATAATTATTGTCTCTACAATAGTGATAAAAGAACTTTCATTCAAGCTTGAAGAAAAATTGAAGTTAGTAATGAAATTTTTCAACGACAATGAATCAATAAAACTTATTAAGACTGTTCCGGAGGATTATGACTTAGCACGACAGTTTGAACATCAAGAACAATGTAAAATTAGTTTTTATGATTATCTACATGTTGCAATTGCAAAAAGATTAAACATTCCATTGATCACCAGAGATAAAGACTTAATGGATTTTGCAAGCAAACATATTGAAGTATATAGGCCAGAAGATTTAACCAATTAGCTTGTTAATTTCTTCAACATCCTTAAAGCTTTTAACATCTTTAGATAATCTCTTCCTCATTTCGCGTATTTCCTTAACAGTATCTCCTTTGTTTGGTATAATGCCTACTAAATTACCTAAAATTAACCTTCTAACAGCATCCCTAATAGCATCAGATCTGTTAGCATAAATTCCTGTTCCCACTAAATCATCTATTCTTTCTACTAAACCGGGACTCAATCTCACCTGAAGTGTATCCATTACCATTGTAATGTAATTGTAATGTTTTAACTATTTAAAACTTTCGCTAACACAAAAAAAAGTCTGTTATCCCGAAACTGATTCGCATCACGAAAATAGTTCATCTTCTTAAAAAAAACAACACAAGAAATCAAACAAAGATTTTATTTCTGTGCAGAAATGAAGTAGTTTCTTCATTTCTTGCATTGGCGCAGGTGAGGTTATCCCTTTTGAACTTTTACTTTTCTTTTCTTTCTCCTTAGATAAACTATAATGACAATAGCGGTTATGAATACTGCCAGCACCGCTGCTGCCAGCCAAGCAACCTTAAAATTATTTTTCCCCATAGCAACCAGCTTTTTCGACGCCGCCTTTAACGCTTCCGCCGCCTTGGTTATTGAAACTTTCTTTGCGGGGATCTCTGAGGCAGCTTCCTCGGCAGATGCAGTTGGAGTGACTTCCTCTACAGGTACAGTTGGAGTAACTTCTTTGGCAGACGCAGTTGGAGTAACTTCTTCTGCAGATGCAGTTGGAGCAGCTCCCCCGGCAGATGCAGGTGAAGAAGATGCTTCCGGAGATGGCGCAGATTGTACTTCCACCACCGGATTGAGAACCTTTTGAATAATATTTTTATTTTGGGAATCAAATGCTTGGAAGGATTTAAAGGTAAACGCATAATTGCCTTTAGGCATTCCTGTAAAATCTATTTGAGCAGCATCAAATTTTTCCGATTTTCCTGCACCAAAAGTTGCATATTCAAAAATAATTTTTTTCTGGCTAGCATCGCAAGTTTTTTCGGATTCGACGTCCCAGCCAAGTAAATTCTGAATATCCTGAACATTTGCGCAATTCATGCCCGAAGGAAGTTTTAATTCGAAACCAATCACACTGATTTCCTTATCCGTATTTGCCCTTACTTTTAAGGAAAACGGTTGATTTTCATAAACTGGCGCAGCGACAAGTTCAGTTCCCGCAGTATTTACCTCGCCAGTAAAAAAGCCGTTCCCTGTCAGTTGCCCTTGAGAAGATAAAAGCAAGGCCAAAACAAGAACCATCCCAATAATAGTAATAACAAACAGTTTGCCAGATTCTCCTTTGTTTCTTAAAGGACCGTTTCTTGGGGGATGCGCTTCATGTGTATGCAGAAATAAGCGTTTGTACGTCTTCTTTACTCCCCTCATCATTAAACTCCTCCTACTGGGCTGCCAGCCAGGCTTTGACGGCGTTGACGATTGCCGCTAATTTTTGCAGCTTTGTTAACTTTGCATTGCTAACAGCATCAGAAACTTGCTGAAGAACTGTTTTGTCATGCGAGGGAGCAGTTGCTGGAAGCGCCAGGGAAACTGCTGACACGCAAGCATTACTTACACAAACTTGGCCTATTGCACAAGTCGATGATTGGCCTGCCACTGCTGTGCAATCAACTGCTCCGCCGCAGCCATTGTCAACAACGCCGCATTTCCCTTTGCAGAGATTTGCCGCTTTATACGAACAAGCCGTGGGAGAAACAGCTTTTATGCCCCCCAGCTTTAGAGTCGCACCGGAATACATGCTGAGTGTTGTACCGCCACCGGATTCGTAAGAATACCAGGAGTAGCTTTTCGTGGAGTCAGGTTCTAAAGTAAAAACTAAATTATTCAGAACCTTGGAATCTTCTAAAGCAGACCATGCTTTAAAGCTGCCAAAATGTATTCTTGACTTAGCCATGCTTCTGAGCGTCCCGGAAGTCGGTTTGTAGTGTAAAGCAATTTTTGTAACGGCCGGATAATCAGCAGTCTCGGTGGTAGTAAATGAAATCAGGTCTGGAAGAACCCCACTCACTCCTTTAAATTTAGGATCAGTTGCCGACACAATTACCGCTTTGTCTGCTGGTGAAGATAATTCTATACGTGTTTCTAAGAGATTATAGGAAAACGGCGGAACCAAATAAACATCAACCCAAAAAGCGCCACCAACTTGAAATCCTCCTAAGCCGTGGGGATAAAAAGCTGTCTGCTGTTGAGCAGGATCAGGCCTTAGTTCTAATTCTACGATCAGCTCTTTTACATCTGGAGTTGGCTGAGGTGTTGGATAATACACCGGCTGGCTCGGTTCGGCTTGGGTTACTGCCAAAACGCCAGGAAACAATACTAACATCAAAACTATCCCCATCAAGATTACTTTTTTGAACAGCCCTAACATTTTCATTAAGTACAACTGCCTTCTTTATATACTTTCCGCATGAGCAAACCTTTTGTCGTGTCCGGAAATTATTTCGCCAACCATTTATAAGCTTGGATGCCCTTTTGG
>CAYIEF010000004.1:0-55594 GCA_964362365.1 uncultured Methanosarcinales archaeon | reverse complement strand
CGGTTTTTGTTCCCTTTATTGTCTTCGACATAAATCCACAAAAACAAGCTTAACATCGTTATGTCCAATTCGGTTCCGGGCACTCTGAATCACTAACGATAATTTATGTAGGGCAAAAACTAATTATGTAAAACTAAATGTAGGCTCTCTCGTTAATGTAAAAATAAAACTTAATGGTGGCAATCTCTACAGAAACACAGAACAGACTATTTTTCCTGATATAATCTAACAAATTCTTCTCTTTCCTGTTGGTTCAGGCATCTTGCTTCACCGTGCATTAACCCATACCCTAAAAATAATTCTTTTCTCATTCGACTAAATACATCCTCAGTCATATCTTCTGGTTTAACACAGATTTTTTCCATTGCTTCTCTTTCCTCTTTATTTTTTTGATTATTTTCCTTATGGTTTTGAACAGTGTATAATATTACCTCTATGTTGGGATAATTATTATTTCTTCCTTTTATTGTATCTTTTACTCCTTGAACCAAGGAAGAGATGTCTTTGTGGAAGCCATTTTCTCCCACAAAAGGAAAGGATGAGGCATTAAAGAGATATTCATCAGGGAAAGCTGTTAATTCTGCGACAAAATACCGTTTCTGATTTCTTTGTTTTTTTATTTCATCCAATTCATTTAGTTTAGCCACACTAATAATTTTCCGGTCATGTTTATGCCATTCATCGTTAAATTCTTCATTCCGTTTAATATTATATTCACCATGTTTTTTTAATTCCTGCTTTGCTTCTTCAGCAGTTTTATATACTAATACCTCTACCATTTTATTCACCATTTTATTCAAAAGCATAAACCGATATAAAAACATTTGCCAAAAATTTTTCAAAAATCGCCGAAAGCTTTAAATAAACTTCTTATATATATTTATATAATATGCAAGAAGCAACCGTCTTACACAGCCCAACATTAGAATCTGTCTTTATGGTAGAGGAAACTATCCAAAAACATAGCCAAGAATGTGGCAAATACCAATTATGGAAAAAACTTCCGAAAAAGATGATGTACCAAACTTTCCAAGTTATTTTAGATTATCTTGAACAATCCGGGAAAATAATTATAGACCAAGAGGGATGCGTTATTTGGACTTTTAACCTGGAAAGAATAAAAAGACTTATCAAAGAGGACTTAATTGTACGATGAACAAACAAATCAACGTAGCTTTCATTACGCCAAAACTCAAACAAGAGTGGGAAGCCCTTAAAGAAGGTAAATTTGAAGATAAACAACTCTACAAATTTATTGACAGGGCTATTGACGACCTCAAAGCAAATCCAACCTGCGGAATCAAAATTCCAAAAAATCTTTGGCCAAAAGAATATGTTCAGAAATACGGCATAACCAACCTCTGGAAATATGACCTTCCAAATGCCTGGAGATTAATTTACATCATAGAAAGCGATGAAGTGAGAATAGCGAATATTATCCTCGAATGGTTTGATCATAAAGAGTATGAAAAACGATTTAAGTACTGAGATTGCCCCCGACTACTTCTTAAACCAAAAGAACAAGAGAGCCCCCCAACGAAAACGTAAACTGAGAAGTGTTTTTGCCCTTAACTGAACATGGTAAAACTATGAACGTGCCCTACACCGAACTTGCTCACTACGTTCGCACCCAGACGTAAAGTCCGGGGGACATAACGGTGTTATATTCAATTCTGTTTCTGGCACTTTAAAGATGCTAATAATTTATGTAGGGCAAAAACTAATTATGTAAAACTAAATGTAGGCTCTCTCTTTAATGAAAAACTAAAATCTAATAGGAGCAATCTATCAACTCTCTTCTTTAATTAGAATGGTAAAAGCTCAAACAGGAAATCTAAATACAACCCAAAAAAGACAAGCAATAAAACCAATACTACCACTGAAGCTAGGGACATTCCTAAAAGAAATTTCCAGTATTCATTCTTTAATTTTCTATTTAATGCCAGTCCCGCTGCTACAAATGCAAATAGAAATGGTAAAAACAAGTTGTCTCCTCCAGTTCCGACCATATTAAACATACCTAATAATACCCAGAGAAGAAATGAAACTAATCCGCTTACAGCAGATATCCTTAGTATTTCTTTCCAATCCATGTCATAAGTAGGTTAATTTTCCTATATAAAGTTTTCTCACTCCTGAAAAGTAATTTATTGTAACTTTTAATTAATCCCTCTTACAATACTTCTCATAAAACTGCAAAATTTCATCCGTCTTTTTTGGATTAAGTGAATAATGAGTTTCTCCAGTTTTGATCGCTGGAAGTAACCACTCGTCTTGTACTAATTCCTTTAATGCTTGCTTCGTGATCTTGGCTCCTCGGAGGTGTCCTGGAATTCCACCCAAAATCTTTTCTGTATGAGAACCACCCCATTTTCTCCATTGCACCAATTTTCTGATAATTCTCGCTTTTATCTCTAATACTGAATGCCCCATACTAAAACAAATTTCCAAAGTAATATAAATGTTCCTTTCAACAAAGATACAATGTTGTCTCAAAATAAGAATATTTAAATAGTAGTTAGTATATCTAGCCAATAGATGATTGTAATGGCAGAAAAATCATTATTTGTGGAATTCATGGGGGACTCTCCTATGATGAAAGTCATGGACTATTTAATCACAGAGCGAGAGCTAGATTTTTCCATAACAGACATGGCAGAAAATGCCGGAATTGGTAGAGCAACCCTTTACAGATTATGGGACGACTTAATCAAAAACGAGATTATACTTCACACGAGAGACGTGGGAAAAGCAAAACTTTTCAAATTAAACATAGAGAACGCTAAAATAAAAAAACTCATTGAAATATATGACGTGCTGATAATTGAGGAATTGAAAAAACATTCTCTTACCAAGAAGATAGAAATACCAGCATAATTCTTTTTCTTTTTGAGATTGCCCCTCTCTTCTTTAACTAAAAAGAGAGAGCCTTTAACTAACTGTAAAACTAAAAGTGTTTTTGCCCTAAATTGATCAGGTAAAACTATGGACGTGCCCTACACCGAACTTGCTCACTACGTTCGCACCCAGACGTAAAGTCTGGGGGGACATAACATTTATTATATTCAATTTACTTCCCAAACTTTTTCTCTAACACCTTCATCCTTTTCTTAACATCATCAGCTTTCGCCAAATACGAGCCAACCACAATATAATCTGCCCCAGCCCTAACTGCGTCTTTGACCGTGGTAGGATTCATCCCGCCGTCAACAATCACTTTCACTTTCGGATTTATGTTCTTAATTTCTTTTATTTTCTTTAACGGATATTTCAAATATTTTCCGCCATAAAAACCTGGATGAACAGTTAAAATCAAAACATAATCAATATCTTTTAAATATTTCTTTAAAGAAGAAACCTTGGTTTCCGGATTCAAGGCAAAAGCAACTTTCTTTTTTTGTTGTTTTGTTTTGGTAATGTAATTTAAAATATCAACAGTTTCTGCCTGCACAATGCAAAATTCCATTCTCTTTCCATACTTTGTAATCCACTTTTCCGGCTCTTTCACCATTAAATGCGCAACATACTTAAATTTAGAATTTAACCGAAACGGAAACCATAACGAAGTATTGGGAACAAATTTTCCATCGGCGACATCTAGGTGTAAGTATTTGGCAACTCCAACAAGATTCTTCAGCATATCATCTAATTCCCGCTGGCTTTTAGCCATGATGGAAGGAAAGACATTCTGTCTCATTGTCCTTGTTTATTCATTCTTATCGTTCTAATCTCTTGATTTTTCCTAGACGCCGGATATGTCTATATTCTTGAGAAAAAGGAGTAGTCAAGAAAACCTCGATCATTCTCTTAGCTTTATGCAGATGAGTAAACCACCCAGACAAGCAGAGGATATTAGCATTATTATGTTCCTTTGATAATCGCGCCTCCCGTAAGGAATAAGGAATAACTGCTCTTGCGCCCTTGATTTTGTTGGCAGCGATGCACATTCCTTGCGCAGAGCCGCAGACCAGGATGCCTAAACTCTTATCGGCAACAACCTTTCTTGCCAAGGCAGCAGCAAAATCAGTATAATCATCTTTAGGGTCGAGCTTCTTGTTCCCTATGTCTACATAAGAAACATGTTTATGTTCTAACCACTTCTTGATTTTTTCTTTCAAATGAAAACCGGCATGATCCGCGCCGATATAGATCGGTTTCATGTTTCTACCTCTTTTTTAACGTTTTTACATTTAAAAAAAGGTTAGAAGGACAAGTCCTTCTTTACCTCTTTTTTCTTTGACCTTTTTTTTGATAACTCTCTTTGAGTATATCTTCCCACCTAATTAAGCTCTCAGGAAAGTGGAGGATGTCGGGGCGGGAATAGATTTGTCCTTCAGGAACTGAAGATGCTTCCTGCCAACCAATACAGGCTAAAGAAAGGATAGTGAATTGGAAGTCTTTTTCTCTTTCTGCCGTTTCTGTAACCATGTCGACTATTTTAAAATCCAAACCAATTTTTTTATAGGATACATACAAATGGTCTTCTTCCCGGCTGGGCAGGCCGCTCTTGCTAATCCTGGTTAAATAATGCATTGCATTTTCATTATTACCTTTAAATTCTTTATTTAATCCCCATATTTTATCCCATAAAGAACACGAAGGATAACTTGCTGCGCCATATCCGCTGATATTCCAGATCATCAAGCCATGGCTTTGGTAATGATATCTTCTGGCCTCATCTTCGAGCTGCTTAAGATGTTTTCCAAAACTATTTTTGTATTCTTTGTCTCCATATTCCGGCGTAGGGACTGCGTCTACCATTTTCCCGCAGAACCGAATGATTTTATCCTCTGTTCTGCTACCTCTTGGATTAAATCCCTTGCCGGCGCCAAAATATGCCTTGGGTCAAAATCTTTCGGCTGGGCATGAAGAGCTTTTCTAACGGCTGCATCAAAGGCAATGCGAATGTCTGTGTCAGTATTGATTTTAGTAATTCCATTCTTGATCGCAGCCTTGATCTGTGCATCCGGCACTCCTTTTACACCAGACAAATCAGCGCCATACTTTTCCGCCATTTTTACTAGTGAAAGAGGAACCCCGGAAGCGCCATGCAATACCAAAGGTACCTTTACCTGTTGTCGGAGCTTTTGGAGTATGTCCTGCCGCAACGATGCTTTTCCATTAAACTTGTAAGCACCATGAGATGTGCCGATAGCAACTGCAAGAATATCGCAGCCAGTGCGTTCCACAAATTCTTTCGCTTTAGCTGGATCGGTATAAATGATATTTCTGGAAGATACCAAGTCTTCCGCGCCACCAATCGTGCCTAGCTCCGCTTCTACGGCAATTCCTTTTTTATTGGCAAGGGCTACTACTTGCTTGGTCAGTCGAATATTCTTTTCAAAATCTTCATGGGAAGCATCAATCATAACTGAAGAATATCCTTTTTGGATGGCTTGTTTGATTACGTCCATATCTTTTCCGTGATCAAGATGCAAAGCAATTGGAACATTGGATTTTCCTGCGGCAGTTTTGGCAATTGCATACAAGTAATCCATACCGGCATACTTCAACGCTCCCTCGGAAGTGGCGAGAATGATAGGTGCTTTGAGTTTATTCGCTGCAGCTACTACGCCTTGTACTATCTCCATATTATTAATATTAAAATGAGCAACCGCGTACTTTCCTTTTTGCGCTTTCATCAATAATTTCTTCGTATCAGCAAACATGGTTACACCCTTTTTGCAGTTATCGGAATTTTATATTTTTTCATCAGCAGCTTTGCTTCTTTTTCTGTAAGCAGCTTATCCTTTGCTCCAATGTATTGAATAACAGAGGTAGCGTTTGCTTGCCCCAGTCGCAGGGCATCTTCAAAAGTATATCTTTTCATGACCCCGGCAAGGAATCCTGACGTAAAAGCATCTCCAGCTCCCGTCGTGTCAGCAATGGTAACCGAAGGAGTTTTTGGCAAGACGTACATTGTATTCTTATGCAGCGCAGAAAGTCCTTTCTTTCCGTAGGTAATGACCACAACTTTTGGACCTAATTTTTGCAATGATTGAAGCAGGAAAGGAATATTTTTAGATGAAGTTCTGGCTAAAGCTTGCGCTTCTTCAAGGTTGAGAACTAAAATGGCAGCGTTTTCTAAAATTGGCGCAAGGATTTTTTTTCCCTTTTTAGCCAGATACAGTGATGGATTGAACAGCAGATTAATGTTTTTTTTCCGGGCAATTTTTGCCAGATGTAAAGCTGCTTGGAAGGATTTTCCAGTCAAAGAAGCAAGATACATCCATTTTGCTGTAACCTGTGATTCTTTCAGGTCGGATAACATTAAATCCATGGACGCGCCCTTATAGACAAAAATGACCCGGTCATGTTCTTTCTTTGAAGAGATAATGGTAGCTGAATCAGTTTTTTTTGCGCTTCGGCTATGACAGAGGTTATCGACATGATATCTTCTTAAATCCTGCAGAATGAACCCAGCATCGTGATCATTCCCTAATTTGGTGAGCATTTTTACAGTAAATCCTAATTTTGACAAAGCCGCTACAGAATTTGTTGCTCCTCCGCCGGAATGCTTTTCGATGCGGGTAGCAAGCACCTTATCGCCAATGTTGATGGAAGAAAATGGCTGCTCAATAGTGAGAAAGGTATCTACCGTTGCTGAACCGACACAGAGAACATCGTATTTTGACATCTATTCACCTGGAAATGGGAATATTTCGCTCTTTAAAAACATTCTTCTCGTAAAATTTATAAAGAAAACTGCAAATTTTTGTTCCATGGCAACCACTGACATGTCCAAAGATGAAAAAATTGGCTTCCACAAGGGTTCCTTAGCTACTTTAAGCAAGGAACGGGAAGAATTGATGAGAATTTTACAGATAGTAGAGCAATTGATGCAGATGCACATCAAGGAATTGAAGGATTTAGGCGTGGATTTAGCGGCGCAGGCTAAAGACGAGCCCAAGAAGCTGAAAGGCAAGAAAGCGATTGAAGATGTTCTTGGGTAAAGATTTTTGTTGTGAAAGAAAACTTAAGCCTGAATTTGTAAGAAAAATGCATGAAATCGCGAAACAAAAAAGTATTAAGGTTGAAAATTTTTTCAAGCGATACATAGAAAATTAGAATAAAAAAACGTTCTATTTCTTTTCTGGATTCGGAGTAAAGT
Source organism: uncultured Methanosarcinales archaeon (assembly GCA_964362365.1). GTDB lineage: Archaea > Nanobdellota > Nanobdellia > Woesearchaeales > GW2011-AR9 > JACPIL01. The sequence continues at coordinate 48,483 of CAYIEF010000004.1, read as the reverse complement.
ACATTACATCGCTCTTCACATTTAACCTCTTGTTATCATCGCATTGAACCCAGTCTCCATAATAAACATGATTTATAGAACCAACAATTTTGCCGTCTTTGTAAATTTCTAAACTAATGCGGTCAATACCTTGTGTTTGGTGATATGTTGCCTGAACTTGGAGCCCTCCTACATCGCACCCTCCAAGATTCATCTCTTTATTTTCATCGCAACCACTTAATAATGTAGTTAAGCCGAGAAATGCCATAGTTGTTCGTTTCATTTTTTTAACCTCCAAATTCTACGTCTACGTTAGTTTTCAAAGAGATTTTATAAAATTTATGTATTTTGGTTAAACAATAACTTCTCCCCTGTGTATCTTAGGCAAGTAATTCAGAATAGCCCCATCTTTATATTTGGAGCAGCCGACAATATCCCCTTGATATTCTATTAAGACGAATTTTGCTTCTGAACCTAAATCTTTCCTCAAATCTACTCCGTGAAAATACGCTTTGATTTCCCTGCTGTCTAATTCTACAATATTTTTCAATTTGTCTCTTGCCTCTTTTGCCAATAACTGCGCACCTTCCTTGCTCAAACGCACAGAATTGCCTTTGATTTCCGCAACATACAACCCAAATTTATCCACCCGCAGTTTCTGCAGATCTATTTTACCAACATCTTTGTTGATGAGGGATAGCCTGCCGTCTTTGCTCTGTAAGTAGGCATAATCGCCGGTGAAGAACGCGCCATAGGTTTCTTCGAAGAGCTGGCGGATTTTCTTAATGTCCCGGGTGTTGAGGATGGTTAAGGTTTGAATTATCTCACCATAACCCTAAACTTATTTTTATGGCTTCATTCATATTATCGGTGGTTTCTTCAGTAATTTTTCCGATTTTCTTAATTAATCTTCTCTTATCAACTGCCCGTATTTGATTAAAAAGAGCTTTAGATTTTTTTATTAATCCAGAATTTTCGTCTGTAAGCAAAATTTCTATAGGGTAAATTTTATCAGTTCCCTGAGAAGTGATTGGAGCTACTATAGTAATTGGACTATATTTGTTTCCGAGATCATTTTGAACTATTATTGCAGGTCTTTGTTTTTGTATTTCATGCCCTATAGTAGGATCAAAATTGACTAGCCAGATTTCTCCTCGCCTAACCTCTGGCATCATTCCACGTCCGATACCGCATCCCATTCCTGAGCAGTCTTTATATCTTCTTCTGCTTTAGATTTATATGCTTCTATTAGCTCCTTCACGAGGTTTTTTTTCTTAGTTTGAGCGACTAGCCTAGAAATAACCTGATCATAAGTTTCTTGCTCTTGCCTAACATCATCTAAGGCATGTTTTGTCTTTGAATACACTTTAATAGTTGTCGCTTCCATAAGTATACTTTTAGTATACTTCTATAAAAGCTTTTTGGTAATTTGGTAGGCAAAAGAGAATTTACAAAGATTTTTAAAAAGATACCGTTCTGGAATAAAGAGACGGGTTCTAGATGTTATTGCAATGGAAACAATACAATATAAACTAGAGAGCAATGAAACTGCCAATCCTCAGACTAAAGTTTTCTTAGATATAAATTCCAGATTATTGGTGCGAAGAGATCCATTATATTTAACCGAGTGTCTTGATAGAACAGTAGAATGTATTAGAGCTATGCCTTCTTTTCTTTCTCAAGGCCCGCTTACTATTTCACCTGAATTGTTAAATATACGCTCAAGCCGGGATGATCTGTTAAAAACAGAAGACGATACCGTTACCTTAGAATGCCCGCCTGGAACTATTCCCGGAGTTTGGAGCGGCTATCGTTCCGGTCTTACTTTCGATCAGCAGACGGGAAATTTATACAAACTTAAAGGAGCAGCAGTGGCAGAAATTCCGCTTAAAATTGATGATTATCCTGGAACCCCTTACCTCGAAGGCGGACAATTTTTACGCAACGCTCATAATGAAAGAATCTTTTCTGATAGGTTTAACAGAGTATTAGCCGATAACGGGATCGAGCCGACCATGGAATATGTCGGTTTTTACAAGTCTCCTTTCAAGATCGGAAGAAGAAAAATCGCTACCAGCGTCATCCGCGTCAAAGGTGATACGAGGCTTGATGAATTGATGTACGCTTTAGAAAGCGAAGCATATTTTCAGACCACGTATACAAAAGGGCAGAAAGTACAATTCATTCTACAATTAAGCAATTTTTATCAGGATGTAGGTTATATCGTCGGGCAGCTCAAAAGATTAATGGATAAAAGCAAGCAGACGTGGAGCGATGATCCTGAACGTACAAATGCCCACATAGGTAACGTAGTACTTTATCCTGTAGACGAAGATAAAGTAGGAATTGGCTTGGTTGATTTTGATGCTTCTTGTGATTGTCGTGATAAATCAAAACGAGCTTTGCGCCAGCAGCATGATAAAGAATATCATAGCTTGTTATTTAGCGCCTTAGAAAAAGTAGCTAGTGCAAGAGCTATCGGATTATTTTATTATCCAAAACTAAAATTTTCCTTTATGAGATTTGAATTTGGGTCAGGTTTTATGGCAGGTTACGAAGCAAAGAAATTCGTAAAACATACGATTGAAGCGGGCAGAATAGATGAGCTAAAAAAACTGATAAATTTCGGCAAAATTCCGCGTCCAAGATTAATCAGGAAAAAACATGTTAAAACTGGCATTCGTGACGGACTTGACATAAGCTTGGATTCTTTTTTTATCTAACCAACTCCCCACACTGGATTTTCTTTCCGTTTAATGTCAGCGATCTCTTTCAGCACTTCCAACTCTCGTTTCGACAAATGTTTCTTCAATTCTTTTAATTTCTTGAAATGTTCTTCAGGGATGTCTGTATACAAATAATCCCCTTCTTTCACTTGTCTGCCAACGGTAACACCATCCATAGCCATAGCCAATTGTTTTCCTTGTTCGGCAACAGTAACTGCTTCCTGCGCTTCTCCCAAACTTTTGACGGTAGAAAGGCGCTTGCCTTCTGCATTCATGACCGGATCTCCGGCCCTGATTCTGCCTACTTCTATATCTACACCGACAATAGCCGGATTGCTCTGCCGAAAGACATATCCTTTCATGACTAAAAATTTGCAGGGGCGGACTAAATTTGCTAACTCGCGCTTCTCAATTTCTTTCTTGAGGTTGTTGACATATTTTTCGTAATCTTCAATAGTTTTGTAAATTACTTCGTTGAGAATAAGAGTCAATCCTTTTACTTTGGCAAGTTCAATTATCTCCGGAGCAATTTTGACATTGAATCCTAATAATACACCAGTAAATTCGTCTTTTTCTTTGAGCGTCTCTAATTTAGAAAGATCTTTCTTGCTGATATCTCCTAACGAAGCGGAAGCGATAGGGATACTTTTCTCTTCAAGCAAATGGCGCAGGGCTTCCAAGCCGCCGATAGTATCGGCTTTGATCATCACCCCATGTTCTTGCTCAGTGAAGGAAAGTACCTCACCGACCTGCTGCTGCACTTCCTGTTTTAGGCGTTCGACTTCATCTGCTTTTCCTGAAGAGCTGCGCAAAGGCATGCCCGCGATAGCTGTTTCTAATCCAGGAGCGGAAATTTTAACTCCAGTTGCAGCAATCACTTCCTTGACGTTCTTGAATTTACTTTTCTTCTCGCGCATCTCTGCTAATTCTGCCGGCTCTAAGAGAGCGCGGATTTTTGTAACAATAGGCTGTTCCAAATTTCCGATGATCAAAGTATCATTCACGCGTAATTTTCCGTTGTAGATGATGCAGTCGATAGTCATGCCTAATCCTTTTTCTTCTTTGACCTCAAGGATGGTTCCCTCACAGTATCCTTTTTCTTCTGCTTCGAGTTTTTTTTCCAAATATTTCTGCGCTAATCCGGTAAGGACCATCAACAGTTCAGGAATTCCTTGGCCAGTGAATGCTGAGACGGGAACTATAGCGATCTGCTTGGTGAAATCGCTGACTCGATCAAAACGTTCTGCCTGCAAGCCATGTTCAACCACTTGGGCAACTATTTCGTACATTTTTTTCTCAAAATCGCCCTGTATTTTGTAGTCTAAGGCATTGATATTATCGAGCAGAAATTTCTTAGAGTCATATTTCCATCCTGAAATTAGATCAATTTTATTGGCAGCAATGATGAAGGGAACTTTATTTGTTTTCAATATTTCGATTGATTCCACAGTTTGCGGCTTAAATCCCTCATTGATATCGACAACTAAGATGGCGATATCAGCTAAAGAGCCTCCGCGTTTTCTCAAGGAGGTGAAAGCAGCATGTCCAGGTGAATCTATGAATAAGAGGCCAGGAATAGTGAGCCCTGATTTGATGGCATTCAATAGTGGGCCGCAGATAGTTTGAATGGTTTTTATGGGAACAATGCTGCAGCCGATGGCTTGAGTAATTCCTCCCGCTTCCCTGGCGACTACAGCAGTACCTCTAATTTTATCCAGAATGCTGGATTTTCCGTGGTCTACATGACCGAGTACAGTAACGATGGGCCGTCTGGTTGCCATGATCTCTAGCTATGGCGATTCTTTTTAAATTTACTCTCCTGATACATAGATTTTATAAATGGATGACGGTGGTTCAGTTAAGGGGGGAGGAAATACTATGTCAGAAGAACAAAATATTGAAAAAAATACAGGGGGCCTTACTTTAGGTCAGACTGTTACTACATTTACTTTAGGAGCAGTGGTCGGTGCTGGTTTAGATGCATTAATACCAGTAGATAGTGATGGGACGTTAGTCAATACTGCTATGGACGCGGCCATACCCGGTTTGGTATGGGGCTTGGTGGATAAATTTATAGTTGGAAAAACAACCATGTACGCGATAAACTCAGGAGGAGCATTTGCTCTGGGACATGCTGTTGGACAAACATTGTATCAATATTTCAAGACGTATTGAACTCTTTATAATGACTGATAGCTATTACCTCCCAGTATTCACAAAGAATTTTGCGGAGTATTTACAGGACAATTTCGTAGGTAGGCTTCATACCGAGATTCGAACAACGGCAAGCTCTATTTCTGTGAAGGTGCATGTGAGTGATCCTAGCTTTAACGATGAGCTGGAGATCGGGGAATACCTTTCTCATTTTGAAGGCAATACAAAAGTACGGGAGCAGTTTAAAGGCCATCAAATTCTTATGGACGGAATCCATCTCATCTACGAAAAAGGAGAAAGAAAAGATTCGCATCAGGAGATTCCTTTTCCTTAAGCTCATAATATTTATATAGAAGTGGATTTGGCTATGGTATGAAATTATGCGGGGGCAAAAACATGGTACAAAAATTAGAAGCGGTTATTCTCGATTGGGCAGGCACAACTATGGATTACGGATGCTATGCTCCAGCAGTGGTATTCCAAAAAGTATTCGCAGATATGGACGCTCCCATTTCCATGCTGGAAGCGCGCAAGCCCATGGGCAAGCATAAGAAAGTGCATATAGGAGAAATTGCAAAAGATCCAGAAGTGGAAAAACGCTGGTTTGCCGTCCATAAACGCATGCCTGCTCAGGAAGATGTAGAAAAAATGTTTGATGTCTTCCAAGCGGCGCAATTGCCATATTTAGTAAAGTATGCTGATTTGATTAACGGAACCGTAGAAGCAGTAGAAGAATGTAGAAAGATAGGATTAAAGATTGGTTCTACCACTGGTTACACCGGAGAAATGATGGACTTGCTCCTGAATGAGGCGGCTGAGAGGGGATATGTTCCTGATGTTTCTGTCTGCGCAACTGGGCATTATGTGATTAAAAGTGGAAAGCTGCAAGGGCCATTACTTGGCTTTGGAGATACTATTTCCCGCCCAAAACCAGCCATGTGCAATCTTAATGCATATTTGTTAAATGTTTCAGACAATGCTGCGGTAGTAAAGGTAGGAGATACGTTAGACGATATCAGAGAAGGGAAACGAGCAGGCATGTGGACGATTGGTTTAGCTGGGACGGGAAATGAAATGTACCTGACAGAGGAACATGAAGGTTTTACGGAAAAGCAGATTTATAAAAAGAATCCAGATGAATTTATCAGGAAATTACTGACAGCATATGATTCTATGGCCCAAGAAAACCCAGATTTTATAGTAGATGGCATTAAAGATATTCCCTGGGTCATTAATGAACACATCAATCCTCGGCTGGTAAATGGAAGAAAACCGGGCGATTATGCAGCCCGCAGATGCAGCTTATTAATTGATGAATAAAATTTTTTCAAAACATTTAAGTTATTTCTTCCTTTTTCTTAACGTATGTCAATCGTAACAGAACATTCCTGCAAAATAAAGCTAGAACTTCCGCCTAAAGATGTGCATGCCCAGATGGAAGTATTCTACAATCCAATAATGAAATCCAACCGAAATATTGCCATTCTGCTGCTGAATTCTGTTGAGAATGAGAATATGAACATCGCTTCTCCCTTGGCAGGTTCGGGGATTAGAGAGTTGCGATTTTTGAAAGAACTAAAACCGGGAAAGATAAAGCACATTTTTGTAAATGATATTAAGGAAAATTTTCCTAAAGTATTCGCAGATAATCTGAAATTAAATAAACTCGCCAAACAAAAAATAACCATCGGCAATGAAGATGCTAATCTTTTCTTGCTGAATCAGGTCAAGCGCTGTATCAAAGGAGAATTTTGCGGCTATTTTGATTACATCGAGATCGATCCGTTTGGCAGCCCTAATCCGTTTTTGGCTTCTGCAGTAGCTAGAATTACGCGGAATGGGATTATTGCCGTTACGGCGACAGACACGGCGGCATTGACTGGAACATATCCCAAGGTTACCAAGAGAAAATATTGGGCCAGGGCAGTACGCAATTACATGATGCATGAGATTGGATTGCGAATATTAATCAGGAAAGTGCAGCTGCAGGGCGTGCAGTTCGATAAAGCGTTGATTCCCATACTTGCCCATCATAAAGACCATTACTTTAAAATATATTTCAAGTCGTTGAAGAGCAAGGAAAAATGTGATGAAGTGTTAAAAGAACATAAGTACTTATTATTTAACCCGAAGACCTTGGAATTCAAGAGTAGCGAATGTAATGCCGAGAAAGGTTTTGACTATTTCGGCCCATTGTGGACAGGAAAATTATTTGACAAAAAATTGCTTGCCAGGATGAAAAAAGAAAACCATTTTCCAGAAGAGCAGAAATTTCTGGATTTGCTGCATCAGGAATCAAAGGATGATAGAGTTGGATTTTATGATTTACATGTTATTGCCAAGAAATATGAATTAGAAACAACCAAACTGGAACCGGTTTTGAAGAAAGTAAAAGGTGTACGGACACAGTTTTCGCCGACAGGAATCAAGACCAAAGCAGGGATTAAAGAGATTGTTAGGGTGATGAAGCAAAAATAAGGCAGATACATTTTTATAGTTAAATCTCTGTTATAATTACATGAATATTGATGATTTCTTGAAACGGAAACAATTTCAAGTTTTAGATGAATACCTTACCAGTGAGATGAACAGAACCGCCGGAGAGGATTTAGTTTCCCGCATGAAGGATGTTTTTGAGGCAAGGGAAGAAGAAGTGCGTGATTGGTATTTTTCTAATATTGGGGCGCTGGGAGGAAAAAGACCTTACGATGTTTGTAAAGAAGGAAATTCTCAAGAAGTCGAAAAAATACTGAGCCGCATCGAACACGGAGTGTATTCATAATGAAAAAAGAATCAAAGAAATTAACTCCTGAACAACAGCATGTTCTCCTAGAGAAAGGAACGGAAGCTCCTTTCACCGGCAAATGGCTGTACAACAAAGAAAAAGGCAATTACATGTGCGCTTCCTGTGGAGCAGAATTATTTTCTTCAGATACTAAATTTGATTCCGGCTCAGGATGGCCGAGTTTCGCTGATGCAAATAAGAAAAATATTGAGTTGAAAGATGATTATAACTTTGGGATGCATAGGAAAGAAGTGGTGTGCAAAAACTGCGGCGGGCATTTAGGGCATTTATTTGACGACGGACCTAAACCGACAGGGAAAAGGTATTGCATTAATTCTGTGTCATTAGATTTTGAGAAGAAGGATGGAAAGAAGGGAGTGAAGAAATGACCATCGATGATTTATTACAAATAGAAAGTTCTGCAGAATTAAATTATTCTCCTGGAGATTTTGGAGCAAAAATTGAAAAAGGAAAATTATTGCTGCCGACAGAAGTGTACGAGGCACTTACAGGCGGCGGGGAATATAGATTAGAACTCCACTACGAGATTGTCTCTGTTTTTGAAAATAATTTTTATGATTTTAGAGGAGATGTTGCTGGTAAGCTAGGCTGGAGCAGAGAAGAAGTAGAAACTGCTTACCAGAGCTTCTTCCGGCAGACCTGTCGTTACATTCCTGAACCAATTCTACGATTCATTGGCAAAGAAGAAGAGGCAAAAAGATTACAAGAGCTGGAGAAAAAGAATTAATCACTTCACCCTTTCATACCTTCCCATCAATTTCGCTTCAGCAAGAATATGATTCTTCATCGCTTTCTCTACTTCTGCCTTAGTTGCTCCTTCGGGAAGATCTAATTCTGTATTTAAAGCATACAGTTTGAAGAAATAGCGGTGTTCACGATCAGGAGGACATGGGCCGCCATAACTATTATTGCCGCCGGTGTTTCTACCGACTACTCCTGGAGGATTTTTTCCTTCTGGAATTTCTCTGGTTTCCGGTGGAACATTAAACACTATCCAATGATCCCATACTTGAATTCCAAATTTCTGTTTGACAAAATCGGGAATATCTGGATCATCCATAATTAAGACTAATGATTTTGCCTTTGCAGGGACATCAGAAATCGTTAATGGTGGATTGACATTTTGGCCGTCACAGGTATATTTGGACGGGATTTTTGCTCCTTCCGTAAATGCAGAACTGGTTAGTTTCATTTCGAATACCTCCGTGGTTGGTTGTTGAGCTACAGTACAACCAATTAAAAAAATAGTTAAGATTACAACACCTATTTTTCTAAACATGGATGAAAACTGACGGCCAAGTATAAATAGATTGTGTAGTAAAATACTACTGTTCAAAATCTTTCCAAATCTGGCTGACTTCTGGACCTTGAGAATCTTTATATTTCCCTTGATAGAGTTTTATTTCTCCTAGTGGTTTCCAGAAGAGCATCTGTCCAATTTTCATCCCGGGATAAACTTTCAAGGGATGAATAGCATGCAGTTCTAAAGTCCATTGTTTTTTGAAGCCTAAATCACCTAAGCCAGAGTTGAGATAAATGTACAATCCTAATCTGCCGATGGAACTGCGCGCCTGCATGATAGGAACAAAAAAATCAGAGCCCATCTCTTCTATAGTATGTCCCAAATAAAGTTGATTTTGTTGAAGGATGTAACCTTCTTCAGGAATAATTATCTCTTCAAAATCCATAGGCGCAGCTGCATCAAGAATTTTCTCTCGATATATCTTCAAAACCTTTCCTAATCTAAAATTATAACTATTAGGGTTGATATTTTTTTCATCGAAAGGTAAAATGTGAATTCTTCGATCTAGCACTTCTTTTTTTATTTCGGAACCAGTCAAGATCATTTTATTTTGCCGGCGACATTTGTGACAAGAGATTGTAATTCATCATAAGACGCCGATTGGTATAAAAGATGAGGAACGCTTTCCATAAATTCACAGAAATTATTTCTCACTAATTCTAATTCTTCGTATTTAATTTGTTGCTGGAAATTTCTTTTTCGATATCTGTGCTGTAATACTTCAAGCGGCGGACAGGCAAAGATGATAACCATATTTTGCTGACAAATTTTATCCAGAATTTGTTGTTCTTCTGCTGAGAAAGGATTACCGGCTCTCCATAATTTTCCATAAGCAATTTCAGAATAATGTCCGCGGTTGAAGATAATTTTTTCTTGGAGAGCATATTCTTTCAGATACCTATTGAATTGATTTCCGTTTAGATGATGAAGCGCTTTGGCATCCCAACGTAATTCATTCTTTAGCCTTTCAACTAAAGTTGTTTTGCCTGAGCAATCGGGCCCTTCAACGAGAATCTGCGTTTTCATGTTCTTTCACTAAAGCAGGATACGATGTATTGATCGCATACTCGCTGATCCCCAATCTTTTTTCCCATAACAAGACCTGGTTCTCACTAGTTGCTTCTATCTCTACAAATTCACCTAATCCGAAAAGATAATCAAGACTGATAGTGCATTTGGCATCACCGAGAGGGCGATAATTCTCCCGCCGCTTAGAATAGGAAACCGATTCCGGCAGAATCGCATTTAATGCTCTTGAAACTGGTTTGGGGATGGAGAAATTGTATTCTGGCTTGTTGGTAAAATCTGGATTATTACTGGGTCCTTTTACGGTGAGGATATGTTCTCCACCAGTCTGGCGTATCCTGAAAGTACAATCGAGGTTTTTCAATACCTCTCCAATATCGTAGGAGGTATTTTCTTCATTATCAGTACCTATGTATCTTACTGCATATCTCTCTAACTGCTCTTTTACTGCATTATGTCCAACCTTGTATTTTCGTTCAATCTCACGATTCTTTGCATACTGTGCTTCTTTCAGAACCAATTGTACTCGTTCTTCGATAGTCTTGAATATCGGAACAGTAACTATGTCGAAACCTAACCGATCGTAGACTTCGTACAATCTTTGATGGATTCGTAGAGCCAATTCTGGATCTTCTTTACGTTCTTCATCTTGTTTGTAGCAAGGAAGTTGTTCAAGAAAGAATACTCTCTGGTAATCTGCCTCTTCAATTAAATCATAAATATCTTTACGAATGGCAACATTTCCTACCTCAGTAAAAGCGAGACAATCTGGCAAGCCGCGATCAAGAAATATTCTTTTACAGTTTTCTTCATATACATTTTCTCGCCGCAACTGTCTTTCAATCACTAAATCCTGGAACTGAGCTAAATTATTCCAAGGTAAAATTCCATTTTCCTTCTTTTGTTCCTCAGCAATAATTTCTCTAGCCACTTCAGAAAGAGTAATTTCACCATTTTTTTCTAACTCATTGAGAATAGTCGTCTTCCCAACCCCTGGTCCGCCCGTAAGTATATATTTTTCCATACAAATACATATATACTTGTAGGGAACATATCAATTACTCACAAAAATAAAGTCAGAGTGTTGTATCATGGCTATTCAAAAGGAAATCAAAGAGAGCATTCTTCGCATCATCCAGCAGAAGCCAAGGACTGTTCAAGAGATAGCGGAAACTATCGGCAAGAACTGGCGGACTGCTGACCGCTATGTAGAACTTATCGCCCAAGAAACTGGTTTAATTGCGACCAGAATTTTTCGTGAAGGAAGCAGGGGTGCCTTGAAGGTTGTCTATTGGAATGCCTTGGAAAGAGCGAAAGGCAGCGCCTATCAGGAACGGCTGCTTCAGAAGATCGTGCAGGGAAAACGCAAAGAAGATTTCTCACCATTAGATATCTACCAATTTGTTGATCCTGATAACAGGAAGGCATTCATTGAAACTACTGAATTTTCGCAACAGCAGCAGATTCGTTTTGATTACCTGCTTTCTCAGGCGCAGCAGCAGATCTTATTTTTCTCCGGCAATCTTTCCTGGGTGGAGTTAGGACCAAACATCCATAAAATATTGGAAGATCTAGCCAAGAAAAAAATCAGGATAAAAGTTTTAACTAGGGTTGATATCACGTCACAAAAAAATACGGAAGAGATGTTATCTCTTAATCAGCGCGTGGGTTGGGATGCGGTGGAAATACGGCATTGCGAACAACCGCTGCGAGCAATCTTAGTTGACGATCAATTTGTTTCCATCAAAGAAGTGATGAGTCCCTTGTATTGCCGGGAATTGAAAGAGAAAACATTTTTGTTTTACTTAATTCAAGAACAAGAATGGATTCAATGGCTGCAGAAAGTGTTCTGGAATCTCTGGGGGCAGAGCATTAATGCTGGAGAGAGATTGAAAGCGCTGGAGTCGGTGAATAAGTTAAGCAAGTGAATTACATTTTTTCATAAACATTTTTCCGGTGTTCGATAAATACGATATTTATTTTCTTGCTGCTGTGATCAATATTTGCAATAATCCTATAATCGCCAATCCTTAATTAGTTTCAATTTGAGGTTCGGGCTAAAATATAGTCAAATCAGAGATTTGAGAAATAATAAAAAAGAGGTTGGTGTCTATATTCTATCTCTGTATCTTCCAGGATTTTTATCAAAAACTCTTTCTCTTCCTTCTTTAAGTGATTCTCTCAACATTCCGCTTTCGGAAGTTATTCTCCAGAATTCCCAAAATTGATTTCTCCAGGTATTTTCATCAATTTTTTTTGCATGATAATCGTCATAAACTTGTCTTCCGACTTGTGCTACGGCAGTTAGATATTCGGCTAATTGCTGTTGAGAAATCTGTCCTTTTGACCAAAATCCACTTTCTTCAGGTCTTGAATATCTTGATGGTCTGTCGGTTGCTAAAGCTTCAAGAGTTCCATTTTTATATAGCAATGCAGAATCAAAACCTTCAATATTTCCCCAATTTCTATATGGTACTAGCAATAGATATGACCCATCTACAAATTTCAATTCAGCAGTCCCGCTTCTTTCTCTATATTCTTTAACTTCTGATTTATCCATTTTATTCTCTCTGAGTATAGTTATTAATAGCAAGTATTTAAATCTTTCGTTCATTTACTACCCAACAGGTACAACACCAACATCTAAAACGCTCGAACCTCAAACTTTGTATTTTTCGGCTTCGCCGGACGTTGCACTAAAATCCAACCCCAAAAAGTATTCAGGGGAAACTAACAGCGCGCATACGTTTATAATCTGTTCTACTGCTTAATCTTTCAAAGAAATGGAAAGGGTCTTCTTTTGTTGAGATGATCTTCTTAAAAATTCTTTCTTTGATCTCTTTAGGAAGAGTATTAAGAAAATCTATAGCATCTTCATCAAAGATTATTCCATACATCCAAAAACCACCAAAATAATTTTACAAACCCAATCTTTTTCGTGCTTCTGCTTCGGTAAGAAATCTTCCTTTCTTAATTCTTTCCCGAGCTTTTTCTATCGCTTCAACTGTTTCTTTGCTCAATTTGGGTTGGGTTTTGCAAGTTTTGGCAATAAAGAGGACTTTTTTCAAGACTTCGTCATAACTCTCATGCTTATATTCCCGAAAATTATCTAGCTCAAGTTTTGTATCTTCATGAACTTTTATGGTGGTTGCTTCCATGTATACTACAGTATACCTTAGTATATTTAAATATTTTGATAATAATTTAAAGAGAACTTTGCATAATTGATATTTTCTTGGCAAAGTTCTCTAAGAGACTTTGAAATAGGCGTAATTTTCGCACTGAACATGACTTACTATGCGAAAATTCCTTTTTTTCAAAGTTCTCTAAAGAAAAATTTATCCCAGTGCCAAATCCATCTTGGCAACTTCGGCGTTCTGTACGCCTTCGATCTCAGACATCTTCTGAGCGATAGCATCAAAATCTGCGCCTTCAACATCGTACATAGCGAGAACAAGAACTGCTTTCAGGCCGAAGGCGATGGGTTCAATCTTAGTCTGCATCTCTCCAATTGCTCCTGCTTCTTCCGCGATTTTCAAAGCTTGAACTTTAATCGCTTCCAAATCTACCTCAGGAGATTCAGGCATTAATTTGAAAGTGATGATAGCTTTTGCCACAAACTTCTAAAAGTTTGATCATTATGGCGACATGCGCTCACTTCGTGAGCTTAGTCACCGCGTGACAACTTCCTCCTTTTGAGTATATTCCATTTTTCAAGCTTCTAATTCGGCCCTTCAAAGCCGCAGGGGCAGATGTATTTCAATCCATTGACCCTGGCAAAAGAACTGCGCACGATTTCATAATCGCCGCATTTAGGACAGAGAAAAGTAACTGCTCCTTGATCATTATCAATTCGTTTCTTGGTAGATATACAAACTTTTGCTGGCATAAACACATCAGACTGATGGTTATTTATAAAGTTTTTGACATAAGGAAAGAATTTTGTTACTGGTAACTTTAATTATCACTTGAACTTTTTGAGAACCATCACTACACTCTAAAAACCCTTATAAATCAATTGAATCCACGCCCTGATATGATTATCCATGTGGACATGAGTGGTAAATTTTACAATAGAGAAAATGTTGGAATTGCCTGGACTGACGAAAAAAAGCAAAAGCATAAGGGTCTTTTTCTTTCCGGCAAACAGGTGACAAGAATTGTAGAAAACAAAAATGCTGATGATGATTTTCCAAGACTCTATGCTATTTGCATCTATTTAATCGTTAAAGAAGATATTGACGGTATCAGAGAGCTTATTCTATGCACAGATGAAACTTTCCTTGAAGTTAAAGAATACTTATCTTCACTTTTTAAAAAAGAAGGCAAAAGCAATAAAAGCATTAGGTCTATCGGCCAATATAGAGAAGAACAGAAAAAAGGAGGAAGGGGAGGAAAAATAATCTCCTGTGCCGATGGTTTTGCAAACTCCTACCGTAAAAGAGGTTCTAAAGAGTGTCGTTGGGATAAAGGAAGGAAACTAAACCTGGTCAAGGCGTCTTATGAAGAAATAATCCGCTTATGGAACCTAATTGATTTAGAAAAAAACAGGTAGGTAGTGACTTGTCCAACCGCATCACGCACTTGGTGTTGGCCAGCTTACAATAGTAAGCATTTTACGGGGTCAGCCTACCTATGTACTAAAAAAGCTTTGAACTTTAAATATTTAACTGTGACGGAAGAGCTATTTATTTCTTAACCTGCGTTGGAAAATACAATCCGCGCATCTTCTCATCAAACTCCGGACGAGCAAAGTCGCAGACAAAATGATCTTTATGCGCTGCTAACAAAACATCTCCTAAAGCAGGAGCTTGGTCTGGGATGCGTTCTGAAAATGTTTTCCAGTCATAGCCGGAGATATATGATTGTGCGATTGGCAAGATTAATTCTTTAGTTACTGGTTGGAATATTCTTTCTTCTGAGGCAGTTTTTTCCGCGCTGCGCCCTGCGGGCGCTTCCTGCTCGCTGACGCTCGCACGACGTACCAAACGAGCGGCGAAGTCGTTATAGAGATCGTCGTAGCCATTGAGGTATAAGTAATTACTATCGCAACCAAACCACGCCGTTCTTACCGGATAACGCGATCGCGATTCATACGAAGGGGTGAACAAATAAGGCACTCTTCCGCTTGCAATAGAAAGAACCTCTACTGCTTTCTCAACATCTTTGCATAACAACATTCTCTGGACAGCATCCCTCCAGTATGAAGCTTGAATTAAACCTTCCATCTTTCCACTTTCTTCGGGAATAGATGATCGTATTTCCACTTTGTCATTATCATTTAAACGATGGGTAATGATATTGTTGTGATAATCAAACTGGGTGTTTAAGATCAGACCGTTCGTAGTTAAATCTTGGAAAAAACCTTCTAAACCAGGATGTTTGGTTTCCTGCATTTGCTCGATTGCGGCGTATGCTTCCGGAAGGGTAAGCTGGTTAATTCCGCCGCCTAAACCACGAAAATAATCATTCCATTGATTTGTGTGTTGAAACAGTACCTTTCCGTTCTCTTTAATCACGTCCCCTAATTCTAAGTTGTAAGAACGGAGAGGCTGCCCAGCAGCATCGTACAAAGTAATCGGTTTTTCTAGCAATATTGGTGCCATAACTATCAACTTCACATATTTCTTTATAAAAATTTCCTAAAAATTTCACTTTTCTTCCACACTTACCATATTCTTCTCCACTTTAAATCCAACCGGCAAAAACTTTTCCACTATATACATATTCGTTTCAGCATGCTTGCTCACTTCGCCAGCTTTTATCTTCGATCCCGGCAATAAGCCCATGAATTGAATCAATTGGTCGACAAGATGATGATCAACAGCTGCTCCTGCATCAATCTGTCTCTTCAACTCATCCGCAGCTTCCTTGCCGATTTCTTCCGAACTTTTATTCTTTTCAACGAGAGCATCGCCGACCAAGATTATCGGATTATCGTAATCCACTTTTCCATCCGTACTAAACACCCCCCAGACTAGTGCTTCTCCGCCAATGCTTTCTGCTTTCGCATACTCAACCCTGATGTTGATAGGAACACTATACTGCTTCAGGCTTCCTACAATCGCATTCTTTATTCTCTCTCCAACCTCTTTCTCCTGCAATTCTGCAGATACGTTTACGATACCGCGAATTTGCTCTAGTTTCCCTTGTTCTAATAACTGTATTTTGGAAACTTTGAAAGGTAATTCATCTGCCAGTGCAGAAAACGATTCATACCTGTGGATGTTGAAACGCGGACTAATTTCCAAACGTATTAATCCTTGGCCTTTAGGATAATACCCGCGCTTGAGAACTTTCAATTCTATTTTTTCCACAAACCGATGAAGGTAGGGAAGCAGGATATTTTGCAGATAATCAACAGACGCCTGCCATTTTCCGCAAGTGCCGCCGGTTATATTAAATGTAACTTTTCCCGGCGCAAATAAACTGGGAAGAATCAATGCCTGCAGTAGAAGAGTGATGCTTCCTGCTGTTCCTATGTCAATATCATAAATTCCTTTCTTGATTTTTCCCGGCTTAAAATGCAGTTCGGTAGAGCCTATGTCGATGTTGCTGGTTTCGGCGCGGCAAAACTCCTTTAATGTTTTAATGGCCGTGAGATGCTGCGCCTTCAATCCAGAATCTTTCCTTCCAGCACGAATGTTAGTTACTTTGAATTCTTGGTTGGTTAAGGCTGAGAGAGCTAAGGCTGTTCTTGTGAGAGCACCGCCGCCTTCGCCGTATGAACCGTCTAGGATGATCATGGAATCTTACTTCTCTTTCGATTTATTAATTTTCTGATACAGGATATATTTTCTATTTTCAAATAAAATGTGATAATGCGCAGGATTAAGATTGGTTCTTTGGGTATACTTTTCATAAGTTTTATCAAAAAGGTAATAATTTACCGTCTCATTGTCATCGGGATCCAGGTTAAAAACAGTTATTCTATTTGAGTACCAAGCAATAACTGAAGGCGGGCTGGCATTGCTAGAAATAGTCTCATTTTCGGCAAGATTCCGTTTTACGAAGGCAAACGCTTCTTGATGTTCTGAAGTTAAGTGAATATGCGGATATATTACCAAAGGAGTTATCAAAAATCCATTTACAAGCAGGCAGGATATTAGCCACATTTTCCATTTCTTTGATTGTATTAGTTGATAGCTTCCCAAAAGAACGACAGGAATCAAGAACATTCCTATCAATCGCGGATTGATTTTTTGTTTTGCCAGGAAAATGAAAAATGGCACAAAAAACCAAATCAGGAGAAAGCGCAGCTGGGGATTAAAATACCACGTTCTTTTCCTCTGATAAAGATGCATTACAAATAATATGAATAGAGGTAAGCCGAGTAAGATGGGCAGAATAAACAGCCAGGCAATAGGATGATTTAGAATAGAGAAGCTGCTGTAGCCAACTCCTTCATTGACCATTTGAATATGAGCGATGATTCTATATAATGGATTGCCCCAGCGAAGATAATTGTCGATAAAATAGGGAAGCATGGAGATAAAAGCAATCACTGATGATCCTACAAAATATTTTAAGTTGATTTTTTTCCAGAAAGCAATCATAAATACAAGTAAGATCGGGAGCAACAGGAAGTTTAAATCTTTCATCATAATAGAAATACCGCCTACCAATCCTCCCCAGAGAAAATTCCTTGGTTTTTCCAACCCTACGTAATAGAGATAAAGAGCAAACGAGAAGAGTAAGGTACTGGGAATGTCTGTGAGAACTTTTGCCGAAAGAAAAATAACTGCTGGAATGGTTGAGAGCAGAAAAGAAGCGGTCAAGGCAATATCCCTATCAAAGAATTCCATGCCCATTTTATAGGTCAACAGAAGAAGCAAAAGTAAAGAAACAAAAGAAATGAATTTATATGATATTAGCGGCAATCCTACCTTAATCATGCCGGCAATAATCCAACTCAGCAAAGGATGCCTTTCATGGGCAACATATTTTTCCAATACTAGACTAATTTTCTCTTTCGATAATTCTAATCCGTTGATGATATAACTTCCTTCATCCCAGGTATAAATTTGATTCTGTATGGAAAGGAATAGAATTATAAACAGCTGGATCGCCGCTAAAGCGAGGATTATCTTTCGTGTTTTTAAGGTGAGCATTTTAGGTTAGTAAATTTTTGATAAAATAATATACTTGTCTGGTTCCAAGTTTACTTTCTCCATTTTTTCTGATATCAAAATCATAGTAAACGTAGGCAAGAGTTGTTTTTTGCAAGTCAATATTCTTTAATATATTAAATAAGATTTTAAAGCAGCGCATTTCAAATTCTTCAGTGTTGAGGTTGGAAAGTAATTTCTTCCTAAATCCAAAGAAGCCTGACAAAGGATCGTGAATGTTCTTTCGTAATCGCATCTTTATCAGCTCAGTTGCAGCCTTGCTTTCTAATCGTCGAAAAATACCCCATGGACCGATGACTTTTTCCCGAACCGCGATTACCATATCAGCATTATCTAATGCTCTTATCATTTCCTGCACTTTTTCGGGCGGATGCTGTAAGTCGCCATCCATGACGATAATCTTTTCAGTGGTTGCCTGCTGAAGTGCTTCTACTACTGATGCAGTGATGCCTTTTACTTTTCGGTTGGTGCGGTCAATAACAATCGCTCCTTCTTTTTTGGCAATTACCTTAGTAAGATCCGAACTCCCGTCATCAGCTACGTAGATTTTAGCTTGGTTATATAACTGTTTAAGATCTCGGATAACTTTCCCTATATTCCCACCTTCATTTAAAGTAGGTATGATTATAGTTACGTCAGAGCCATCCATATTTAGAAAAGATAAGAGTTGTTTTTATTAATTGCTGTTTTATTAGCAATAATTTTAATAGAGCTCCTCATTTTCTAATCTTTATGACCAAATCAATCAAACGATTGTACCGCAGCAGAAAAGACAAAGTACTTGGTGGTGTCTGCGGCGGCATTGCAGAATATTTAGACGTAGATCCAGTAGTGGTTAGATTGATTTGGGCTATTGCAACCTTGATTTCTATGGGTTTTGGTATTATCGCCTATATTATTGCCTGGATTGTCATCCCTGAAGAACCTAAGAGATAATTCCAAAACGAAAATCTTAATAAAAGAACGTCATTTTATGGATTTGGCGGGGCTGTAGTATAACCTGGCAGAGGTATAAACTACCGCCAAAAATAGGAGCCTCCAGCATGGAGGGTTGAGCCAATAGGCAGTGACAAAACTTTCCTTGGAGCCAGCTTCGGATCTGGGAAGTGACAAGCTGATGTTTGTTGCTCAGGAATTCAAATCCCAGCAGCCCCACTCTTTTCAGAAAAAATTTTTAAAGAATAGACTTACTTTCATAAAAATGGATATTCTACAACAAGTTGAAGCAGCGTATAACGCGCTTTCACTTCCAGAAAAAGAAGCAAGAAACATAGCTATGGCTTGTGCTTTAGAGCCCCTTTCAGATAAACCTGGCTGTGTTACCAGACATGAAGACACTCCTAAAAATACCTTAGAGATGTTTATCGCTGGAGGTGTAAACGTTTATCCTGCATATTATCATCTAGCCGAGCATCTTCAGAGAAATGGGAATCCATCCGGCATATATAAATTCTTTAAAGAAGCAGTTATTCTTAGTAAGGCTAACCGAGAGGGAGGACAAATAAATTTAGGGATATTAGAATTCTCCTTTCCTATCGTCGCCGCGCATATTCTGTACGATCCATCTTCTAAAGACAGTGTAGATAAATTGCTTACGGCCGCAGGCAAAGTCATAAAAGAAACCGACCAAGAAGATGTGGTATCGTTTTTAGAAGGGAAGGAAGCTGCAAGAGATATTTCCTTCAGCCATAGAGGTAAACAGTATGAAGTACAAAGACATGACGTTGATTCAGTTTTCGACTTTTATAAACAGGAATTTGAGCGGGAGAGTAACGGCGGTCATCCAACCGGAGTCATTCACAACAAACAGTTTTTAAAGAATTTTCCGGACATCAAGATTTCCTACAATACCTTTTTACAATCTAAAGGGAAATTTTCTCAGCGCCTGGTTGCTGCTTATAATGCAGTACTTCGGAAAAAAGAAAATCAAGGAATTGGAGTTGGACTGGCAGCAGATTTCATTGCTGTGACTATTTATCTAGCCTTGAATTATAACAAAAATTTCTATTTTATTGGGTAACTCATTTTTAGTGGAAAATTTTATAAGTAGGATATTACCTGAATAAACTTATGCAACTCCACATTGAGCCTCGGAAGGTAATGACCTGGGACGAATTTATAAAAACAAAGCCAGCATATTCTATAGCTTTAGATGGTTTTGTGTATGGCGCTACACATTTTGATCCAAAGGGGCCGCATGTAAACTTCAACCATCACGAAGAAGTTGACAGATTAGCAACCAGAAGCACCAGCGGTCAAGTATTCTTGGCTTTAAAGCAGGGACTGATAGATAGTTTTAGACCTGAAGGAAAAGTTGAAGGACATGTTTACGTTAACGATCCTGATCAGGACACAAGTACAGCCTATTGGCTATTGAAAAATCATGAAAGGATAGAAGGACAAAAAAGTGAACCACTCATTAACAGATTAGTATACGCTGAAGATTTACAAGATTGTACTGCGGGAGCGTATCCATTTGATCCACTTTCAAAATTAATGCGTGAACTAGCTTGGGTATATGAACCTTACACTAATGCAAGAGTAACTGGCCGAATCCAAAAAATGGACGAGCATGAAATGAGAAATGTTATGGAAGCTGTTTACGAGAGAATTTCTAAACACGTCCTTGGGCAAGGAGGAGAAGTTGCCCCCGACTTACGCTATGAAAGAATTGGCGGCGGAACCAATTGGGCTATGGTCCGAGAAATTGGAGCTCAAGCAAGAACAAAACTATTTGCAGATGGAATCAAAGCTTTCGTCGCGGTGCGAGAAAATGGCGATGGAACCTACACTTATTCTATTGGCAGAATGTCTCCCTACATCCCTCTTCCCGTTGATCAACTCCCAGATTTTTTTAATAAAATCGAGGGAATAAGCGCAGATGCGAAAGACCAATGGGGCGGGGGAAATACGATCATAGGCTCTCCCAGAGCGTCTGGCAGCAAGCAAACTCCTAAAGAACTAGAAAAACATCTTAACGATTATTTGAAAAACAGGTAGTTAATTTTTTTCTTCTCATAAAATATATAAATGTACATAATATAATCTAAATCGATGTTTAAAAAAAGAGGTTCGCCTGAAAGAGGTTTCTTATCAAGACATAAAATACTGCTAGCAACATCTACGTTAGTAGGAACTATTGTGGGCGCTGGAATTTTGGCAATCCCCTATGTGGTTGCCCAAAGCGGTTTTCTCTTCGGATTCATCATTATTGTTGTTTTAGGACTTTCATTTTTGCTTCTCAATTTAATGACCGGAGAAATTGTACTCAGAACGAAACAACAGCATCAGCTGACAGGTTACGCTGAAAAATATCTTGGTCCTTGGGGAAAACGGTTAATGATGTTTTCGATGGTCTTTGGGACATATGGAGCGTTGACGGCATACCTGATTGGCGAAGGAGAAAGTCTCAGAGCAATTTTCCGCTGGGGCAATCCATTATGGTACAGTATACTTTTTTTCGTCATCGCATTCCTTATTATTTACAAAGGGATTAAAGCAGCTGGCAAAGCAGAGCTGATCCTTATAGGCGTATTGCTATTAATAGTAGTTCTCATTGGAATCTTTTCGTATCAAAATATACATCTGAGTAACCTCGCTTCCTTAAACTGGGCGAAGTTCTTTGCGCCGTATGGAGTGATTTTATTTGCCTTGATGGGAATGCCTTCCGTCCCAGAAATGCAGGAAGTATTGGAGCAAGAGAAACAGAAGATGAAGAAAGCCATCATTATTGGCTCGATAATTCCAATTATATTGTACATCCTTTTTGCATTTATCGTCGTCGGCTTAATCGGTTTGGATAATTTTGAATTACTTGCGCCAAATCAGAAGATAGCTACCGTAGCCTTGAGCATTTATTCTTTCCCAACATTGGGGGTGCTTGCTAATGTTATTGCTGTTTTGTCAATGTTCACTTCTTTCTTAACTCTCAGCATTGCCCTCATAGAAATGTATGAATATGATTACATTTTCCCGCAATCTGCTGCGTTATTGCTTACTTTTTCCGTTCCGCTCCTTATTACCATTTTTTCCCTCGCAACATTTATTCCTATCATCGCTATTACTGGAGCAATTGCCGGCGGCATACAGGCAATCTTGATCATCTTTTCGTATTGGAAAGCAAAATTACATGGTGATAGGTCACCAGAATACTCTTTAAAGACGCATAAGTTTCTTGGTTCTTTGTTGATTTTATTATTTGGAGCAGGGGTTGTTCTAGAATTATTTAATGTATTGTAAGAAAAGAATAACTACTAAATTGACAGTATTTCTACTGTTGATATTACTTGTAATTCACTCCTTGTTATAACCAACAGGTAGAAACATTTATAAAATACACTACTTCTTTGTGACAAAAGCACTTAAGGAGGTTATCATGCCAGAAAAAGAAAAAAGGGAAGAAACAGAAGATTATCAATATAGTCATACTGCTAAAGAAGTTAGCCTTAAAACAAATGAACGTAAAAAAGGATATGTTATAGGCGGCCTTGCGGGCGTAGCACTTACTGCAGGATTTTTGCTTTTGAAAGAATGTGATGATTGTAATGGGGATTATAATCCCGTTTCTCAAACTGGCGCAGGCGGCGCAACTTATGTAGGCGATGCTGGCGCTCCTAAAGATAAAGATCCATGTTACAACGAACATCTTAACTCTTTACAAAACAAATTAGACCTATGTAACCGAGATAAAGGAAGAAACGAAGGCTTGTTAGAAGCGTGCCTTGAAGAAAAAAATCAATGTATTGCGGAAAGAGATGAATTACGAAAGCGGCCCAAGAGCTGTCCAACTTATACACCAAGAGCATGTCCGCCGGTAAAGGAATGCCCTAAATCAACATCTGATTACTTTAGACAAGGAAGATAAGGAGATTAAAAAAATGACCATCGAAAACAAGTTAAGAAGTATTATGTTAGGTGCTGCGATTTTTGCTGCATCAAATATTGCATCTGCAAATGAAGCTAAAATTGCTACTCCAAAAGAGATTGCAAGTGTAACCGGACGTAATGATAACGCAACTAATGTAAGTAAAAAAGACCAAGAAGATTGGTATCAACAAAAAAAACTAATCAATACTAATCAAACTAAAGTTCTCATTGAGCTTGTTCTGGGTAAACCTAGTTACTGTAACATTGGGCTGGATGGATTTCCACAAAAGTATAATCTGCCTGCTGACAAGAGAACTCTGGATGGAAAGTTAGAGAAAGCTGAATGGATCGTTAATTTATCTGAAACAAACCCAGCCAACACATTCTATTTCCCTTGCGATCGGAAAGCAGAAGCACCAAAACCAACTACTCCAACGCCGATTACACCTGAACCAACCACAGAAGAGAAATTACCTTTCTTACTGTTCAGCCCAGGAGCAAGTTATCTACAGATCTTCACTGCTGAAGATGAGACCTATGGATTTGGCGGAAACCTGCAAGGCGGAAGTTTGTCTTTAACTGTACAGCCTAATTTCACTAACTGGTACTGGGGCGGACGAATTTTAGGATATTATGGTTCTGGCTCTAACTCTGTAGACTTAAATGCTCCTGCAACAGAAGGCCCTTTAGCAGGACAATTAGTGATGCGTGGTAAAAATGACTATTCCCTAGAACAGTTTGGAATTGGACTTGGGTCAATGGCCGGATACATGATTCCTTTTGACAAAAAAGAACCATGGGGAATCGGCTTAGAATTAGAACATGGAATCATGCGTGACTTGACCACTCGCAAATTCGGGGAAAGTTCTGCACAGTACATCAATGGTAATCTCGTAGAAGGAACTAATATTTCCAATAACTCAGATGATACCGATACTGCCTTTTCTGGGTATGCAACATTTGGCCTACGCTTGAAGTTAGGACCGGTCTGTCTTATCCCAGCCGGCGGATTCAGAACTGATTTCAGTAATGTTGATGGTATGTTCAGCGCAGGTGCTGCCTACTGCCCTAACAAGGAGTAAACATGAAACAAGGATTTAAGTTACTAACTGTACTATTAATGACTCTGCTTCTCACTGTAAGCGCAACTGCCCAGATCAATTGGTTGAAGCAGGATGGAAGCACAAAGTATCTTGCTTGGGATAATGGGACTAATAGCAAGACTATATATAATGGCGGTTCTGCAACCTTTACTACTGGTTACTTTGGATCTACCGCAGGACAGATTGTACATGTAACTGCTACTATCAACAGCAAAGCTGATGGCAAGATAGTCAGCACTCTTGTTTCAAAAAATGTTAACGTAGGGAACAGCCTAGGATATCAAGTGATTACTGTTCTTCCAGAACATTACAAAAACAAAGTAGGAGAATATATTATTGTTATAAAATTAAAAGATGCAAATAACGAAGTAGTTGATGCCAGCTTATATCTGAAAGTAAATCCCAATTTGATTTTAGAAGTTCCAGCAATACCTGTATTTATCAACACTGCTCCGGACATGAACGCTGTTCCTGACAAAGAAGTCTTTGAAAACCAGAATTTGCAATTCAAGGTCTCTGCAACTGATGTTAATGGCGATGATCTTACCTATGAAGCAAAGGTTTGTTTTAAATTAGGAAGCACTTGCTTATGGTTTAACCCTAGTTTTGTAGGAGCTACATTTAATGAGAATACCGGACAATTTTCCTGGACTCCTAGTTATGATTTCGTAAAACACCCTAGCCTTTCAAAAAATATCGACTTCAGATTCAGAGCAGATGATGGAGATGAAAAATCAGCATGGGAATTAGCTACTATTACAGTTAAGGATGTCAACAGAAATCCCGTATTTGATAATATCCCTAACAAAGTTGTACAAGAAGAACAGTTGTTACAATTCACCGTAAGTGCAACTGATGCAGATAATGATAAACTAGAATATAGCATCCTTACTGCTTCGCCGCCTTTGCAAGGAGCATCTTTAGACAAAGATAGCGGATTATTCAAATGGATTCCCACCGATGCACAAGCAGGCTTATACTCTGTTACCTTCAAAGTAGTGGACAATTTCGGCGGGAAAGATCTGGAGAATGTGCTGATCACGATCACTAATGTGGTCAAGCCCCAATGTGATGATAATCTTGATAACGATGGTGACGGAAAGAAAGACGAAAATGATCCAGGATGCCATGCTGATGGAGATCCAAATAATTCAGGTTCGTACGATCCTACCGACAATGATGAAACTGATCCAGTAGATCTGCCTGAATGTAAAGACGGTAAAGATAACGATGGAGACGGAAAAACCGATTTCCCTAACGATCCTGGGTGCTCAAACAAAGACGATGATAATGAAGCAGATGACCCTGCAGATGAACCCCGGTGTAACGATGGAATAGATAATGATCTTGATACCTATACTGATTATCCAAATGATCCTGGCTGTACCAGTGAAGATGATGATAATGAAACTGATAAGCCAGTTGAACTACCGCAATGCGGCGATAGGCAAGATAACGACGGAGATACGCTGGTTGACGAAAATGATCCAGGATGCCATACCGACAACGATCCTGCTGAACCTTACAATCCAGATGACAATGATGAAAGTAATGAGCTTCCTGTAGATGAGCCGCAATGCAATGATGGAGCAGATAATGATCTTGATACCCATATCGATTACCCAAATGATCTGGGATGCTCAAACGAACAGGATAACAATGAAACTGACACCCAACCGCCGCAGGAAACGCCTGAACCATCACTGTTTACCAATATCAAGTTTAAGGCAGCTCATGTAGGAAATATGCTTGTTCATACCGGAGAATTGATGCCCATTCACGTACATATTTTCAACAACGGCAAAACCAACCTTGAAGATGTGGAAATCCAAGCCACCATATATGATATAGGAGCCTTCGGCAGCACCAGCGATTTTAACTTATCGAAAGGGAAAGGAGTTAGCAAGACTGTATATGTGCCGATTCCTGAAGAAGCCCAGCCAGGCTGGTATCTGGTCAAAATCACTGCCAAGAACTCTAATTATCATACTTCAACCTATAGGCTGGCTTATATAGATAGCAACACTTCCCAGTAGTCCCTATGTGTTCCTACTATATGATACTAAAATACGAAAGATTTAAATAACACCCCCATTTTGAAGTGGTAAAAGCCTCAAAGTACTCTCAAAAGTAACCTATGAGTGCTTCATAACAAAAATAACGCTCAAACCTTGAAAAAGGATTTGGAGGAGAAAAAAAATGAAAAAATTACTAAGTTTAATGGCATTGTTTGTCATTAGCTTGCTGACTGTTTCTATGGTTAGTGCTGCTTCTGAGCCAAGTACTCTAGGAGACCTAACTGCAGGATACGTTGAAGTAGAAGTTAATGATGAAGAAAATGGCGGAAGTCCCCTTACCGTTGAAAGAGGGGAAGAATTAGAAGTGGAAGTTACCTTCGACCATCAAGGAATGGTCGATGCTAAAAACATCGAAGTTGAAGCTCAGCTCTTGGGCTACGATGAAGAAGATGTTGAAGATTCAGCAGTAGTTAAGAAAGTTACACATGGAACACAGGGCACTGATGTGACCTTGAAATTGACTGTTCCTAACGACTTCGCGTATGGAAATGCTACTCTACGAGTAAGAGTTTCCGGCGGAGCTAACGAAGCTGACCTTACTGTTGACTACGCTCTATACGTTGAGTCACAAACTCACTCAGTTAAAATCGCTGATGTGTCCTTTTCACCTGGCTTGACCGTTAAAGCAGGACATCAAACCTTGCTTACTACTGTGCTAGTTGAAAACGTTGGTGACAACCCTGAAGAAGACGTAAAAGTTACCGTAGCTGTTCCTGCACTAGGATTAAGCGCATCAGAATACCTTGATGAAGTAGCAGCTGATGATAAGGAAGACGTGGACGAAATGTTCCTCAATATTCCTTACGACACCAAAGCAGGAGAGTATGAAGTTAAAGTAACTGTACAATATGACGATTTAGAAGAATCCGTCACTGAGACATACACCTTGAAAGTTGTGGAAAATGACTTGATACTTAAAGACTTACCACAAAAATCAGGTAAGACTGTCTTAGCAGCTGGTCCAGAAATGCAGACCGTTGCAGCCGGCAAAACCGCAACTTATGCTGTGGCTTTGACCAACGACGGCAGTGCTTCCAAAGCATATGCTGTTGAAGCAGCAACCGGAGACTGGGCAACCGCTTCCGTCAGTGAAAAGCTAGTTGTGCTTGAACCTGGCAAGAGCGCAGTTGTCTATGTTGACCTGACTGCTGCTGACGATGCAACTGCAGGAGAGCATCTAGCTTCCCTAACAGTTAAATCAGGCAGTGATGTCTTGGCTGTAGAAATCTTGAAAGCTGCTGTTACTGCTCCAGCTAAGGCTGACAGTGAAACCAGCTTACGAAACGGATTAGAAATTGCTTTAGTAGTATTGGTTGTATTACTGGTACTATTGGGCTTGGTAATCGGTTTCAGCAGATTACGCAAAGACGACGACGGAGAAGAAAAGTACTACTAAGGTAGTACCTCTCCTCCAAATCTTTTTTCTTTTTTTCTTAACTTTTAATTCTTGTTTGATAATCTTTTTATAGTCATAATTTTGTCAAATTCTCTATGAACATCACCATCATCGGCGCAGGCCCTATCGGTTGTTATGCCGGCTATCTACTGGCTAAAAACGGACATAAAGTGTCTATTTACGAGAACCATGCTCAGATAGGGCTGCCCATCCAATGCACTGGATTGCTAACTTCCGACTTTGACCAATTTAACCTGCCCCTGGATTCGTTTCTGGTCAATACCTTCAATAAAGTGGAAGTCTATTCGCCTAAGCACAAATTAGAAGTCAAGCAAAAGGAATATTTAGTCTGCAGAAATAAGTTTGATAACTTCTTCGGAAATTTGGCCAAGAAGAAAGGAGCAAAGATATTCCTTAACCATTCTTTTCAGCGTAGGGAAGGAAAAAACCTGATTATAAAGGATTCTGTAACCAATAAAGAAAAACGGATTAAACCAGATATAGTTATTGCTGCAGACGGCCCATTATCACCTACCGCCAAAGCGTATGATTTATATCATCCAGAGCGACAGAATTATTTCGGCGTGCAGGCATTGGTGGAAGGAACGTTTGATCCCAATGCTTTTAAGACTTATTTCGGCGTTTCTGTTTGCCCGGAATTATTTGCTTGGGTAGTACCGGAGTCTGAAAATCTAGCCAGAGTTGGCTTAGGGATGCGTAAGAATTCAAGAGCATACTTTGATAAGTTCATGAAAGAACAAGGCTTTACGGTCAAAGAAATGCAGGCTGGCACCATTCCAGTATATCATCCTGCTCAGAAGCTGCAGAAGGAGAATTGCTATCTGCTGGGAGATGCAGCTGGGTTTGTGAAGGCAACCACGCTAGGAGGTTTGGTTCCAGGTTTGAAGCAGGCAGAAATCCTAGCTGATTGTATTAACAACAACAAGAATTATGAGAAGGAAGTGAAACCGATAGCTAAGAAGTTGAAGTTACATTTAATGGTGCGGCGTATCTTAGACAAATTCTCTGACGAAGACTGGGACAAGTTAGTGTCGTACATCAACCAGCCCAAGGTGCAGAAAGTATTTGAGAAATATACTCGAGATAATCCTGTTCCTTTGGTAAGTATGGCGGTGTTGAAGGAACCAAGATTTTTATACTTCCTTAAATATTTGATTTAAAATGGCCTTTGAAAGACTATTAGAAAATCCTGAAAAGTTCAGGTGCGGAGAAAATTATAGGGCCACAAATATTGTTTTTCCGGTAGAATTTGAAAGTAAAAAGTATGTAATTAAGAAAGCAGGACATTTATCATCTCTTGCTAATTTTTACTATGCACTCCAAGATGGACTTTTTTACCAAACCAGAGGAGTAGGAACATCTTTTGAACGTCTTCAAAGAGAGGCAGCTTGTTTAGAAAAACTAGCCGGATGCGGCGCCCCTAGCGTATTTGCACATAACGAGGATACAATTATCCGAGAATTTATTGAGGGAACCCCATTCAGTAATCTTTCTGACCTGAAAAGAGAAAGAGCATTACAGGAAGGATTTCGCTCTCTTCGGAGGATACATTATAAAGACGTAATTATTGGAGATGCTCATGTTAAAAATATTTTGTTAAGCGGTTATGATGCATACTGGATGGATTTTGAGGGGTATTTCTATGACCAAGAAAAACCCGCTACTACTTTGAAAGCTATTGATGTCCTGAAATTTATTTATTCAACATATTCAGAAACGAGAGATGAAAAAATTACTCTTCGAGCTGCCGAGATTGCTCGCAATCATTATGAATTCAATCAAAATACAGTTAATCTTGATTTGAGCGCACTTAGGCTTTGGTTTCCAACAAGGATACCCCTAAATGGAAGATTGAATAAACAGATAAAAAAGATTTTGCTAAGGTGAGTTTTTTGAAGTATTTGGTTTAGGAATTTAACAACAAAAAATATATAAAGCTAGGAAGAAAAATAAAAATATGGCCAACAAGACGTATATCGTTAGTGATATGAATGCCGTTTTTGAACAAGGTAGTGAACATACAGTTGTATATATGAGAGAAGTTTCTCCGGCAGATGTTCAACCTGTAAGAATCGCGCAAAGAGAATACCAAGCCCTTGCAAGAAAATATTCGGCTGTCTTGGAGAAGGAACTTAGAAAATTCAAAAGAAGAAAAAATAAAAAATCTCTAGAAGAAAGTCTGAACGATTTTTCTGCTGATTTTGTCGAAGAATTTTCAAGTAAGAGGCAGGAAATAGAACGCGGAAAGTTTGCAGGCCTTTATTTAGTTCACGAATCTGACCCTACATTACCAGAAGCAGGATTTACCTATGATAAGATCCCTGACCGATGGGAAGGTCTGGAATATCCCGCAGATTCAACTAAATTAGTTGGCAGTCAAACAACTTTAGGAGAATTTCTTAAAGAAAGATGGTGGAATTTAAAAAAGTAATCACGCATACTTCTCCAGCACTTTCACATACTTCTTATTCAATCCGCCTAATCTAAACAGCACCACTTCCTTTACCCCAACTTCCTGCGCAATGCGCAGATCTTTCTCTAACTGTTCAGCAGAAAGTAAAGGCTCATTACCGTTCACGCCGGCAGCAATCGTGCCAAAACCAACAATATACCTCTCGCCAAATTCTTCTAAGCCTTGCTGCATCTCTAATCTCAGTTTCTCATCGCTGTAATAATGCACGGAATGGTAGAGCATCTTCATCACTTTGCTCTTTTTGTTAGAATAATGCAGACCAAGACGTTTCAAGTTTTTCTCATGAGCAGAATATTCACACAGATAAGTTTCCCCTGGATGATTGCAGATAAAGGAATGAATTAGTTTCTTGTCTTTTTTGAAATTAAGAAATTGAGACAAATAAAGAAAAGGATTTTGGGTAGTAGGCAGTTCTAAATCAAGCATGACTGGGACATTCTTATGTTCTAATTCATCAAACAAATGTTGCAATGCACTTTGCTTGGAGAAAGGGGAAATCCAGTATCCTTGCTTCTTTTTGAGGATAGGCCAATAGACCGCTTCCAGAAGATTATTGTTGTGCCGTACTACCGAAGTGACTGCTCTGAACTGCTGAAGAGTATGGGCAGCTACATACAGTTTGGTCGGCCAGGAGACTAGTTTCAATTTGGCCAAGGTATCTTCTGTGGGAAACTCTTCGAAAAAGCTTATTAACATCTATACTCAGCAATATAAATTAATTTAAATAGTTGTCGTGCCAATTTTTAATATGCCAACCTTAATCGCTTGCTTATCTACTGGAAAAGGAACCTGGGCAGAAGTCAGCAAGATCGCACAAAGCCAGGAGTGGAACAAGGTATTTCTTATTACCAACCAATTCGGGAAAGATAACTACGCCCCGGGAAAGAACATGGAACTGGTGCTAGTGGATAGTTTTCCAGACACTCCGACTACCATCATCACCGATCAGATCAAAAAGCAACTGAAAGACAAAATCACCGATTTTGAAGTAGCATTGAATCTTGCTTCCGGTTCTGGAAAAGAACACATGGCCGTATTAGAAGCAGTATTACAGATGGGATTAAATTTCCGGCTTATAGCAGTCAACAGAAATAACGTAGAAGTTCTAGGATTGAAAGTGTGATATAACCTAACCAAATACTTTATACCACACATATAATGCTAAATCAACGGACTTTACTAATTCTTCGCCGCTTCCTCGAATATCGATGCAAGTTCCCTTGAGAGTAACACTTGGTTTTTCATCAACCGATAACTGGACTACAGGCTGTCCATTGGTGTTTTCACAATTGATAACAGTTCTATTTTCGCAGACTTGATTTTCAGCACTGCACGCTGCTTCTATATTCCTATTAATTCCCTGAAGAATATTATTATTCAATTCCATCAAGCCCAAAGTATAATACTTATCATAGTTTACTGTTGGATCGATAGCCACATATATTTTTTCCCCTTGATTGAATTCTGGAGCCAACTTTCCAGTCACCGGTATCGTCTCGACATCTCGAGGGCCATAATGAAGAGGGATTTTAATGATCCTGTTCTTTACCTCAACTCCAGTCCACCATAGGCCATCTGCTTTGACAAAGCTGTATCCATTGTATACATAACCTTCATCGCTGTCCAGCTTCCCATCTAAGTTCTGCTGGTGAAGATCATCGATAAGCACTACTCCAGCAGTAGTAAAATTATTGTAGGTTTTAAAACCAGCTATGGCAACCACAAATACGGCTATCAAAACTCCGATCAAGATCAGAACACTTCTCCCATCATTCTGTTGAGCTGAGGCTTGAAGATCATTTTCTGCTAGCAAAGAGATTTCCTGCTCTTGCTGGTGCTCCAGCTCCTTTTGCACAGCTTTTCCTGCTTTAACCACCATTTTTCCATTTCTGGAAATGGTATTTAATAATCTTTCTGATTCTTGTTCCACAAGCCAGCTACACTAGGCGAGTCGTACTCAAGTGGGGTACTCTTTCAGAGACCCCACGACATGCTAAAGGTAAAGGCTTAATATCTAAGTGGTGGTTTTTATTTTTTTAAGATACTTTTTTAAAAGAACCTGAAAATCAAAATCTATGGATTTCATAGCCCAAATCAAAGAGAATAATCGCACTCATGTGGTAAACACAGAAGAGTTAGAAGCTTTGCTGCCAGAAGCGGAAAAAATCTACCAAAAAAATTTCCCAAACACTGCGTATTTCGAACGTTCTATCTTCATCAATTGGACTTGCAGCATTGCTGATTGCAAATACTGTTTTTTGTCTACCAAACCAAGACATGATCCAAAAGAAAAACCAACCGCAATACGCAGCCCTGCGTCAATTCTAGCAGAAGTGTTGGTCTGTAAAGCGATGGGTTGGAAAGTGGGATATATCACCGGAGGATTGCGAGTTGAGTCAACTCAGTATTTGATAGATTTGATCAGCAAAATAAATACTATCACTGGGGAAAAGATCATGATGAACTTCGGGCCTTATCCAAAAAGCGAAATTGTAAAACTCAAGCCGTATGTTTTGGGGATGGGATCAGCCATCGAATCGTTCGATGAAGAGCTGCATAATTTCATCTGTCCTTCCAAACCGCTTAAATCCTTGATGAAATTTTTGGGGAACTTGCAAGAAGAAAGATTGCAGAAGCTCATCACCATCATTCTGGGAATTGGAGAACGAAAAGATGACGTAGAAATGGTGATTGAAAAAATAAAACAATACAACATCGAGAAAGTGCAGTTATGCTTCCTCAAGCCGCAGGAAAATACGGTGTTTAACAAAGTGCCACCGCCTAATCCAGATTACATGGCTTGGTGGATCGCTAAGATCAGGATCGCTTGCCCAGAAGTGCAGATTAAAGTTGCGTTAGTGCAGGAACGAACACAAGACGTGGAATTATATCTGCGTGCTGGAGCAAATGGATTCAGCAGATTCAAAGTTTTCTTGGATTTTAATTCCATTTATGCACGGGAATTGGAAGAAGGATGCAAAAGAGCAGGCAGGAAGTTAGAGGGGAAATTTACGGAACTTTCTGAAATTGATTTAGATAAATTAGTTGGGGGATTACAGCTCAATGAAAATTTGAAAGAGAAAATATTGATAAAATCGAAGCAGTATTTCAGAAAATTAGAAAAAAGAAAATAATTATTTACTACGCAGCTGATCCAGCATCTTCTGATAATTTTTCGCAGCTTCAGCTTGTTCTACCGGCGTAGAATTACTCCCATTTGGAAACATCAAGGCTCTGCCGACGTTGACAATAACATTGTTTTTATCAAAATATTTCCAAATTACATTAGCTTCTCCGCCTTGCGCTCCGACGCCGGGAAGAAGGACCAAAGTATCGGCTCTAGAGTAGTCCTGAACTTTTTTAAGTTCATCTTCAGTAATATGGTTCTTTTTACTTGGCGCACCGACAACAATCCCTTCAACACCATATTTGGCTGCATCGTGAGCTAGTTGGATATATTTTCTAACATGAGGAACACCTTGGATTTCAACTATATCATAGGAGTTAGGAAAATTATTTATATTTTCTACACGCACCCATTGATTCTTTATCATTTCATATTCAGGATTGCTCATCAAGCACATGGAAATCAAGCCGATATCTCGCTTCTTAGCCTGTTCAGCCGCTTCTTGCATGTTTCCAGCAAAGGGAGCTAGAGTAACTGCATCAAATCCTTTTTGTTTAGCATGATATAAGCCGGCATCATTAGTTGAACCAATGTCAGCTAATTTAGAATCGTCAATAGTTACTAAACCAAGATGTTTTTGAGCATATTCTAAAAGAAGTGCTAATGCTTCCATACCACCTTCATTCTTCCAATACTGAACATTGGTTTTAACCGCAGCACAGTAGGGAGCAACTGCTTGCAAAAAACGTATTCCAAATGTTAGCTGGGTATCATCTTCAAAAAGCCCTTCTTCACCTCTTCCCATATTGAATTCTGCCGGATCTAAGCCAGCACACAAAACAGAATTATTTTTTTCAACTGCTGCTAACCATTTTTCTCTAAACAAGGTCATTTTTTCACCTTCATTTTTTCTTCTAACTCTTTCATCGCCTGTTCCATTTCCTCTTCCTCGCCGCCAAACATTTTAGCCCATACTTTAAGCATTTCTTTTGGCACGCCAAAAGCATAAAAAGATATCAAGGAATTGACAACTCCTGCAAAAAACATTTCTTCAGCCAATTCTTTTTTGGAAAGATCACTCACCTCTTTTTTAAAGTTCTTCCAAACTCCATTAAAGCAATTGTCTGTGATAGTTGTAGCCAGCTCTTCAACCCGAGAATGCGTTTCTTCATCTATTTTCGGAGACAGATCCATTGAAAAATCATGAAAATTCTTTTTGCATTTTTCGCAAAAAAGCTCCTTCATTTCTCCTTCCTGGCCGTATGTTGTATGGGCATATAATCCTCTTTCTGTAAGTCTTTCTCCACAATGTGGACAAGCTGGTTTTACTTCGCAAAGCTTGCAACGTTTTTCTTCATGTTCATACGTCTGGGAAGGACTTTTTCCATGCAGTTCCGTTCTGGGCGTCTGGTTCCATAACACCATGAGCGAATCAAAAAAATCTTTTGTTTCCTTATCACTGGAAAAATTCAATTTGTCTTCATATCGCCGTATAAAATCTAGTGGTCTTGTTGTTTGGTCGAAAAAAAGCTGCATCTCTTCAACAGTTATTTTTCCATCAGAAAATGTTTGTAAAAGGGCGTGCATCTTTTGCTCTAGCTTGGATCTAGTTCTCTCTTCTAAATACTTCTTCATATTCCACTTATTGTGTTCATCCATTTTCTGTCCTCCAATGATTATAAAGCCCTTAGAGGGATTTGAACCCTCAACCTACTGCTCTTTTGACGCACTAGCGTCGAAAGTTCCGCAACGCTAGTTGCGATATACGAAGCAGTCGCTCTACCGTTGAGCCATAAGGGCGTGGTATCGTTAAGGTGACTAGCGAAGCGCATGTCGCCCCGCCTCTCAAGTGGCGTGACACTTGCCGTTTAGCCATAAGGGCATGAGCGAAGTTTATAGCTTTTTCAGTAATTCTTCTTTACTTGGAAACTTCTTCTGGCATTCGAAACAAACCGGATATTGTTTGCTGGAGCCAGGTTTTCGCACTACTGTTCCCTTCAGCTTCTCTAAAAACAACTCCGCTATATTGTTTCCGCAAATGCTGCATTTAGCCATGGTTATGCGGAATTGTCGCTTTTTATAAAATTATTGCGAAATGTTTATATATAATTATACTATAATTAAACAAATGACTGAAATAGAAGTCCAAACTAGGAAATGGGGGAATTCTTTAGGTATAGCTATTCCAAAAAAACTTATCAAAGAAGAATTTTTGCATGAAAATCAAAAAGTGATTATAGAAATTAAAAGAGTTGTTGATCTCAAAAAATTAAGGGGTCTTGTTTCATTCAAGAAATCTGCGCAAGAAATTAAAGATGAAATGAGGTCCGGCTGGGAATGACTGTTTTCTTTTATGATAGTTATGCTATCATTGAATATATCAAAAACAATCATCATTTTGTTTCGTATTTTGAAGACCATACCGGCGTTCTTACCATGTTCAACCTAGTGGAGATTTATTACTCCGTATTAAGCGAAAGCACTAAGGAAAAAGCTGATGCAGTCATGGATGCGCTCTTTCCCCTAATGGTTGATCCAAGCAAAGAAACTATTAAGGAAGCTATGATTTTTCGGCTGCAGCATAAGAAAAGAAAATTATCATATGCCGATTGTGTTGGATACCAAACAGCGAAAGAACGCAAAATTCTGTTTCTAACAGGTGATTTGCAGTTTAAAGATCTGCAAAATGTAATGTTTGTGAAGTAAAATTCTATACCGCAAAGAATATAAAATAAGCTTAGAAAGAGAATACCATGAGCACCAGAAAACGTATAGCAATCATACACCGGGACAAATGCCATCCTAATGAGTGCGGCAACTACCTTTGCGCTAAATTGTGCCCTGTCAATCGTGCAGGTGCGGACTGCATCTATCCAGGCGAACCGGACAAGAAAGCACGCATCGATGAGATGCTCTGCACCGGATGCGGGATATGTCCTAATCGATGCCCCTTTGGAGCGATCGAGATCATCAATCTGCCGACTACTTTAGACAAATCTCCACTCCATCGCTATGGTGAAAATCTGTTTGAATTGTACTCATTGCCTTCACCGATGTTTGGGAAAGTTACTGGAATTTTAGGGAAAAATGGCATTGGTAAATCCACGGCATTAAAGATTATGTCAGGGATGATAAAACCTAATTTAGGAGATTGGACCAAGGTTCCTGATTTCAAACAGGTTGTTAGTTATTTCAAAGGTTCAGAAACCCAGAAATTCTTAGAAAAATTAGGAAAAGGAGAAATTTCACTGTCATACAAACCTCAGCAAGTTGATTTAATTCCAAAACAATTTTCCGGAACAGTGCGGCAATTGCTTTCTAAAATTGATACAAATTCCATGCTCAGTAAAGTGGCGCTGGAGCTGGATATCGTCAAGGTTCTTGACAACGAGATAGGAACTATTTCTGGAGGAGAGCTGCAAAGAGTAGCAATCGCTGCAGCAGTATTGAAGAAGGCAAATTTATACCTCTTTGATGAGCCAACATCATATTTGGATATCAAACAAAGAATCAAAGTATCCAAATTTATTGAAGCTTTAGCTGCACCTGAAACTGCCATCATGGTCATTGAGCACGATTTGATCATTTTTGATTATATGGCTGACTTAGTAAATATCATGTACGGAAATGAGGGAGCATTCGGGGTTGTTTCAGGAGTGAAAAATGCACGTGAAGGAGTAAACGCCTTTCTAGACGGTTATCTAAAAGAAGAGAACGTGCGTTTCCGTGATCATGCTATAAAATATGAAAAAGCACAAGACGTTAAGAGTGGTTCTCAAATCTCTTTAACTTCTTGGAGTAAACTTAGCAAAAAGCAAGGTAACTTTATCCTTACTGCAAAAGAAGGAACGCTCTACAAAGGCGAGATCATAGGAATACTAGGCGAAAATGGAATTGGAAAAACTTCCTTCATCAAAATATTGGCAGGATTGGTCAAGCCAGACTCCGGAGAACTTGGAACAAACGTAAAAGTATCATACAAGCCGCAATATTTAGAAACGGATTCAGAAATTACGGTTGGAGAATTGTTGCATGAAGCAGTAGCTAAATACCAGCATCAATTGATTAGGCCTTTAGATGTAGAAAAATTATTTACCCAGAAATTATCGGAACTTTCCGGAGGACAGCTGCAGCGAGTAGCCATTGCTCATTGCTTGTCCCAAGATGCAAATTTGTTTTTACTGGACGAGCCTTCAGCCTACTTGGATATAGAACAGCGGTTATTGATTTCAAAAATCATCAAAAACGTCGCTTGGGAAAGGGATGTAACCATCTTAGTGGTGGACCACGATTTGATGTTCCTTGATTATATTTCCAATAGGTTAATTGTGTTCTCCGGTATACCGGCAAGAGAAGGACATTTGGAAGGGCCTCTTTCCATGGAAGAAGGGATGAACTTATTTCTGAAGAGCTTGGGAATTACTATGCGCAGGGATATTACTTCACATAGGCCAAGAATCAATAAGCTAGATTCTGTGAAAGACAGAGAGCAGAAGGCTGAAGGAAATTTGTATTATAGTTAGACTTTCATTAGCTCTTTTCTAATTTTTTGACAATCTTCTTAACATTTGGTGCTAAAGGCAGTTTCTTGGCGTCTTTAATTCCTACCCAAACTAATTTTTCAAATACATCCTCTTCAACTAATCTTGGGCTTCCTTCAAATTTCTTTATTAAAAATGAGTAGTTTGTAATCTCTTTATTTTCGAAGTTAAATTTGTCTGTTTCAAGAAATTTCGTAAAAGAAACCGCTTTTATTCCTACTTCTTCTTGAAGTTCTCTGACCAGACAATCCTCTACGCTCTCCCCTTCCTCTGTTTTGCCTCCTGGTGTTTCGTAATAATCCTTTGAAAATTTCTTTAACAGAAGAAGTTTATTATCTTTGACTATTACTCCATTAACAATAGTGATTTTCATTTTTTCAATATTTTCTTCCAATCTTCTTTATAATATTTCATGAAAGCAACTAAAGCCACAATAACCATCACTGCGCTGAACCATTGCCCTAAACTAAAGCCTAAATACAAAATGTCTTCTCGGTAAAAATCAACAATAATCCTTCCTAGTCCTTCCCAGAAGACGAAGTTCCAGAAGATAAAACCGGGCTTAAATTCTTTCCAAAAGGTAAGGAAAAACAACCAACCAAAAACAACCATACGCTGGAAAAATGAGTAGATCATGTTGGGG
The DNA here is from genome assembly GCA_964362365.1 of uncultured Methanosarcinales archaeon. Classification (GTDB taxonomy): domain Archaea; phylum Nanobdellota; class Nanobdellia; order Woesearchaeales; family GW2011-AR9; genus JACPIL01. The sequence goes on along the minus strand of CAYIEF010000004.1, from coordinate 10,112 downwards.
TGCCGGCATTCTGAGCCGTAATCAGGAAAGATCACACACCATTGGCCATTCCAGACTCTTCCTACTAATTCCCCGTTGACAAAATTAGCAAGCCTGCCTAAAGCCAGGGCAAGAATAGTAAGTACACTCATAACATCAGCCATCTTCCAAAAAGGCAGCTTCTTCTTCTTGCAATACAACCAAGCGGCAGTGACAATTCCTACAAAGCCGCCATGAAAACTCATGCCTCCTTCCCAGATTTTCAGTAAATTGAGGGGATGGTAAAGATATATCTCTGGATTCCAGAAGATCATGAATAATCTTGATCCTACTAAAACTCCTAGCATTAAGTAAAACACAAAGTCCCAAATTTCATCCTTTGACAAGGAAATAAAGCCTTTTCTTTGCAGGTGTTTGAGCCACCAGATGGCTAAGAAAAAACCTAGGATGTACACTAAGCCGTACCAGCGGATTTCTAAAGGGCCAAGCTGGAAGAGTATGGGGTTGAGGTTATGTGTCCACATTTCTTTTGACAATAGAGTTAAAGTTATAAATATTGTTTTATTTTTAGCTTAATTTAGTTACACCAAATAGACATAATCAACCACCGTAAACTTTATATATATAGGTGGCATTTAAAGTCCACAAAGCGCGTAAAATCCATAATAATCTATTAAATGAGGGTGAATGGTCATGGAAGAAAAAGGGAAGAATTACTCTAAGGAATTGCTAGGCAAAACTATCGTTTCCAAGTCAGGTAAAAAGTTCGGAGAGGTAGGCGACTTGATCTTTGAAGTTGGTTCCGGCGAACTTATTCACTTGTTACTGAAAAATCCTACATCCTATACTGACAAGATGGAATTAGAAAAGACAAGAGAAGGAAACATCCTTATTCCATTCTCAGCGGTTATTGCCAGCGGCGATTACATCGTAGTGGCTGAAGAAGATATTATTTAGAATTTTAATCATTTTTTCATTAATTTCTTATTGTAATTTTTATTGTTTGAGGGAAGAACTAGATTATCTTCAGTTATCTTCGGATATAATCTTCCTGCTTGCATCCGTTCTTGATTTCGGAGACTTTAATTCCGTGCACAAATCCCTCTAAGGTAGCAATATAATCTTTAGCTGGCTGAGGCAATTCTTGGAAAGTGCGGATGCCTTTAGTGTTTTTCCAGCCAGGCAAAACTTCATATTGAGGTTCAAATCCATTTAATGCTTCAGGATCATTAGGAAAATCATAAAGTGTCTCACCAGTGGTTGGGTTTTTATATCCATTGCAGATCTTTAATTTTCCAATACCATCAAGGTTATCTAATCTGGTCAGAATAAGAGAGTCAAACCCATTTAGCTCTGCTGCTTTTCTAAGTGCAACCGCATCTAACCAGCCAACACGACGTGGTCTTCCGGTGGTGGAACCAAATTCATCGGCAGTTTCTCGCAAATAACGTGAAGTTACACTATCATATCTTGGATTATCTACATTCCCAGCTAGGACTACGTTTTTTTCATCATCAGTAAGAGCATGAGCACGCATATAATCTTCTTTATTTTCGAATCTGTTGATGTTCTCAGCTGGTTCTCCTTCTGTAGGAAATGGCCCCTCACCTACTCGGCTGGTGTAAGCTTTGACAATACCGAAAACAGTGCCTAACATCTTTGGCGGCAATCCGCTGCCGGCCAGAAGGCCGGTGACGTTAGTGTTGGAAGAAGTGACAAAAGGATATGTTCCATGATCAAGATCTAACATTGCTCCTTGCGCACCTTCTAAAATTATCTTTTTTCCGTTGTAGAAAGCTTGCCGAAGAAATAATCGAGTATCGGTCACTAATGGCGCATATTTTTCAAATAGAGGCTTCATTTTTGCTAGAAGTTTATCTGCATCAATAATTGGTATCTCCAGATCAGGTACTTTACTCTTATAGAAAAGTAGTTCCATATTCTTCTCAAAAATATTTTTACGAAGCAGCTCTTCCAGCCGCTCTGGATGCTGCAGCAATCCAGCGCGTATACCTATGCGATTGACTTTATCGGCATATCCCGGGCCTACTCCTTTCTTAGTGGTCCCTACTTTCTTAGTTCCTTTAGATTCTTCCTGGGCGCCGTCTAAAAACTTATGATAATCAAAAATCAGATGAGCGGCATCGGAGATGAGGAGCTTTCCTTTTGCTCCCTGCATATTTCTATCAAGAACTTCTAAGTCAACCACGCATCCATTAGCGATAATATTGGTTACATGAGAATAAATTATTCCGCTAGGAGTAATATTAACTACCACTTTTTTACCTTCAGAATCATACAAAGTATGGCCGGCATTATTGCCACCTTGAGCGCGAACACAGATATCAGAATCTTGAGCAAGTTTGGCGATGATTGCGCCTTTTCCCTCATCTCCCCATTGCGCTCCTACTACTGCAGTGACTTTTCCAACCATGGACTAAAAATAGAACGAATGCTTTTTAATATTTTAGTGCTTGTAATTTAGATACTGGATCAGTTATAAATCGCCTTGGCCGCTCTTAATAAATTGTTACTATTTCTTTACTGCACACCACCATTGGCGCAAAATTATTTTCGAAAAATAATTTTCTAGTTCTTGGCCAGGGCGGCGACTTTTTTACTCTTTCCTCTGTTCCTTAACCCCTGGCTTGAACTCTTCATCGATCTTCTGCAGGTAATCTTTCACCCTGCTTACCACGGAAGTAAGGATGAAATTCTCTACTTTCTCTTCAAAAATCTCAGACAGATGATTAAATTCGGTAATTCTATACAAATTGGCATTGGTTTCAATTAAATGAAGATCTTTCAATCGCTTCAATTGTCTTCTGATGTTGGAAGAAGCGATGCCTAACATAGGCAACCCTGCACTTTTGCGCAAAACCATGACGTTATTTTTTATTTCTTCGGAATGAAGTTCTTCGCGATTTTGTCTCGCTTTCAGCAAAACATGAAAGACGTCTACTATAACGTCTCTCGAATCTCCTGGTTGGAGCAACCCTACTGAAAGACAGAATTTTCTGACTAATTCACGATCGCTTACGGTTGGTTTTTCATATCTTCTTAACGTGATTTCGGCTAAAGGAGTATCTCTGCTTATGCGCGCCATTTTATTGCCCCCCCCATCACGTTAAGAAGGCTCGAAAATTTCATTAGAAATTTTCGTTGTCTTCTTAAGGTAATCTCTGCTAATGGTGTATCTCGACTTATTCTTGCCATTTTCTTTATTCCTCTTTTCTTTTTTTTTATTTTTTGAATAATAATAATCCTTAGGGATGAAGGTAACAAAATACCAACTTACCGTTTTCCTTTCTGTCCAGTTTGGCAAAGTACATCCGTTCCAACTGTATTATTTCGCCCTCTTTCAACTGTCCTAATCCTTTCTCACCTACACCAAGGGCTTTCTCTCCGGTGTCAAGCATGACTTCAACTTTTGGCAAATCTTTGGAAACCGGCAGCCAATGGATGATAAATCCTTTATTAGGATTATTTTTGTACTCTTCATAATCTTCGGACACAAATTTCCATCCTTTCCCTTCTAGAGTAAAATTACAGTAATCCATCAGGCGGTGGACTTTTCCTTTACCTAATTTTTTCAAATCTTGCTGGGAGATGAAAACCTTGCCTTCGGCTAGAAGAGTTCTTTTCCCTCGTTTAGGATAGTCAGGATGCAAGTCTAATCTAGCTTCTTTCTTAGGAGCGCCTTTGATGGTTATCTCGACTGGATTGGAGACAAAAAAATATCTATTGGCGTTAGGTTCGACCACTTCGCGGTTAAACGCATTGATCATCTTCCAGAATTCTTCCTGGCTCACGGTTTTGTCAGCTAAACTTAAACCGATCTCCATGGCAAATTTGCGGAAGGCTTGCGGTTGATAACCACGCCTTCTCAGAGCAGGAAGAAACGGCAGACGCAGATCATCCCAGCCAGTGTACTGTTTTTGTTCTATGGCATGCCTGGTCTGGGTCGTACTGAGAGTGAATCCTTCAAAATTAATCTTGCCCCAATGTTTATACATCGGCGGCTTCCAGCCTAAATAATCCATGATCATCGCTTCTTTGACAGCATTGTCAGCATGATCTTTTCCATTCAAGACGTGAGTAACACCTAATTCATGATCGTCTACAGCAACTGCAAAGACCATGAGTGGCCAGACTTTCTGTTCTTTGCCAGTTTTAGGATGGAGGTGTTCATTGATACGCATTATTGGGAAATCCCGCATAGCTGGATTTTTGTGTTTGATGTCTGTTTTTAATCGTAGTACTGCTTCTCCTTCCGCGTATTCAGAAAACATTTTAGCGTAGCGTAATTGATTTTCTTTGATAGACAGATTCCTGCAAGGACAGGCAATTCCCTGATTCTTTTTTTCCCGCCATTCATCTGGATTGCATTTGCAGACATAGGCTTTCCCTTTCTGCACTAATTGCTCAGCGTAATCGTAATACCTGCCCAAGCGGGAAGATTGGACTACTGTTTGTGCAACATGGTGGTCGGACAGCCATTGGGTATCCTGAGGGATAAGATCATAGGCCGGCGCATAGATATTTTCCGGATTGGTGTCTTCGATTCTGAGCAGGAATTTCCCGTCATACATTTTTGCATACTCATAGTTTAATGAGGCTCCGTAAGCATGCCCGATGTGCAATGGCCCGGATGGGGAAGGAGCGATTCTTACCACGACCTTTCCTTTCTGAGCATTTGGAAGTGCTTTTAACGGTCCTTCTTCCGCTTCTTCTTTTTTTTCTTTGAGAAGTTCTGGCGCCAGCTTTTGGAGTTGTTGCTTTATCTTTGGCAGAGGCAGCATTTCTACTTCAGAGATAACTCTTTCAATTTCTTTGAGGACTTTCGGGACATCTTTCTTTAAGGCAGGATTGTCTTTGAGAACTGAACCTAAAACGACATTCTTATTGGCCTTGCCATTAAAGTCTAAGGCGTTCTTTAACGCATATTTGAGAATAATGTCTTTCATCAGTGCTTAGAGATGAAGAGAGATTATTAAATGTTTTGATTGAGAAAAAAGTAAATAAAAATCCCAACCGCAGCAAGCTGCGGGGTATTTTTAATCTTTCCTGGTCATCGGTTTACAATTCGATGTCGCTGCGAGCAGCGGGGTATCAGACCCAGGAAAGAAATGAATTACTTCCTCAACCTACACACAATCATACTAATAGCCGCTCCAGTTATCCCAAACATGATATCTTTCTGAGCATCCCAGTAATCGCCCTGCATGCCTAAGAAACTGGTTCCAAGAACTGAACTGCGGGTAACTATTACCGCTAAATACTCAATGATTTCGTAAATCGCTTTGAAAGATATAATTACTAAAAAAGGAAGAAGAAAGCTTTCCCACCCCCTTAATTTTAGTTTCTTGGTAGCAAATTCGTACACCGGGAAATAGAATGCCAGCCCGAAGAAAAAATGCACCAATCGATCGTAATGATTCCTGCTTAAGTCAAAAATGTCTTTTAACCAGTTAAATAAGGGCATATTAGTATAAGTATAATAGCTTCCAATGGTGTGGAACACTAAATAAGAAAATAATAAAACATAACTGTGGTTAGAAAAGCGAAATTTCTTATAGGTTAAAACCAAGAAAGCAATCAGCAGGACTGTTAAGGCGTTTTCAGCCAGCCAGACCCATCTATCGTAAGGATTAATAGCAATAATCAACCAAAAAATTGCGAATATAACAAGTAGAACAGCAGGAATGCGATCACTTTTCCTCATTACATCTTTCCCCGTTCAATAAGCCGTTTCATGCGCTTGATGAATTCATCTGCGTCCTTGTAATATTGGTCGTAGGCAGAACCTTTGACTTCTTTAATTTCACGGTGCACGATCAGCTTGCTGAGATGGTAGAATTTGCGCATGGTTTCCACATGCTTTTTTTCCAGCATGCCCTGTTTCACAAACACTTTATCCAGCATGTCAGCGACATGTTCAGGAGTAGGGGGAACTTCCTTTGCCCGCATCAACGCTGCATGCGCCGCATCGATGACTGCCCAATATAAATCAAGAGTAGCTTGCAGGACATGCCATTTGGAATTTAACAAGGTTTGCGGAGCACGACCGAAGTAGCGCCAGATGCTCTCTTCAGTCGGCCTGATCCTGCCGTTCTTAAGAAGGATCTGCAGTGGCTCAAAGAACCCTGTATCAATAAGCGCGACTCCATCCCGCAAGATATTGACCACTACCGGATCTCCTGCTTTTGTATATTCCCAAAAGGAGGTAAAAGTCATGGAAGTGATGTGCAGCTTAGGAGAAGTGCGAATAACCAGCTTTTCTACGATAAGCCGGTATCCTTCTATCAATGCTTCACTAAGCTGAAAACGAGTATCATCGGTAATGACTAATACATCGATATCACTTTCTGGAGTGGTTTGTTTTCGGGCAGAACTGCCAAAAACCACTGCTGTGAGGAGAAAATCGCCTAATTCATTCTTTAACTCTTGGGCAAATTTGTGCGCTATCTTCACGTCATCGCTGGGATAGCGGTGGATGTTCTCATTCTCTTTTTTATAGATCTTAAACTCCATCTCTAACCTATTAAATAGTTTGGCTTTATTAAGATTTTGTAGAAGTTCCGGTTATAAAAATTAATAAAGAGAATATTTTTTCTATTTACGCACCAAAGTGGTGTGCGACAGAAATAGTTTTTCTTAACGATATCCTTCTTAACCTATTTCTTCAACCATATAAATCTTTATAAACTTTTTATCCCCGTTTCAAGGGATCTTAGATAATAGGGTGATGTAAGTTATGGAACAAAAACAGTTAGATGAAGTGGAAGATTCTTTTTTTGGAGAGGAATTTATCGAAGATTTAGAGGACCTTCCTCCAGTCGCTCCTAAAAGTCAGGAGATTAAAATTGAGTTTCGAGAACAGCCAACAGCATTACGGCTGCACAAGCCTTCAAAAAAAACAAGTTCCACGGCATTTAAGAAGAGCGCAGTTAAGAAGAGTGAAAAAAACGCTACGGTTAAACCTAAAGAAACTGCGCTAGAGAAAGAAAAACCTTCCTCAACTGAAAAGACCGAGGTAAAAGAGCAGAAGGAGAAAAAAGTTTCTGAAGCGCCTAAGAAAGAAACCATAACGGTGAACATTAAACCGGCAAAAGAAAGTGTAAAAGAAACGAAACCAGCAGTAGAAACTTCTTCCCCCGTTAATCCTTGGGAAGAGGATAATAAAGAATCAGGGTTATTTAAGGAAGCATCAACATGGAAAGCATTGACAGGAGTCGCGCTGGTCTTGTTAGTCTTATCCTTGTTTACGCAGGGTTTTAATTTTTCTGAAAAGAATGCGCTTACCGGAGCAGCTGCAGCTACTATGACTTTACCGGAAGCAGAACAAAAAGTCTTGAAGTTTGTAAATACTCAATTACTTCAACCACCTTTTCAGGCAGAAGTTCAATCTTCTGAAGAATTAGATACATTATATAAGGTAACTTTGGGAGTGGCCGGACAAGTTGTTGATTCTTATGTGACCAAGGACGGGAAGTTGTTTTTCCCGCAGGGGTTAAGCTTGGATAAAAACCTTTTAGGAGAAGCTGGATTAAAGGAAACAGATTCGACGTCTAAGGTTGAGGAAGAACCAGTAAAGACAACAACCGAACCTGAGCTTGCTCCAGAAACTCCTGAAGAGCCAGAAGAAGCAAATAAAGTACCCGAGGCAATGGAAGCGGCAGGGGAAACAGTTAAGCTAACCCTCAACGCGAAGAAGTGGGTCTTCCAGCCGAATGTGCTTAGAGTTAAGAAAGGAAGCACAGTTGTATTAACTGTTGTCCCCACTGGATTAGATTTCACCTTCGCAGTTCCCTCTTTAGGCGTAGAGAAGAAGGTTTCCGGAACGACTGAAGTAGAATTCGTAGCTGACAAAGCAGGAACATTTGACTACACTTGCGGCAGCTGTGAAGACTGGCGAGGCATGAGGGGAAATTTAGTAGTTGAATCCCAAAAATAGAAATGTTTAACTATTTCTTCTTTTTTATTCCTTTTATCTTTTTATGAGGTAGTCATGGCGAAAACTGAGAAGTTGTTTAGTAAGATAATAATAATTATCTTTTTAGTAATGTTAGTATTAGGCTTCGTTGTACCTGCTGTTCTCAATAATTCTTCTCCAGATCCTGGAGCAGAGCCGAGAATGTGTACTACTGATGCTGATTGTTATTTGTTTTGTGAAGATAAACCCTTAAATGTGTTATGCCTGCAAAATTTATGCTTGACAAATTCTTGTGAGGAAAAAAGTTATTATGAATACAGCCAAGATCCGGTTTCATTTATGATAAATATCAAAAATGTAACTTTAGAAGAACGGAGTGATGAAAAGGATATATTTGTAACATTTAAAGGAAACCAAGTAAAATCTTTTAGTTCTAAGCTGCCCTTGTATTACATTTTAGAAAAAGCCGATATTATTTTAGATACTCAATGTCTTACTTTTGATAAAAAGCAGTATTGCAGCAGCGATTTGCTGATGACCGTGAATGGGGCAACTTCGACGGCTTTTGGAAATTATATCCCTCAAGAAGGCGATGTGGTTGAGTTGGGGTATTGATCTTTTGTATCAAATTTTTATCATGACCAAAAAATATGTTCTCACTGGATCAGCTTACTCTAGTAAGACTGAAACCTTAAAAGAATTGGTCAAGTACGGATTTCCAACCGTACAGGAAGCAGCAACGTTGATTATTTCAGAACAGCTGAATTCTGGAGGAGATTTGTTCCCTTGGACTAGATTAGATGATTTTTTAGAAGTTCTTATTGAAAAGCAATTGGAATTAGAATCTAAAGTCCATCTTGATAGCGAAATTGCTTTTATTGATCGGGGAATACCGGATGAGTTGGCTTATTTTAGGTATATGGAAATAAAACCTACGCCGATGTATGAAAGGGCTTTCCAAGAGCACAGGTATGATAAAGTATTTGTGTTTGATCCCATCCCCGGCTATAAACAAGATAAAATTCGCAGAGAACCATTAGAAATGGTGCAACGATTACGAGTTTTGCATGAAGAAGCGTATCGGGATCTTGATTATGATGTAATTGTTGTTCCTTTAATGCCAATTACTGAAAGGGTGAATTTTATCATTGACAGAATATGAAACATCTTGAGAAAGCTCTTCCTATGTAGAATAAATGATCAAACTCAATCATTTCTTCTTCAAATGCTTCTTCAAGAAACTTTCGAACTTCTCTACTTCTTCTTTGGAATTAAAGAACAATAAATGCTTCTTTCCTTTTCTGGTCAATAAATATCCGCCTAAGAATGTTTTATCCAGCTTATGATGGGCAACCTCTTTCAAAGGGGCTTTCTCTTTCTTCATGCTCCCCCGTTTCTTCCGCACCACTTCCAGATGTTTCTTGGTCAGCTTGTAATGCTCTTCTACTTGCCGCCAGCGCTGGATACCGTACGAAGTAAGAAAGTAAAGCGCTAAGAATAAGACTACAAATAAGGTTCCCAGCCATGAAGAGCCATTCGATTGCAAATAGGCAAATAGATACACCACTAAAGCCAAGAAAGCTATCAATACTATCTCCACCCGCATCACTAAAAATTCTTTCTGAGGAAATTTCCAGGAGAGCGTAGTTGACTTCATTTTATTCCGAGCCAGAGGTTATGATGCCTCGCTGTTTAGTAGCAATCAGCGAGGAATAATTGAAAATCCGTATCAAATCAATTTTTAGGATTTTCATTTTATTCACTTGTGGGAGCTTTAGTCATGCTGATCAGGGAAGCGATAAACATGGCAATAAAAACGAGCATGAAGGCGAATCTATAATTTGTATCATGGATAAGCTTCCAGGTGATCAAAAAACCAATTATCGATAGAACCATGAAACTTCCTTTCAAAGGAACAGCATGCCATTTTGGCGGAGCTTTCTTAGAACGGCGTACTTTCTTCTTAGCCATGTTTCTTCAACCTCTTTTTTAGACAGAATATTTTGTGGTATTTAAATTTTTGGGAAGACTATTCCCTCTCAAATGCCCTGCGCTTGTATAAACTTCTGCACCACTTTTTCTGCTTCTTTTCTTTTTTGCTGATGCTCTTTCAAAAAAACAGTGATCTTTTCGATAGTTATCTGCTTCAATTCCCCGCTCAAAAGCTTTCCTTTCCTGTAATCACTATAAATTTTCC
>CAYIEF010000003.1:0-67477 GCA_964362365.1 uncultured Methanosarcinales archaeon | reverse complement strand
CCACCGCTAAGTTTAGGGCCCAGCTGGCAGCTTGAGCAATATTTTGAGCATATTCTTTTTCATCGATGTGCAGCTGTTTGGAATCGAATACTAAACCATCTTCCCATACTGCTACCAAGTTCAGGCCAACTTCCATGGGCTTAACATCAAGACGTTTTAAGGTCTCTGCCAATTTTGCAGAGATGACCTCACCTTCCTTAGCGACCGTAACATCTTGAATGATTTCTAATTTTCCGGCGTTGACTTTGGTCTTGATTCCTACTGCAGCTAATTCTGAAATGATTGGACCTGGAGCGAAACTGGTAGGGCCAGCCTTAATGACGATATCCTTGGGCGCAGTTTGGCCCGTTTTGGCTGGAGCTTCAGATTTATTCTTTACAATTAAGGCATTAAGAGCAAAAGGATTTTCTTTGGTAAATAAAAGAGCAGGCATCCCTTTTATCTTGGCGCTCAATTGATCCAGATTCTTTTTCTTAGATTGAGATAATGCTAAATACAAAAGCTTCTTTCTGGTCATGCTCAATTTGACGCCTTTCGCCTTCAGCATGGAACGCATAACCTGTAATTGCTGGGCAGGAAGATGTTGAAGGTTGACCACACCTACTATTGGATACTGGTCTAGGTCATTGGTCAGTTCTTGTACAAGTTTCTTTTTCTGCTCGCTAGCCATGATTTTAGACCTTCACTGGTTTGCCCATAGTTGTTTTTAACAATACTGCTTTTACGTTATGATCTTCGTTAGGCAATTGTTTAATTGCGGCTTGATAGACGGTTAAAATATTATCAATGATCTGCGCTTCAGCTTGGTCTTGTTTTCCGACAATGCATTGAAGATTAGTTCCTTTCTTTGCGCTTAAGCGAACCGTGGTTGCCAGTTTCTTTACCAATGGTTCAAGGTTAGCGTTAGGCGGTACTACGCAACCTAACTTAGGATTGGGCATCTTTCCTCGCCCTCCCAACGCTTTACCGAATACAGCAGCAATCTTGGGCATGATGGTTGCCTGCGCAATAAAATAATCATAATCTTGAGCTAGTTTTTTAGCTGCTTTTTTATCTTCCTTGTATCTGGCAAATTCAGTATCTCGTATGACCAAATCGCAGAATTTAGCCGCTTGGTCTGCAAGCTGCTGGTCAACAAATGCGGCGATCTTGATCTTTTTTCCTTTTGAGTACGGCAGGTTGGCAAAGAAATCAAGCGGCGCTGTTTTTACATCATAGTCTTTGAGATTGATAATTAGATCGTACGATTGCACAAACTTCTTCTGCGGCTGCTTCTGTAATTCCTGTAATGCCTTTTGGACTTGTTCTTTATTCATAACAACCTCCCACTGGGCAGAATTCAATGCTTTGTACTCTGCATTGAGCCAGTGGTGTATTGGTTTAATGATTGTGATTAAGACTTATTTATAAAGATTATGGTGATTTTGGAAATTTAGCAAAACAGTTCATTCTTTATCTTGATAACAGAATACTACTTTGCCATTGTATTCCCCTGCTTTAGCATTCAAGGGAACTAGTACCGTAAAAACCACTTCCTGTGAAATATTAGGGAAAGTTTCAAACTTTCGTGGAGAAACAGCTACCCAGGAAGAAAAGTTTCCTTCAGTCCAGACGTAGGTTGTCGCATCCTTGTTGTATTCCGAAGTAACTACCCTTCTGCTAATACTTCCCGGCGATAAAGTTCCAAAGGTCAGGTTCTGCTTGTTAAGATCAAATCCTATATAATTCCGACCTTCAGATTTAACTTGTACTGAAGTAAGAACCATCTTCACGGTATCGCAGCGCTCTTCTGTTTTTGCCGTAAAAATAATAGTTAAAATAACCGCGGCAAGGGCAATAGTCAATATAAAATAAGGCGAGGGTAATTTTGCCATGGTTTTCTTGAAGTTGATTCTTGGAGATGATTATTATTTATTTCTTATTTTGTATATTTTAGTTGATGATTATCATCAACTAAAGTTTGGAAGACATAACATTATTATGCAATACTTATGTCTTCCATTATTTTTGCTATTTCTTATTTTGCTTATTTCGCTTTTGTGTCCATAAAAACACGGTTATGAAAATGATAACGACCAGCAAAGATATTCCTGCTGCAACAATGGTTGCTGCTGGTGTGTCCTGAGACTCTTTCAGAGGTTCAAATATGGTAAACATAACATTTTCAGTCTTTGATAGATCATCGTAGAATAATTGGATGGTTCCATTATACTTTCCAGGCGCAAAATCTGTTCTTAAAATTCCTTTCAATTGATCGCGCTGCCATGGGCTGAGGTAGACGGTAGGAGTAGTAAGAAGTTCTGTGCCATTTATTGAAACGGTCGCATAAACTGTTTTGATAGGATTGCCCCAGTTATTTTCTACAATAGCCCAGAAATCTCCAAATCCTTGTTCTAGTTGAGAAGAATAGTTTATCAGAAGGAGATCAAGATTTCCGATCTTGAAATTATCTTGCGCCATTTTTTCTTCTCCGTCATAATTCACCACTGCTTCAGCCCAATACTTTCCAGCAGGGAGCTGGTCTGACGGTAAGCTGCTGGAAAGGGAGATTGAACTTAACTTCGGCAAGGGCTTCTCTTTCAGGTTTACAGAAGCTACAGAGTTATTTTTCAGATCATAGATGGTAACCTGGCCTCGCACCATCGAGATATCCTCCAAACCTTTGCTTTCGACGCTTATGGAAATCGGGACCGGCTTATGTTCATTAGTATCAGGAATATCAAAAGATATGGTTATGGCTTTCCCGTGCGGAGGAACTTCGACTACAAAACGCAAGCTTACAGAAAGAAATGAACCAACTCCAGATTCTTCCGGCTTTCCTACTTCATTGGCATGCAGAGAGAAAGAATATAAGCCTGGTTCAGGCAACATTTCCGACACCTCAATGATCAGATCAAACTGATTATCTACCACTTCAGTGATCCTGATATATTCTAATAAATCTCCCCCCAGGCTTACATTAACTTCTTGATCTGTACCACTTATGATATAATGATTTACTATTTTTTTACCTGGTTCAAAAATGATGGGGCTTAAATGATTTCCTTGCAGGTTAAGGGCACAAACTGAGGGAACAGCCAAAACAAAAATGAATACTACTAAAAATATTACTTTCTTCTCATCTATCATTTCTAATCAAAAGGTATCTTTACTACTATAAAAACCTAACCGGTTGCCAGAGCATTAAATGTAAAGTAAGTGATCTTTTGTCCACTTCCTACTGGAGCATCTTCGGAAATACTGACGTTTAAATCAACCACGATGGCATCGAGACCGCTGGCAAAGCTCAATGGATAAGTTGTACTATTGCCGCAGATAAAATCGCCGGCAGCTGTAACTCCAGTATATGTACTTAGATTGAGTAAACCATTGGTAATGCCGCCGCCGCAGGAAGCGCTGCTATCGATAGCGCTAACTTCTCCACTTTGCTGGGAGTTGAAATTGGTGGTAGCTCTTATCTGGAATGCCGGACTGGTTCCGCCGATGAACTGAGCAGCGGTACAGTTCCCGGCGCAGGTATAGTTTAAGGAAAGGTTGATATTCCCGGTATTCTCCAATAAAAAACCAGAAAAATTACCAGTACTGCTTCCTCTGGTCCAATTAAAAGTGCCGCAGCATCCAAAGTTTCCACTGCCATTGCTGTCCATGTTGCAGACGGTGCAGCTTGAATTTACATACCCAGAACCAAACTGGATATCATTAAAATTGTTGGTGATCGAGGTTTGTTGAGTTATGGTTATGGTAGCGTTGCCTTGATCAGTCGATACTGCTGCTCCGGTCAGGCCCAGGTAGCCAAAATCATAAAACTTACTCAAATTAACAAATGTTCCGGTGATGGTTATCACTAAAGTGACCGCTAAAATTGTAAAAATAGTTTTATTGGATAACTCCATCATAACACCTTTTTATTAACACCTTTTTATTTTCCTGAGTCGCCAGGCGGCTTGATTATCTCTATACTGGCCGTGCCCGAGGCTGCCGGTTTTTCTTCCATAACTTGAGGGGGGGATAAGGATTTTTGAACTTTGGTGTAATAGCCATTCCCATAAAAAGTATACACGTACATTGTTGCACTGAGAACGCTTACCACTAATACTAAAATGACCATAGCCATAAGAGTCTGGGCAGAAATATCGTCCGGTTTAGATTTATGTGCTCTGTGAGAACTTCGCCTATTTCGACCAGCCTCTCTTTTTGCCATCTTTTACATCACTTTTCTCCGTTTAGGAGGTAAAAGCCATTTATATACTTTTCTTTTTAGCAAGATCCACTTAAAACAAAGACCGTTTAATTAATATATAGAGATTTTTTTAAGATATAAATAGATATTTATTAATAAAAAGAGAGTATTATTCTTTATTTGTTAAGAAAAATAAATAAAAAGATTTATAAAAAGAAAAAATCTCCTGCCTAGAGTTTAGTGGAAGCAAAAAGCAAAAAAGAGGGAGATGTACTGCTAGATTCGCTTTTATCTACCATCAGCTCTCAACAGTTATTGAAAATTATTCTGCAGCGGCTGCATAAAGAGCAGGGATTGCAATTGCCGGAGTTGATTGAGACTTTCCAGGCCGCGAAAGAGGAAGCGTCCATCCCTTTGTCGGTTTTTTCTTCTTCGCTTGATCCGGCGGAATCGCTCTATAAATTTCTGAAAGAGAATGAAGCTCTTTCTTTTCAAGAGATTGCTTCAGAGTTGCATCGGGATCAAAAAAGTATTTGGGCGACCTATCAGAGATCGCGGAAAAAGAAAAAACAGATTTTCTTGATCGAAGATGAGCGATATTTTCTTCCCTTTTCAATTTTCAAAAAACGTAGATATAGTTTCCTGGAAAGCATCGTCTTCTACCTGAATTCTGTCCATCATCTTTCCAACAAGCAGATCGCAAGATTGCTGCATAGAACGCCCAACACAGTTGCGGTGCTCATGAAACGAGCTCGAGATAAACATGAACCAGCATAAGGAGGCAGCGTACTGGAAAAAGAGGAAGACCGAGGTAGAGCGGGCAGTGAAAGTCTTGACCCAGAAACGAGAGAAGACTTTGTATCTGTATCAGATAGAAAAAGAGTCAAGGCGGAAAACTCGGGAGCTGCAGCTGAGAACATTATTGGAATATGAAACCAAAGAATTGCATCAGAATCTGGCCGGGCTGCAGAGTATTAATGCTAAGATTACGGCATTGGAAAGTGAACAGAAAAAGCATAATAATGTGAAATTATTCGGATGGTTATCGCTCTTTATCGTCGTTTTTGCCTTTGCTGGATTGATAATACATCATAATTATGGGGAAAATCAAGAAATGCCTTTAGAAGAAAGTTCAATTTCTTGGACCAGCTCTTGGAGTGATAAAATAGTTGCGTTGCTGAAAAAATATAGCTCTGGAAACAATGCACTAACTGGCGCAGTGGTTGGAATACAGCCGATCATCGAAGAGCCGGTAGTGGAAGAGCCAAGTACAGAAATTCCAGAAGAAGAACCGATAGTTGAAAATCCTCCAGCAGAAGAAGTTGAAATTCCTGTTGAAGAAGAGGAGCAAGTTGAGGAAGACATTCCTGAAGTAAGGGGACCTATTGCTGACAATTGGACGGAAACTGAAGAAGTTGTAGAAGAGGGACTGGAAGTTGCGCCAGTAGTAGAAGAGAAATCAATATTCCGTTCGATCATTGATTCAATAATTGAAAATATTTTTCCAGAAGATCTTACCCTCTTAGCCAATGCGCAAGTCACCCGGCTGTTGTTAAACACCACTTATGTCACCCAGGGAAATAATGCAGTCAACCTTACTGCGTACGCTACGCTTACCGATGCCTCGCAAAAAGCCATCTATAATTGGCTGAGAAATGATTCATCGATCGCCGTACTGAACATGCCCTTTGAGGGAGGATCGCTGAGCGGAAATTCCAGCGGAACAACCAATGGGGCAAAAGATTATACACCTTACAGCAACAATGGATCAGTACATAGGGCAGTCTGGAACTCCACCGGCGGTTACGATCACAATGGATCATTCGAGTTAGTTAATACTCCCGGTTCTCAACAATTTATCAATATAACAGATGATGATAGCCTCGATATGGGGACAAATGATTTTACGGTTATGGCCTGGATTAGAACAGACCGGGCGTACACCCCTTCTACAGATCCTACCATGACTGTCATCAGCAAAAATAATGCTGGAACATTTGAGGGATATGCAGTCAGGGTAGCTACTGCGCTGGGAAGACTCTCTATTTACATAAGGGATGCCTCCGGCGCTACGACTAGCGGATTCCCGAGTTCAGCGCAAGTTACCGACGGGAACTGGTACCATTTCGCAATAACCTTTGACCGGGATGCATCGGCAACGTTATATATCAATGGACAGCCCAATGGAAGCAATGTTTCCATTGGCACACGAAGCGGCAGCATAAACAATACCAACAACCTTCATGTTGGAAACTGGCCGGAACTAGGAGGCCTTTGGAACGGAACCATCGACGAATTGATGATTTTCAACCGATTAATCTCCGCAGAACAAATCTATGCCATCTGGAGAAACCAATCCAATGTCCTGGTAAACCAGGAAGTAAATAAAGGAGACAAATGGACGGTGCAAGTAACGCCAAATAACGGAACTGATGATGGGGCGATGATGGAGCAATCGATGATTATTTATCCGGCAGTGATCCAATCTTTCACCTTAAACAGCACTAATCTTACCAGCAATGATACTAGTGTAAATCTTACCGCGTATACCTCAACAGCTGACCCTAATGGTGATAGTGTGAAAGTGATCTATAACTGGCTGGTGAACGATACGCCGATCGCGGTATTGAACATGCCCTTTGAAGAGGTGAATGGAACGAATTACAACAATAGTCGGGATTATTCTGGGTTACAAAATCATGGAAATGAGACTAATGGAGTTTTATGGAATGCAACAGCAGGCTATGATGGGAAAGGAGCGTATCAATTTGACGGTGTTAATGATTATATAGATTTAGGAGATAAAGATTATTTTAAAACAATGTGTAATAATGGATGTACTTTTAGCGCCTGGGTTTGGACATACCGTGTACAAAATAATCATCAAGCAGTTATAGCGAGGTCTGATACTACCAACAGCGATGCCTTTTTCCAACTTCAGCTCCCAAATACTAACGAATCAAGATTTTATATTACTGCTAATGGTACCGGATTATGCACCGCCACGGGAGGGGGGATAGCAGAGCGGTCATGGAATCATATAACTGGAAGGTATAATGGAACACATTCGGCGGTATTTCTTAACGGATCAGAAGTTGCAGCAACTGCTTGTGCTTTTAGTAGCGTAAACTCTACTGCTTGGGCAGATTCAGAAAAAGTTTTTATAGGGATCATTGATGAAACTTCCCCCGGTAATTTCTTCAACGGAACCATCGACGAAGTGATGGTCTGGAATAGAAGCCTGCCTGCAGAACAGATCTACGCGTTATGGAGAAATCAAACTGATGTCATCGTGGCGCAGGAAACTGTCCGTGGAGAAAACTGGACCGTGCAGGCTACACCAAACGACGGATTTAGCGATGGAACATTTGCGGATGGTACGATAGCGATAAAAGCAAAGAATGAGACTATCCTCAATGGTAAACCAGTTATAACTGCCCTGGTATTAAACAGCACCAATGTCACTTCCAATAATACCAATGTCAACTTGACTGCCTACGCAACTACCTCGGATGCTGATCCTGATGATACCGTCAAGGTAATCTATAATTGGCTGAGGAATGGCAGCTCCTTTACTGTCCTCAACATGCCCTTTGAAGGAGGATCACTGAACGGAAATTCCAGTGGAACAACCAATGGGGCAAAAGATTATACCCCTTACAGCAACAATGGATCAGTACATAGGGCATCCTGGAACTCCACCGGCGGTTACGATAACAATGGAGCATATAAATTCGTGAATAATCCAACTGGTACACGACAATTTATCAATATAACAGATGATGATACTTTAGACATCGGAACCAATGATTTTACGGTTACGGCCTGGATTAAATACAATGAGTCTGGGGATTCTACGGGGAGCGGATATAGAATTCTCAGCAAAAGGAATTCATCAAACACGGGATATGAATTATTTATAGAAGCTGCCACTTCTGCGGGGCTTCAACGGCTAGCCTTTTCCCTAAATGATGGCACGGGAACGGTGTTTGGCGGGGCAGCGTCAGCAACTGATCTTGATGATGATAAGTGGCATCATGTTGCTGTAACTTTTGACCGGGATGCTTCAGCAACCTACTATGTTGACGGCGTTCCAGACGGAAGTCCGCCTAACAGGGCCATTTCTGCGCGGCAGGGGTCTCTCGCCAATACAGCGCATCTGACCATTGGAATGATTAATCCTGAAGTTGGAGCGGCGGCAGGCGCCAACGATTTCAATGGAACCATCGACGAATTGATGATTTTCAACCGATCACTCTCCGCAGGACAAATCTATGCCATCTGGAGAAACCAAACAAACACCATTGTGGCAAATGAAACTGTTGGAGGAGAAAAATGGAGCGTACAGGCTACGCCGAATGATGGATATGAAGATGGACAATTGGTGATGTCAAGTAATATCACCATTAGGACCACACCCAACATTACTACTTTGGTGTTAAATACAACCAATCTTTCTTCAAATAAAACAGAAGTAAACTTAACTGCCTATGCAACCGTAGTGGAGCCTGATGGTGATTCTGTGAGAGTAATTTACAACTGGCTCAGGAATGAAACATCTATCGCTCTCCTCAACTTGCCCTTTGAAGGAGGATCGCTGAGCGGAAATTCCACCGGAACAACCAATGGAGCAAAGGATTACACCCCTTTCAGCTATAATGGAACAGTGTTTAATGCATTCTGGAACTCCACCGGCGGTTACGATAACAGGGGAGCATTTGAGTTTGTGAATGCGCCGGATTCACGGCAATTTATCAACATTACCGACAATGGTAATTTAGATATCGGAACCAATGATTTTACCCTTATGGCCTGGATTAAATCAAATGTTTCCATGGACCTTAATGACATTACTTCGATGGTGATTATTGGTAAGAGAGATTCAAACAATAAGGGATATCGGCTTGCTATTCAGACTACCCCAGCTCGTCGACGGCTCTCTTTCTTGCTAGGTGATGGTATTAGTCTTGCATCTGGCAGTGCAGATTCAGCAACCGATCTTGTTGATAATAAGTGGCATCATGTTGCGGTAACCTTTGACCGGGGTGCTTCAGCAACCTACTATGTTGACGGCGTTCCAGACGGAAGTCCGCCTACCAGAAGCATTTCCGCGCTGAGCGGTAAATCTGTCGCCAATACTGTGCATCTGGCCATTGGAATTGATAGTCCGGAAGCATTTGCTGGTGTCAACGGATTCAACGGAACCATCGATGAAGTCATTATTTTCAACCGATCACTCTCCGCAGCACAGATCTATGCCATCTGGAGAAACCAATCCAATGTCATAACTACAAATGAAACTGTCCGCGGAGAAAACTGGACCGTGCAGGCTACGCCAAATGATGGAACAGAAGATGGGCCGCTGGTGATTTCAAACAATCTTACCATTGTTAATACCGCTCCCACTATTCCAGTGCTTTGGAATCTTACCAACCGAAGTACTGTCACTACCAGAACGCCTACCTTTGTTTGGAACGTTTCCAACGATGCTGATGGAGAGGCGGTTACTTATAGAATACAGGTTGATGATAATATTCTCTTCAACAATCTGGAAGTAAATGTTGGCGGTATTACCAATACTACTATTAACAACGTTACTTATACTCTGAGCACAGAATTGGGCGTAGATACATCCTATTTCTGGAGAGTTCTTGCCAACGATAGCCTCAATGCTGGCAGTATCTCGGAAACTCGCAATTTCACCGTGCAATCGTACCTAGCGATCAATGTTACAGAAGAAACGGTAGCATTTGGAACATTGCCAGTGGGAGCAAATGTCAGCACCCCAAATAATGCCTCTCCCTTCCGGGTGGAAAATGTGGGAAATATCATCGCTAACATAACTGTTACTGGAACCGCGTTCTTCACCGCGGTGTCGATGCCCTCAAGCTTTTACCGATTCAAGATAAGAGCAAACGAAAGCGGGGCATTTAATACTACTGCCTCGGCGACGGAGTGGAATCAAACTAACAGCACCCTTGGCGCTAACATCTTCCATGTCATCAATTTAGATTGGCACAGCATCAGCAATGACTTTTTAACTGATTTAAACATTTCTGTGCCTGGAAATGAAACGCCAGGAAGCAAAACTTCGACCATGACCTTTACCATAACTGGCTAAGAGACAAGATGAAACAGAAAAAGATAGTATGGATAGCGGCCCTGTTAATGTTCTTGATGAGCATCCAGTTAGTTACAGCTATTGGAATCAGGCCAGCGAAAACAAATATTGCCGTCGATGAGTATGAGGAGAACAATATCAAAATTGATGGAAAACTGTGGGTAGTCAATAACGAAGGGAGAGAATTTACGGTCGATGTTTATGAAGAGGGGGAGATGGCCGAATTTGTCAGGATAAAGACCTATCCAAAAAAATTAACCTTCCGCCCGGAAGATGAAGCCAAGGAAGTAGAATTTGAGATCGAATTCAAAAAAGAAGATATTCCTCCTGGAGGCTCCATCGCTAATATCGTGATCGAAGAGCGATTCGAAGATGGCTTGGATAACGCTGTCTCGTCTAAATTGCTGTTAAAACATAAAATAACATTTATCGGACCTTATCCTGATCTGTACGTCGAAGGATCATTGAACTTCCATGAGAAGGGAGACGAAGTTGAACTGGTGGCAGAAGTGAAGAATTTAGGAAAAAAAGATATCCAGAAAGTGCAGACCAAGTTTTATGTCAATGACAGAGAACAGAAAGAACATGAGTTGGAAACTCAGACTGAGAGCCTTAAAACCAAGGAAACAAAACTGCTCACCACAACTATTGAAAAAGATAATTTCAATGAGGCAGGACAGTACGAAGTTTCTGCGATAACTAAATATGACGACCAAACCTTGGAATTGTACAAGACTCTCCTTATCGGAAAGCCAGAGATAGAGATCACTTACTTCGACCGATACCTCATTGCTCACAAAGTCAATCAATATACTTTGGATCTGCTTAACAAATGGAACCAGCAGATACGCAATGTCTATGTCGATGTAGAAGTGCTGCGGGAAGGCCAGAAGATCGATGAATTTAGGACCCGTTCGGTGGACATCGAAGCAGAGATGATGCAGCGAATTTCAGATTACCTTGATGCCAAAGATAAAGGCCCTGGGAAGTATACTTTTGAGATGACAGCACATTTCTGGGCTTTGGTCAGGATGGATGAAAAGAAATTTATCTTTGAGACCAACTTGGTGACGGAAGAAGATGCTGCAAAACTAAACCTCGTTCCGCCGGCATTGACTGGAGCAGCAGTGGGATTTGGAGGTTTCTCTGGTGCCGCTCCCTGGCTGCTGGTAGGAATATTGCTGGGAATGATTGGATTCTATGTTGCTTGGAGATACATGAATAGAGAGAAGTATGAGTAAAGAATATTTGGAAAAGATCAGTTTTCATTTTTCGCTTTTCTTGCGCAAAAATAATCTTATGATAAAATTTTCTTTCTTGGCCATGACAGCGCTTTTTACAAAAAAGTACTGGTAAAAATCTTCTTAAAAAAACCTGTCTGCGGCTTTTCTTCGTGAAGTTCTTTGATCAACTCTTTTTGTCTCTTGTTGAGTTTAGTCGGAACTGCGACATGCATTGTAGCCATTTGGTCGCCTTTTCCAGAATCGTGCAAAGAAGGCATTCCTTTTCCGCGCATACGCAGGATAGTTTCTGTCTGCGTTCCAGCAGGAATAGTCAATTTTGCTTTTCCGTCGACAGTCGGCACTTCAATTTCATCGCCCAAGACTGCTTGCGAAAATGAAACCGGGACGGTCAAATGCAGATCATTCCCTTTCCTTTGAAAGAGCTTATGCGCTTTAATCTTAACCTGCAGATAAAGATCCCCGGCTGGACCTTTTTGTTCTCCTATTTCCCCCTCCCCGGAAATACGCAGCCGCATACCATCTTCAATTCCTGCAGGGATAGAAACTTCCAGTTCTTTTTTCCTTCTTATCACTCCTTCCCCACCACATTCCTTGCAAGAATCCTGAGGGAGTTCTCCTTTCCCATGGCAGTAAGGACATGGGCCGGTCTGTTGGAATAAACCAAATGGGGTGCGCTGTGTCCTTTTCATATAACCTGAACCGTGGCAATGACGACAGGATTCAAATTGGTGCGCTCCTTTCCCTTCGCATTCAGGACATTGTTCCAGTTTGTTTAAAGAAATAGTCTTAGAAGCTCCGGAATATGCCTCTTCCAAGGTTATCTCTGTTTCATACAATAAGTCTGCTCCTCGCCGCGCTCTTTGTCTTCCGCCTCTGCTGCCGCCGAAAAGGTGATCAAAAATATCATCAAAGTCACCAAACATGCCAGATCTAAACTGGGACATGATGTCGGAATAATCAAAACCTTGCTGGAATCCCGATCCCCCAGCTCCAGCGCCTCCGGAAAATGCCGCGCTGCCAAATTGGTCATATTGCTGCCTTTTTTTATCGTCGCCTAAAACAGAGACTGCTTCATTGATCTCTTTGAATTTTTCTTCGTGTTCTTTCTTTTTGTCTTCTGGAGCGCGATCAGGATGATACTGCATCGCTAATTTCTTGAATGCTTTTTTAATTTCTTCCTTAGTAGCATTTTTCTGCACCCCAAGGATTTGATAATAATCTTTATCAGCCATGCTGCACCATCGGAGATTTCTGTTCAATTTCTCTTCCCATTTCTTCCGCTAATTCGCCCGGATCAAATGAAAGTTCTGAAAATATTTTTTGTTCTTGTGATTTAATTAACCGTTCGTATTTATCCCAGGCTTCAGCAGTGCGCGGATATCTTTTTTTCAAGTAAGCCAGGCGCTCTCCTAAAAGAACTATTTTTTCTCTTAAAACCCGCCAATCCGCGTAATGGACCACTAATTCTTCCCAAGTTGGATTCTGATTGCGCGGACTGCTTACATCACGCAAAGCCAGAGCTAATTCAGGGTACTTATCTTTGAATATTTTATGGGCCATCTCTCCTTCGTAATGATTCTGATATTTTTGTTGCATTTCTTCCCAGAATTTTGCCTGTTCTTTGGTTACAGTTGCATCTTTATGGAATTCATTTGCGCCAAAATCCTTAATAACAATCATCTTACAAAGATCGTGAAAATAGGCTAGGCAGCTGACAAATTCAACATTGATAGGAATTTTCTTTCCTTCCAATCGCTTAGCTAAAAATACGGCCACTTCCCGAACTTTGCAGCAATGTCGAAAGATATTGTCCGGTACTTTATACTCCGCAAAATAGTTCAGGCACTGCTGTTCGGTTGGAAGTTTCATAGTTTCTTCTCCCAGCCTTCGCTTATCCCCCAGCTTTTATATCCCTCGTTTTGAACAAATGCTGATTCTTTTGATTTTGGGTTTGTAAATAAAAAAACAGTTTTAGCTCCTTTCGACTTTAATCTTCTTTCCATTTCTTTGATTAATGCGCTTCCAATTTTACCATAACTATCAGCGCTAGCCAAATGGTGTATATATGATCCCCAGCCATCATATTGGCTAAGGGCGACACCGACAACTTTCTTATTTTCTTCGTAAACTAAAAAGAGATCCGATTCTTTTTTTTGCTTCTCGGCCAGATTTTCCTTTTTATCCCAGGGGTCATAGAATATTCCTGCTTTCTTCCAAAGTACAAAAACCTCTTCTGCATCTTCCAGCCTAAATTCTCTTATTGCCATTTTTCAAAATAAAAAAAAGAATAATTAAAAAGCTTATGCTTTTCCCTTTTTCTTCTCCTTACCTTTCTCAGTGAACTCAGCATCCACTACTTTCTCACTGTCGCCGGTGGTGTCGTTGGATGCTTCTTCTGAATTCGGCGGAGACCGCTGCTGTTGTTTAGCAGCCATCTCTTGGTAAATCTTGGAGCCAATTTCCTGCACCGTTTTGTTCAGCTCTTCGATCTTGGCGTTGATGGCTGAGACGTCTCCTTCTTTCTTAGCAGTTTCCAGTTCGGAAATTTTAGCCTCGATCTTCTTTTTGGTCTCTGCATCGACTTTGTCTTTGAAATCTTCCAGAACTTTTTTAGTTTGGAAGATCACTGCTTCGGCATTGTTATCAGCTTCGATTTTCGCCTTTCTCTTGGCATCTTCCGCTTCGTTTTTCTTCGCTTCTTCTTTCATCTTTTCCACTTCATCTTTGCTCAGGTTTCCCGTGCCGGTAATTTTAATTTTGTGTTCTTTTCCGGTCCCTTTATCCTGGGCGCTGACATGAAGTATTCCGTTGGCATCAATGTCAAAAGTTACTTCTACCTGAGGAACTCCTCGAGGCGCGGGAGGTATTCCTACTAAATCAAATTGTCCCAAAACCTTGTTATCTGAAAACATCGGTCTTTCTCCTTGTGCAACTCGAATGGTTACTGCAGTCTGGTTATCAGCTGCGGTGGAGAATATTTGCGATTTTTTGGTAGGGATGGTCGTATTTCTCTCGATAAGCTGAGTAAATACTCCGCCTAATGTTTCTATCCCCAATGATAAAGGAGTGACGTCTAAAAGCAAGACGTCTTTGATATCTCCGGCCAGAACTCCTGCTTGGATCGCTGCTCCTACTGCTACTGCCTCATCAGGATTAACTGATTTATCTCCTTCTTTCCCGGTGAGTTTCTTTACTAATTCTTGAACTGCTGGGATTCTGGTTGATCCGCCTACAAAAATAACTTTATCTATTTTTACCGGAGTAAGTTCGGCATCGCGTAAGGCGCTCTTTACCGGCCCTTCTAATTTTTTCAGAATCTCGAAAATCAATTCTTCAAATTTAGCTCTAGTTAATTCTTCTTTGATATGCTTTGGCCCGTGCTGATCCGCAGTGATAAAAGGAATGCTGATCTCCACTTTGGTCTTGGAAGACAACTCTATTTTTGCTTTCTCTGCCGCTTCTTTCAATCTCTGCATCGCGGTCGCATCGTTGCGCAAGTCTATACCGGTTGAACTTTTGAAAGTTTTAGCCAGATGATCAATGATAAGCTGATCTACATCATCTCCTCCCAAGAAATTGTCTCCAGAAGTAGATTTTACTTCAAAGATGCCATCTCCTAATTCTAGGATAGAGACATCAAATGTTCCTCCTCCAAAATCGAATACTAGGATAGTATGATCTTTTCCCTGTTTATCTAATCCGTACGCTAAAGCTGCGGCGGTAGGCTCGTTGATGATACGAAGAACATTCAGTCCGGCGATCTCCCCGGCGTTTTTAGTCGCCTGCCTCTGCGCATCATTAAAATAGGCAGGAACAGTAATGACTGCATTATGTACGGTCTGCCCTAAGTATGCTTCTGCATCACGCTTCAGCTTTTGTAAAATCATGGCAGAAATTTGTTCTGGAGTATAATCCTTTCCATCTATTTCTACTTTCTCGTCAGTGCCCATCTTTCGTTTGATGGATCTGATAGTGTGCGAAGGATCAATAATAGCCTGGTTTCTGGCCACTTGCCCGACGATAATTTCATCATCCTTTACATGCACTACGCTGGGCGTGGTTCTGGTTCCCTCTGCGTTTGCAATAATAGTCGGCTTTCCACCTTCCAATACTGCGACCGCAGAGAAAGTTGTACCTAGATCGATTCCAATGGTTGGACCTGATACTTTTGTATTTTTTGCGTTTGTCATTTTTATTTTCCTCCTGTTTGATTAACTAAATAAATTAAACATCCTATCACCGAAATTGTAATCCCTAGACCAAAAATAAAATTGATAATTTTCATCTTTATATTTTTCGTGGTTGTGCA
Organism: uncultured Methanosarcinales archaeon; assembly: GCA_964362365.1. GTDB lineage: Archaea > Nanobdellota > Nanobdellia > Woesearchaeales > GW2011-AR9 > JACPIL01. The sequence goes on along the minus strand of CAYIEF010000003.1, from coordinate 51,623 downwards.
CCTGCTCCTTTATTTTCGTGAACTTTCTCTTCTTGATGACCTGTCTCAATGCCGGGAAATCCACCAGCTTCAAAAGTATCTGGTCGTTGTTTTTGTCCTGCAAAAAATTTTTCCTTAATTTCTAAGGCACTATAAAACTTATTTTTTTCTTCCATTTTATTTTCCTCTTCTCTTTTTTTTCCAGCGCTTATCTTCACTTTGGCATGCCGCAATACTCTGCCGTGCATTATGTACCCTCGCTGGAACTCTTCGATAATTCTATTTGCTGGCGCCTCCGATGGCACTTTCATCAGCGCTTCATGATAAAAAGGATCAAAATTTTTATTCAGAGTCTCGATAGGAAGTATGTTATTATGCTGCAGTACCCGTAACAATTGAGAATTGATCAGTTTGATACCCTGAACAAAATCGGTATTTTCTTGGTCTTGAGGAACAGCTTTTAATGCTAATTCAAAATTGTCAAGCACTGGTAACACTTGCAGTACTATATCACGTGCTGCCATTTTTTTGATTTCTTCGATATAGGTTTGGGTCTGCTTGCGGTAATTTTCAAAATTAGCTTGTGTTCTCTGAAGAAGATCTGTTAGTTCTTCTACGCTTAGCTCTTTTTTCTGTTCTGCTTCAGGAGCAGATTTATTTTCTGGTTCAATCCCTTGGTTTGATTTTGTTTCCATCATGGTAATTTGCACTCCCGTTGTTGACTTTAAGTCAACTTAGTTGGGCTAAAATCAAAATTATATATAAATCTTTCGGGCAAAGTTTAAAAATTCCGTAAAAATAACTAGAGATCATGATACGAAGAGTCACGGTCATCAAAATCCGCAGAACGCCCGAGAGCAACATCAACGCCGATCTTCAATGGCTGGGTAATTCTTTAGGACTATTTGGTTTGCGGGATAAAGATAGCAGCTGCTTTAGAATCTTCATCGCCTTAGTCAAGAAATCAGATGCGCCGCTTTCTTCTGACAAAATAGCAGAGCGGCTGCATTTAAGCCGAGGCACAGTAGTGCATCATTTAACCAGATTGATGGATTCTGGCATAGTGGTGCGGGAGAAGGAAGGATACCTTTTGCGGGAACAGAGCCTTCTCCGCTTGATAGACGATCTGAAAAGAGACACCGAATCAGTATTTACTGAGCTTAAAGAAGTAGCAAAAGAGATTGATGAACGGATGCATTGATTAATCTCTTATTTTATTTTCTTAAAAAAGATAAGTATTTATAGGTTATTGCTTCTATGAGCTGCATAAATGGTACTAAAAAAGAGGACGATGTTATTATTAGCTATACTTCTTTTAGTACTCAACCTGGCTAGTTTTTTTGTGGTCTTTGTCAATACTGGTAAATTGGCGGCACCGACCACCGCCGCTTCGACGACTGCTACTGGAAGCGCTTCAATTTGTATCGCAAGAACGCCGACGATCACCGCCATCGCTGACCAAACTGCTACCGTAAGTACGGCATTTACATTACAAGTAAGCGCAACGTTCTACGGTGCAAATACCAGCCTCAGTTATGCAGATAACACCTCTTTATTTGCCATCAATCAAAGCGGGTATATCAGCTTCACCCCCATAGGAGCTAATGTCGGTGCCCATTCCATACTCATTACCGTAGCCGACGCCTCTAACTGTAACGTAAATGCAAGCAGCGAAGCCCAATTTAACCTCACTGTCTCTACAGCCGGGGCTGGCGAAGGCGGAGCAGGCGGTGGAGGAGGAGGAGGAGAAGGAGGGGGTGGAGGAGGACTACCAAAGCCAAAGAAGGAGGTAGAACTCTCTACCGAATTTCAGGAATTCGAACTTGAACAATCTTTCGATCTCGCTTTTGCCTGGGCAAGCACAACACATACTGTCAGCCTTTCAAAAATAGAAGGAAATACAGCCACCTTGCTGGTAAAATCAAATCCCTTATTTATCAATTTAGATCTCGGCGAGAGCGAAGATATCGACCTCGATGATGATAAATTAAAAGATATATCAATTACCTTATTATCAATTGAAAACCATGTTGCAAAATTAAAAATAAGAATCATCAGGGAAGGGATACTATTAAGCGATGATGTCCTCAAATCCAGCATCAGGCAGTCGCAGTTGTGGGAGCGGAAGATAACAATTGTCCAGGACTGGATGGAAAACCTGGAAGTGGATGTAAGCACTTCCCTAGGAGATCTAATCACCATAGATCCTGCTCTTTTTTCACTGCTGGTAAAAAGCAAACAACCAGTTTTGCTGGCCTTTAATCCGCAGCGGGATGCTGCGTTGGGGACTCACACCGGAACGGTAACGGTGCATGCAGCAGATTCCTCAGGAAAAGAAGAATTTAGTAAAGTTGTAATCGTGGTACTCGAAGTAGAATCGGATTCTGTATTGCTTGACGGAAGCCTTGATCTTCGGGATAAAGTGGTACAAGCAGGAGAAGATTTACGAGTTGCAGTATCAGTGTTTAATTTGCTGGATGTTCCTGTTCAGGATGTCAAGCTGCTTTACGAAATATTTGACCAAGCAAATACAGTTAAGTATAGTCAAGAAGAATCTATCAGCATTGAAAAACAAGCTTCCTTCACCAAAACAATTCCTGTTCCCAAAGATCTTCCAGCAGGACAGTATGTGCTTTCCCTGAAGATGATTTATGCAGATTCTTTCGCCACGGCAACAGAACTCTTTACCATCGAAGAAGAGCCTAAAGGAGCTGCCTTAGCAGGATTGGCGGCATTGGCAGGCGGACGGACCTTGATTTGGGCTATGCCGATCATGTTTGTACTCATTGTAGGAATTGTAGTGGCTTTGTTCTTCACCCAGCGTAAGATCAAGAAAGTTAAAACGCTCAAAACACCGACCATTATCAAACAAAGAACCATCATCAAGCAGAAGACCGTCCAAAGAACTATCGTAAAACCAAAGACTATCATCAAACGAGATATGTCAGACTATAGGCGCAAGCTGGCAACCTTGCGAGAAGGCTACAACAGAGGATACATCAAAGAAGATACGTATAGAAAACTAAAAGGAAGGCTGGAAGAGATTATCCGTAAGGGAAGTTAAGCTCTTTTTCGAAAATAGCGACCACAAAAAATTTATAAAGACTTACTGTTTAATCTCTTCAGAAAAGAAGTGAAGGCAAGATGGGATTTTTGGATAGGTTTAAGCGAAATAAAGCAGTCCTTATCCATGAAGAGCAGGATGTTGGTTCCAAACCTCTGCCGGAACAACATATAGAAGTAAGCATTACCCCCTCGCGGCCAAGCACTTCTTTCATGCAAGTATTGAGTCAAGGAAAAGCTCTTAAGACCATACGAAGGAAGAGCAGAGCAAAAAAGAGGAGAGTCATGAAAAAACATCCGAAGGCGAAGAAGCATAAAAAAAGAGCCAAACCTTCTGTTCCATCTCCTAAAATAGGAGAAGGAAGCACCCATAAGTGGATGCATAAAGAACGTGCGCTTCTGGATGCTGCGTTACGCGATTTAAATCGGGAGTTGTCGGGCTTACGAAGTTCTCGAAGAAAATTGGAAGCGAAGATGGCTGAGCTTTCTAATAATTTAGGTTCTACTCAAACCAAAGAGATATCCTTACGAACGCAGATTTCCGAGCTTATGAAAAAAGAAGCTAACCTTACCAAGAAGAAATCTTTAGCCAAGGATAAAATAGTAGACATAGATCAGAAGATTGAGAAAGTGAGAGCTATCCAAGCTGACTTAAAGACAGTTTAGATTTGGTTTTTCTTAAAAATTCTTTTATGAATTATTCTCTTTAGAGAACTTTGAAAAAAAGGAATTTTCGCATAGTAAGTCATGTTCAGTGCGAAAATTACGCCCATTTCAAAGTCTCTTAGAGAACTTTGCCAAGAAAAGATCAATTATGCAAAGTTCTCTTTATTATTTTTGGATATTTTTATTGATAAAAGTGAATAACTGCTAACCAGAAAAAGAAGGAAAGAAAATGTAAAGAATTTAATCTGAAGCTAAGCGCCAGATCGCTTTCATCCCCACGATTATTGCGCCAGGAACAACAAAGACTACAATGTTGCTTAAGCTTGGCCGTAAGATGTCACCCACGCCGTAAACGAGATTAAGGTTGACGATCCCTGCTAACATCAATGCTACTGCCGCAGTCAGGAAAGGCGTAGTTTCTTTGACAGTTAGATTAAACAATCCCACCAATGTTCCTAAAAGCACGAAAGTTGTAACATAAACACGGGATGCTTCTGTGCCTAATAGCGAATCGAAAACTCTATGAAAAATACCGACAACTAATGCTAACGCAATACCCACAAAGAATGCATAATGAGCTAACCGGTGCAATTCGACTCCGCCTTGGCTGGCGAAGCTAGCTCCTCCTTTTTTTTGAACCATTCTGCTATTCACCTCTAATAATGACTGTAATGATTACTACTTGAAAATACATTTATGTATATAAATCATTCGGTCACTAAATATTATTCTTAAATTTTTTATTTTTTGATAACAACAATGATGACGGCTCGACGGCCAGTTCTCACTTCGTTCGCCCTGTCCTGCTCAGCACCCCGGATGGGGCTACCCCCGCTTCGCCGAGCGTCATTTGTTGTTATCTTAATACTAAATTCTAAAAATCATTATCAAACAGATTAATTTTATATAAAAACAACAAATTTAGTATACATGATCGACTTCACCTTAGAGAAATGCAAGACCAAAGCAGCGTATTCGGCTAAACTTAAAAAACAACAGCACTTTGATCTACAGAAGATCAAACAGAAATTTGAAACGGTTTTGGAAACGCCGATCTTGTTAGTTCTCAAGGTCGATGGGGTGGAAGTAGTTGTACATGGATACGGGGAATTGTTGTTTAAGAACTGCCAGGATCTGGATCTGATGAGAAAGATCGCTGAAAGAATTTACGAGACTGGATTGAAAATATAAAAAGCGCCCCAGGTCGGATTCGAACCGACGATCTGATGGTAACTCTTCCTTTAGGAATAACAGCCATCCGCTCTAGCCGCTGAGCCACTGGGGCATAAACTGATTTGTGAGCCAATTGATTTATAAATATTTCTTCATGAAAAAGACTATAATGAATATCTCAAAAGGAATAAGAATCGTGGACACGGCGTTATGGTTTGAAACAGAAAAAGTGCTAATCATCAACGATCTGCATATCGGTTACGAAGAAGCACTGCATCGGAAAGGTATTCTTGTCCCCAGATTCCAATTAGAACAGATTATGAATAAGCTAAAGGCTATTTTGGAAAAAACAAAACCGGCAAAAGTTATCATCAATGGGGATTTGAAACATGAATTCGGCAAAGTCTTGCATCAGGAATGGAGAGAAGTGTTAGAGTTTTTGGATCTTTTGCTGCGAAATGTTTCTGAAGTGATTATCATCAAAGGAAATCATGACCCCATCATTAAGCCGATTGCAGACAAAAAAGGAATGGTGGTTGTGGATGAGTACAAGATTGGCGATACCTTAATTGTTCACGGAGACGAGCTGGTAGAAACAAATGCAAACAGAATTGTCATCGGACATGAGCATCCGGCCATCACCATCCGCGAAGGCAGCAAGTGGGAAAAATACAAATGTTTTTTGAAGGGAACATGGAAGCAAAAGAGAACAGGACCAGGTGGAAAGGAAAGCAAGGGAAAAAAGAGAAGGAATACAGAGAAGGAATTAATTGCCGTGCCCAGCTTCAATCCGCTGTTAGAAGGCACAGATGTACTGAAAGAACAATTACTGAGTCCGTTCTTGAAAGATATTGGTAAGTTTGAAGTGTATGTGGTGGGAGAGAAAGAAGTATTTTTCTTTGGCAAGGTTAAGGAATTGAAATAAAATTATTCAAATTACTCTTTCACCGGCTCTTCCTTCGTATATTTCTCATGGACAGGGTAATCCGACTCAGGATCGATCTCCCATTTATCTTCTTTCTTTTTCTTGTTCTTTTTTCTGTACTTCTCTAAAGAATTTTTTGGTTTCATTTTAACTAATCGTACACCTCTCCGCGATGATCAAAACAGTTGATAATAATCTTCGCACTCTCGAGCCTATAAATGATCCTAAACGGCGGAACTCTTACACTACGATGATTTTTCCATTCATATTTTAGGGGTTTTCCTGCTTCTGGCATCTCAGCAAGTATTCTTGAGCTGCTTGATGATCCTCACGCGAGTCGTCTTATCTTTAATCTTCTGAAAATCTTTCTTAAAATCTTCCGAAAAAATTATTTCCATCCAACTTCACGACATCATTAAATCATCTATCTCTTCATCGCTCATAGAAGTATCTGCCTTAACAAATTTTCCTGCTCTGACCTGTTCCTCGCTCCGCTCTATCATTTCCAGTAGATGGATATCTCTGGCCAAAGCCTCTTTTCTAATTTTTTTTAGCAGAATGTTTCCGCCTTCATTAAAAACCAAAAACTTGGTAGACGGCTTTATTCCAGCATCCCTTCGCACTTCAGCCGGGATAACTACTTGTCCATTCTCCGATATTTTTGTTATTGAAACTTCCATTGTCCAGTTGATTAAAATTAGTGTTAATATTAAAATAGCTTTTATATATAAATTTTCCTACTTAATCCTTCATCTGTCGTGTCCGGAAATTATTTCGCCAACCATTTATAAGCTTGGATGCCCTTTTGGGCATGACTAAGCTAAACAAAAAGAGGATTAAATGGTTGGTGGATCAAGTGGCCAAACATCAGAAAAAGCCAAAAGAAGTAGCTTCAGTGTATGGAATCTCGGAACGGAGAGTCCAACAGCTCGTAAAAGATTACGGAAAAACTAAAAAATATCCGGAACTTAACCCCGTAAGGAGGCCTAAAACAAGCCTATCTTTGGAGCAGGAGCAAGCCATAGAGAAAGCCTACTTGGAATCCAGGCTAACCCCGAGGATGCTCTATTATGAGCTGAAAAGACAGGGAACTTCTGTCTCAAAGAACAAGATTTACTTGTTTATGAAAAGCAAAGGCTGGGTTCGGGATGAACCAAACAAGAAAAAGAAGAGAAAACGGTGTAGATATGAACGGCAGCATACCGGCTCGCTGGTTCATGCCGATTATCACAGAACCACAGAAAATGACCCCCACTGTATCTTTTGGCTGGATGATGCTTGCCGTCGGATACTATCTGGCGGGGAGTTTGATAGCCCTAATGCTGAAAATGCCATAGCTACATTCAAAATTGCTGAACAAAAGCTGGCTGAATTTGATTGCAAAATAGAGCAAGTCAATACTGACCGAGGCTCGGCCTTTGTCAGCAATAAGGAAGAAGGAACAAGCAAATTCCAGCAATATTGTGAGAGCAAGGACATAAAAGTAATCCCTTCACGAATTAAGAACCCGCAGACAAATGGTAAGGTAGAAAGGCGATGGCAGGAGTATGATAAACATAGAAAACGCTTTGCTACACTCCAAGAATGGATTGACTGGCACAATAACAGGCTAACGACAGCTTTGGATATAGAAACGTATGAAACGCCAAACACGGCATTCATACGAAAGTTACCAAACCTGTTAAGCCTGTTTTGGAGGAGGGTCGAAAATGAAGCTAAAACGAAATAATATTAGGACACGACAACTTAATCCTTCATCTTATCCTCGCCTGCTTATTATATCCTATCTGCTTCTGCTGGTGATAGTCGCAAAAAATAATTCCTTCCTGGACTTTTCTGCTGCAGCGGACGCAAATGCCGTTTTTCTTCTTCTCGTAATACAAAGATTTTCTCTCCTTTAATAATCTATCCTGGTTATGATGATAGAATTTGAGAAAACGATTTGAGTACTTCTGGTTATTCTTTTCCGTAGCAGCTTCTTTCAGTTTCTGAAATATTTTTTCAAACACCATTTTTTTACTTTTGGCAAGTAGAACAGTAACTTGTCCCCCTTCCTCCGATAGTTATTTTCTCCAAAGGATGCTTCTGTTGACATTTTTCTTGCTGGTACACTGCCAGATAGCTCTGAAAACCGCCGCTGCCTTCTAAATTACTGTAATTGTCGACCGTAGAACCGTGATGGGTAATAGCATCCTGCAGGATCCTGCGGATTTCTGTGTATAAAGCCTTGCTTTCATCCCCTGATAAAGAACCTGCCTGGCGCAATGGAGAGATTTTCGCGAAATACAATGCTTCTTGGGCGTAGATATTGCCTATCCCGGCGATTACTGGCTGGTCCATGAGCATGGCCTTGATATTTGAACGCGCTTTCTTAGCCAGAATTCCCTGAAACTGCTGCAGGGTAAAGCTCTTTTCTAATGGCTCTGGACCGTGTTTATCCATTATTTGTTGTAATTGTTTTTTGTTTACTAATCTCATATGGCCGAATTTACGGATAGAATTATGGGTTAGAAAAGAGCCGTCAGAGAAGGTGAATTTTGCAACCATGAATCGTTCATGGTTGTGAGGGATGTGTTTTTTATCTACAAAGTGGAAATGCCCGGTCATGCCTAGATGCGTTAGAATAAAATTGCCGTTATGCAATTCCATCACTATGTATTTAGCCCGGCGCCATACTTTCTGGATAGAAACAACGGGAAGACTTTTAATTTTCGAGTCCACCATGCTATCATATACTTCGGCTGTATTAATCATTTTTCCAACTACTTTTTTCTGCAATTGGCGTACGATGGTTTCCACTTCCGGCAGTTCCGGCATAGGTTTTTGTTGTTTAACTGGTATATAAATTTTGCACAATCTATTTTGAAAAAGAGCGCCATCAAAGGCGGTGCGACGGTTGCTACGCAACCTACGAGCCACCCCGTATGGGATATCGAAAACCCCTGCGTGGTTTTCGGAACATTCCTCACTCGTTCGGAATGCATCCCCCGACTCGCCGCACGCTACGATGGCGCTGACGTGACTGTCAAAAATCAGTATAATTCTATAACCAAAAAGTTTATTAAAGCTGATGGTTTGGAATACATAAATACTAAAAGAAGTGGTTATATGTTTAATCAAGGAGCTCCTCAAGGGCATAGGTCCCACCTGCGGTTTTATATTTTTATGGTAACGCTAGTGCTGGGAGGGTTATTTTTCTTACTTTACTCCAATGAGAATCATGATACAAACAACAGCCTAATCAGCGCTATCGTTGGATATTCAGAGAATGCGACTCAAGGTTTAGGTCTTCAAGAAGAAGAGCCTGAACCAGACATCGAGCAGGAACTTAACCAATTGGTCGGGGAGGGAAACAAGGTCAAAAATTACCGCAGTATTCCTATTTCGCTTTCTTTTGATAGAATTCCCGCTTTGGAAAAGAATGCTACCGTAGAAGGAGTCAGCCTAGAATTTGACGATCTTTCTACCACTATTACTGTTAATGGTGATAAGTTGGAGCTTAAGAATCTAAAAGAAGTAACTCTGTCCATTAAAGATTTTGTGGGTAAGGTCGAGGTAGATGCTTCGGCCATCTCTCTTTCCGGCACTGTGAAAAGCATCGAAGCTAACGATATCGCCTTCTCTTCCGAAAAAGCGCTTCCAATCTCCTTCCAAGGCTTGAATTACAAACATCTGCAGTTGCTGAATATCGAATTAAAGGATCTTGACCTTCCACAGGGAAGCGGTGAATTGCGAGTAGGAGAAAAGTTACGCTACACCTTAGAAGAGGAAGAGCTAAAAATGCTGTACTTTAAAGGAGCAGTTATTATTGACAAGAAGTATTCTAATTCTTCCACGCTCCTTATGGAAGGAGAAGTCAAAGGATTGTATGACAACGGCGATTTGTTGACCTTTGTATTGCATTAGGCTTCTATGTTAGTAAGAATTTTTACAAAAAAATAATTCAGAAAAAACCTTTCCCTTTTAATTCATCTTTCTTTGATTCACGGCGTAAGGAAGCGTACTTGTCTTCAAGAGAAAATTTAGGCGGCCGGGGCAGAATGGTTTCCTTTCCGCAAGATGGACATTTTTGTTCAAGGGTATAACGTTGATCATCAACACACTTTCGAATATGCTCGGCCATTTTCTTATAACCATGAATTTATTCGCTTTTCTCTCGTTCAAACACTGCAGTGGAAACTTTATCGTTAAACTTCTCTAGTACTTCCTGCACTTTGCGCATAGTCTGCTCTGCCGGCTTGTAATCGATATCTTCGATGCTCACTTTAAATCTGCCCCCGCCTAAGTAAAAGACATGGATAGTAGGCGAGATTCTTTCTACTTCCAATAAAACAGCCTTAATCTTTTCTACACCATCCGAAGCATAAGAATGGATCTTGATTTCGCCTTTAACAGTTATTTTAGAAGGCTTGAATCGGTCTATGATGGCTGCAGTTAGATTCTCTGATAACTTCTTTTCCAGTCCAAGTTTTTCCAGGCTAGCTTCACCTGCCGCTACTTCCTTGAAACAAAGAAAGAGATGAGAATATTCTTTGAATATTTTTTCCGTAACCTGCTTATATAATTCTTCGGCTGGCTTTTGCATCCGCTTAGCCATATTCTGGATCAGCGTTTCTGCAGTTAATTCCTGTTTTATTTCATCCAATTTTGCTTGGCGCTGGTGAGAGCTTACTCTTCTCAAGGACAGATCGATGTGGCCTTTAGAACGATCGATCCTCAGAACCTTACAGACAATCTGCTTTCCCTCAACCACATAATCCCGCAAATTACGGATCCTTCCCGGAGCGATCTCAGAAATGTGGACTAACCCTTGTTCGCCGTATTCCAACAGTTCAACGAAGACGGAGTTGGGAAAGATCTTGCTTACTTTACAGAGCACGATCTCTTCTTCTTCCGGGTATCCTTTCCTTTTGTAGAACATAGCTTTTAAGTTGAAGTTTTATTTATAAATGTGTTGGAGAAGAAAGAGTGAAAGAATCGCTTCTCTTTTTTGAATGTTTTCGCAATCTATCCACTTCTTTGGCTGAGATTTCGTGAGGAAATGTCTCTTCTACTGTTTGCATCATTCTTTTCTTGAACTTATATGTATTTGAATTATGTACATATGCGTTCCAACCTTCCAGAAAATCATAGATTTGATCGTACTGCGCTTTTTTTTCTTTGTATTTTGAGCATAAATCAGAAAATTTTTTCTTACATTTTCGTAAATTTTTCTTTTTGATCAATTTGTGATAACAAAAAATTTTCACTCCTAAGAATTCAACCCCATGATGTACTTTGATGATTCTTGATTTATCTGGATGTAACGTTAAAGCTAAACTCCTAGCAAGAAAACCATCTATTTTTTCTTTATAACTATGAAGCATTTCTTCTGAATTGTGAACAATCACAAAATCATCAACGTATCTAATATACTGTTTTGCTTTCAGTTCTTTTTTCACGAATTGATCCAACTCATTCAGATACACATTGGCGAAAAATTGAGAAGTGAGATTTCCTAAGGGCATACCTTTTCCATTTGCGGTTGAATAGTTGGATAGAATTGCCTTCACCAGCCAGATTATTTTATGATCTTTTATCTTTCTTCTCAATATTGACAGTAAAATTACGTGGTCAACATGGTCAAAATACTTCCTGACATCTGCCTTCAGAACTAATGTTGGTTGAATAAAGTTCCTAGATATTTTCTCTGTAAAATGCTCAAAACGCTGAATTGCTTTCAATGTCCCTTTGGTCTTCCGGTTAGCATAGGAATCGTAAATAAAAATCCCAACCGCAGCAAGCTGCGGGGTATTTTTAATCTTTCCTGGTCATCGGTTTACAATTCGATGTCGCTGCGAGCAGCGGGGTATCAGACCCAGGAAAGAAATGAAACTTTTTTCAAACAGCGGTTCGATAATATTACATAGAGCATGATGAATTATTCTGTCACGAAAATGCGATTTGCTGATCTTCCGAGTCTTTGGATCACGGAGAATGAACGTTTGCAAGGGTTTAGGCTTATAGCAATGAAGGAGAAGCTCTGTTCTCAGCTGCTGAAGATTTTCTTTTAGGCGCTGTTCAAATTCAATAACATATGGCTTCAATGTCTTTCCTTTGCGCGCATTCTTAAAAGCTATCTCAAGGTTCTTCAGGCTGCAAAGTTCCTTCCACAAGTCGCGAGGTGCTGCCATATAAGAAAAAATCTCAGCACTATACTGGGCTATTCCACGGACGCGGTTGTTGTTATTGATATTACGATCATTGGCATTGAATTGTGATTCATTATTGAAATTGTTAAGCCAAGAGGCCCGCGCAACGTGAGTAGCTCTTAATGCCGTGCACTTCTCTGCCGCTTCACGATAACTCGTAAGCTAGGTGTCGCAGCTGTCTTATCAAATTAGAACATGTCCAATCTGATGGTTTTATAGCCAGTCGCCTTAAGCCTTGGCATAAGAGCGTGTAGTCCAGCTTCCCGAGGAGGGAAGTGCTGAGACAAAAAGAGAAGAAAAACAAAATTTAAGAAGATTATTGTCCTCGAGTAGATAAATAACTGGAAAGAAGCCTTGAAAGGCCAGCAGCAGTTTTATCATTCATGGCTTTAACTGCGCCTTCTGGATCAGCAAGAATCGCATCGTAATGAGTTACGAAACCATTTTTTGCTGCAGTGCGATAAGGACCTTTATTTTTTTGCGCGCCGCCTTCGGCGACGACCTCCCGACGTACCCCACGGACGCGGCCGTCGTTACTGATATCACGATCACCGGCATTGAATTGCGATCCATAATAGAAATTGTCAAGCCAAGAGGCCCGCGCAATCGCGCCTTCGGCTGCATGTTTTCGAACGTAATCTGGATTCAGAACCCAAATCCGAGTTTCACCAATGCCTGCCTCTTTCAACATTTTCATGTTCTTGACAAAATCATCTCCTTGGCCATAGACACGTTCGGCGAACTTTCGTTCTTCATCGTTCAATTTACTGTATTTGGCAGGAGTTGTTCCGAAAGGAAGATATTGAAATTCTGCATCATGTTTTGATAATCGTAGGTTAGGCAAGAATACAAGTACTGCATCAGTAATGGCTTTCGTGAAATCTTTTCCCTGTACACCATAATTTCCCTTTGTAGTCAACTGTTCAAAAGCATCATCAATATTTTTAAGAACTGGATTTCGAGCTTCTCTGGTCATGGCCAGAATTGGAGTTTTATTAACGCCATAAAGAAAGTACACTTCTCCATCGGGAGTATAAAAGCCATTACTGCGTAATTCTTCATTTGTCCGGCGTTCGTTCATCAATTCATCAACGTGCAGCATGGTGCCTGGCTGCAATTGTTTGTACGCATCTTTCAAATTTCCAGTGATTGTTTCTAATGACATTTTTATTCCTCCGTAAACACTTCTCTATTCCAGCACTTCCAACACCCGTGCAGAAATCTTTGCTTTCCCACCAGTAGGGTAAGCCACTTCTTTGCTGCACACTAAACATAATACAGTATTAGAAGCATTGCCAAAGATGATCTGTTCGTTCTTACATTTGGCGCAGCGAACTTTGATAAATTTGCTTTTTGGACTTGGGATTGTGCCATTCATTTTATACCAGCTCCACTTTTTTGGCTCTCATGCCTTTGCTTTGCGAGCTTGTTTTCTTGCAAACCGAACAAGTATAGCGTAAATCAGTTTTTTTGGTATTTTTTGCTCCGGTACGCTTGAATTTAGTAACTGCTGGTTTTGAGTATCTTCCTAAATTTCCAGTGCCTCTGGCAGCTCCTCGTAATCTGGCTCGATATTTTGAACCTCGGCTTAAGGAACTAGGAGCTTTCTTCTTGTTTTGAGCGACTTTCTGTTCAGTATGCTTTCTGCAATATCTGCAGAACCGCTTGATAGTCTTAGGAATTTTCATATCGAGGAGTTTAGAAGGCGGGTTATTTAAAAAGGTTGCGGAAAAATGCAAAATTTTCACATAATTCTACAAAAAAGATTATATATTACAGGACAATCTTTAATCCAAGATGGCTAAAGCAATAGAAGAAACTCCGGTACTGGAAGGAAAAGATGCTGAAAGGTTATTGAAGATACTCTTCTCAAAAAAGCCGGTTAAATTGACCAAAACTGAGCGCGAAATCCGCCAACTAGCTAAAAATCTTCCCCCTAATTTAAAATTAAGATAAATTGTTTATTTTAATATCCTATGTAAATCGTATAACATAGGAATAGATTCGACACTTTCTTTCATCAATAATTCTTTTGTTTTTTCTTCGTTGAATGAATAAAGAAAACCAATTTTTTTGTACCATTCGTATGCTTTGGTCGATTTTTTAGCGTGATTAATGATAAGGCGGCATCCTACTTCCCGACTCAATTCTATAGCCATTCCAAGTACGGCGGAAAAGATTATTTTCCCCATCCCTGAAAAATGAGACTCTGTTAGTTGAGTATTATACTCATCAGATACACATAACCGCCCTATCTTGATCGCTGGAACTGAAGTATATCCTTGGTCAGTCTTATTTCTCAGTTTAGTTAATGCTGTCGACCGTAGTCTATTTTCTGAATATTCATTAAAATAGTGGCATAACCAGCTAGTATCCCTCTATGAAAAAAGAGATAGGTCTTCGAAAAACCAATCACTTGCTCATTCCAAGCGTTTTCTTTAAGAAATTTTTCTAACTCCCGACAGGCTGTTGAAGAAAAGGTATCTACATGATTTTTATTGTTTTCGTTCAGAAGCTCTAGATCAATCTCTTTTGGGTTTAGTTTTATCTTCTCCACGAGAAAGAAGTCTGCATAATCATTCTTTATAACTATTTTTCTGGTCTACTACAACAACGGCAACTTCCCAGACACTACATCAATTTTTTCCTCTTCATCCGGCCCAATAGCGCCGCAGGTTTTAGTTCCCGGTGCGACAACAGTCCTGCCAGCATCAGTAATCAAAGCTGTAGTCAATCCATCATCCTTAGCTTTCTGCAGATACAGTAACAGTTCTTTTTCATCTTTCACTTTGAGAACGATCTTGGGCATTCCTTCTTTTCTCCAAGTGGAAACTTTTTTGTCAGAAGATTTTAGCACTGCTTCTACCGCGGCATGGCTGCATTGCGCGGCTAGTTTTCCTTTTGGGAGCTGTAAGTCTTGTCGGACTATGATTACTTGTTTGAGGGCCATGAAGTTGAAGAAGAAATAGTATTATAAAAAGTATTTGTTATTTTTGTGCGCCGAGGGCGGGACTTCCACTTCCCGAGGTGGGAAAGGAAAGTTCGAACCCGCCTATCCTGGGTAATGATATCTGCTTATCAGGCAGACGCTCTACCGGACTAAGCGACCTCGGCTCTGCACTTTTTTCACGAAAGTTTTAAATATTCAATCTATATTAAATCTCATTCTGGGTAAGGATATTTGCGTGGCGATCGCAACTTGACTAAGCGAACCCGCTTTTTTCTTTAGAAGTTGTTAAAGGATCTGTTATAAGGATTTCTGTGATGGAGAAGTAATTTACTAAAAATCTCTAAGAAAGTTAAAGAGTTATTGGTTGAAATTTTATTTATATTAACACTTAGGATGACAACCATAAGGATTACGGTCTTCTTTGTGAGTAACGCCATATTTGCGATGAATTGTTTCACATACTTCTTTTAGTTTCTCGGGATTATCACCAATAACAACTGTGCCAATGCTACAACCATTGTCACTAACTAAATGTCCATTAACTCTGATCCATTTTCTGTGAGATTTGTCCGATAGCTGTTTCATACTTTTAAATCTAAGTTTACAACCATTAGTCATGGCTATGTGTTTAGCATTTCCTGGGGGCCAAGCATAAATATTATCGTTTAGAAATTCCTCGTCAATACCATGATAAACTATTAATTCGTGAAGAGATTGCTCAGCTTGTTGTTCACCTGCATTAGGCTTAGAATCTTCAACTAAATAAACAAGTCCATGGATATCATCATCAGTTAGTCTTGGCATTGTTTACTTACTTCCTTTCCACTCCTGCTCAAACATCTTCCCAAAGAATTCAACGAAGTAAGGAGCTTCCACCCAGACTGCGCAGTCGTAACTCTTGTGTACTTTCTGGTCATCAGTCAAGAATAACAGTAAGTCCTTGCCATCGACCATGCAGAATCTAGTTATACTATTCTTGCTGGTCTTCACTTTTGCAAACTGTGAAAAGTTATCAATAAGTTCTTTATCAGTATTAGGCGGGACAACAATCTGAACATTCACTCCAGCTTTGGCAGCTTTGCGCAGATGGTTTGCAAAGGAATCATTTTTTCGAGCTAATCCTTGGGCAGAAGTCATGATCGTGATATTCTTCTTCGCGTTCTTGAACATCAAAAAGAGATGCTCATAGACTTTATCCCTTCCTCTAAACGACCCTGATTTATCTGTTGGATCCACTAAGATAACTCCTTCTGCATGCAATGAATTTAATTGTTCCAAGATTTCAGAATCTCTCAATTGAGAGAGCATCTTGCTGCGCTCATCTGCTTCTTCAGATACTTTTTTCTTAACCCGCTCGATAACTTCTGAAGGGGCGACGGCTAAATATTTTATTGGCTTTCCTACTTTCACTACAATAAATCCTTTCTTTTCCAAGGATTCAAGAACGTCATACGCTCTGGAGCGAGGGACGTTAGAGATGTCTGATAACTCTCCTGCGGTAGATACTCCTCTGGACAGAAGGGCGATCCATAATTTTCGTTCGTAGGAATTCAAGCCAAAATCTTTCAATCTTTCTAAAAAATCTTTTTGGACGATCATATTGTATCTGTTTCCCCTTGGGCGCTTGCCCCTATAAAACACCTAGAACCCCGATAATTGTAACTATATCTCCCAGAATAGCCCTGCTTTATAAAACTTTTGTATTTGAGTACTATTAAGGGGTTATATGGGAAGTTGTAATATTCTATTATTCTTTACTCATCCACCGTAAACAGCCTGCTATCGTTCACCTTAAACAACCCTATCCTTGCGCCAGCATCCAACCACCCGTGAGCATAATTTAGTGCAGCAAAGGCTAAGACAGCATCATTCTTTTTAATAAGAAAATATTCTGCATCTTCAACGTAGCGTGAAGCCATGTCCAAGAAGTCTTCAGCCTGTGCTTTTCGAGAAGTATCAACAGCATGTTTAGCTTTTTGGAGCGCTTCTCCTGTAATAGAAAAGTATTTTTCTAGTTTTTCTGAAGTGATAGTAGAATTCATGGAAAAGATAAAAAAGAAAGGCTATTTTGCCTTAGGCCTTTTAACCGTTATAGGAAGTACACCTTGTTCATATTCCAGTAAAGCAATCGCTAGCGTATCGTAACGCATCTTGGTCAATTCTTCCGGCGTTAATTTTACCAGAAATGGCGCGCCCATGGATAATTGCAAAGCGCGAGAGCCGATCATGCGAGCTTTCTCGTACTTGGTGTATTCCATCTCTTCTTCGATTAGTTGTTTTTTTGCCATTTTGTCTTAATTTTTTGTTGTTTTTGTATTATTGTTTAAGCTTAAGCCCTTTGGTAAGCTCTTTTCTTAAAAAGCTTGCCTTTTCTAAAGCCAGATCGACCATCCTTCCTATCTCTTCATTGGTCAAAGCCACATCTCCGCCTTTCTGCAAAGCAGAGATAGTTCCTTTCGCATCTGAACCGACGGTCAATCGCGCTTCGTAGGCTTTCTCTTCTTCGCGAATAGGATCGACCATTAAAGCGCCATTCACTTTGTAGATAGTGATAGGCAAAGGCTCTTTGGTCAAGGGTAGGGACTTATCGGTTTTTTGCTTGTAATCAATAGCGCCTGTTTCTGGATCGACCACTGGGAACTTCGCAGTCTTTAAGGCAGCCAGGGCTGCTAATCCTGCTACATCCAGCAGATTTCCATCATCGTTGATACTGATTATGTCTACGATGACAAACCAAGCCTTTTCTCCCGGCTCGATGCAGAGCTTCTTGAGATCTACTGCTTTTGCTTCACGGATGCCTCGATCGACTACCCGAGCGAGTTCTACTGCTTTCATGCCTGGCGGGCCTGCTTCAAATTCGGGACTGGCAATCGGAGACAATTCCGCATTGATCATGATGCCGCCTTCGTCAGGAGTATCGTTGTAGGGTTTTTCTATAGAAAGCTTTACTCCCGCCATGACTACTGTTTCACCGATCTGGACACGGGCAGAACCTTCTGCAGTCCAGGAGATGTTAGTTTCGATCTGGATCGGCTGGCGGAATTCGGTTAAAGTACGGTTGTCCAATCGTTTATTTTCCTTCGCTAATTCTGCGATTGTTTCTTTATTGACTATCATTTTAATTATCCTCGTTATTGACAGCGTATTTCTCTTTTAACGCTTTTACTTGCAATTGATAGACTTTTTCCGTAGCAACTTTAGCTAGTTCTAAAGCCTTGAGAAGGTCCTCTTTGGAAATCTCTCCATCCATTTGGAGGAGTGAAATTTCTTTGGTATTATGCAGCATCGCTACAGGAATGTCAGACACGATAGCTGGATATGATTCCTCGTTATAATTCAGATCTGCAACGACGGTGCCATCGACTTGGCCAACAGCAACAGAACTTACCATGTCCTTCATAGGGATTCCTGCATCAGCAAGAGCGATGCAGGCAGCAGAGATAGCTGCGCATCTGGTTCCTGCATCAGTTTGTGGCAGTTCTACAAAGATGTCTACCACGGAATTAGGAAATGCAGATAAGTCTACCACGGGTGCTAGCGCCTGTTCCATGACCATAGAAATTTCCTGCGCACGGCGGCTTCTTCCTGGCTTGATACGTTCCCCTGAACCAGAGAATGGCATCATAGTATAATGACATCTCAAAATACCATGTCTTGGATTGGCCATAAATCGTGGCACTACTTCTCGCGGACCATATACACCGGCAATCGCCCAGGTTTTTCCGATCTTGAAAGAAGCGGAGCCATTGGCATTTTTAACTACGCCTGCTTTCGCTTCCATCGGGCGAAGCTCATCGATCTTACGTCCATCTACTCGCTTGTTATAGACCATTTTATGCACTCTCCACTAGGAATTTTTCCATTTTTTCGGTCAACCCTTCCAGGTGGGATTTTGCTTCGATAAGCTTGATCGCTTTTTCAGCCTTTAATTCGCCTTCCGGCGTTCCTTTGATCCAGACTAAACCATTCTGGCCGACGGTGATATCGCAGCCGGTCTTGTCTTTGATCAAGGTGATCATGCTTCCCTGTCTTCCAATTACCCTAGGAACTTTCTGGCTGTTGATGCTGACGATCCTTCCGCCGACAATCTTGCGTAAGCCTGGCTCTTTCATGGTCAAATCAATCAAATTTTGGGAAGTGACATTGACGATTTTCACCACAGCATAATCGCCGATCGCTAAAATCTGGCTTAAGTCTTCTTCTTTCTTCACGAATCTAGTAGTTGCATCTCTGACATTAAGCATAGCTGAATATGCAGTCGCAGTATCAAATCGCCAGCCGCTGATAGTAATATCCATCACTCTGGCGATGATCTTGTCTTCTGTTTTAGGCAGGTAAGGGCCTGATAACGGCGTTATCTTAATAACTCGGCCAGAAACTGACATTAATCCTAAAACCTTAGAATAAATCTTATCTTTCTCTCGGTAAGCGTTATCTCCTGGTAGAAAATCCATGCCTTGGGCAAGAGATTCCCCTGGAACAACTACACTTCGTTCTTGTACTAATAATTCACTCATTTTTCTTTTTTATCCGTGCTGGTATGATAAGCGTGGGCACGAATCCTCCGTTCTTTTATTCACGCAAAGGCTTTTATTTGGGCTTTATTTAAAAGGTTTTTGGTGGGAAATGGGGGAAATACTTTAGATAGGTTTAGGAGAGATCAATCTCGCGATCTCCTTTGTCATGTTCTTGTAAATTAAGAAAAGAATAGTGAGGCGTCGTTTTCAATAATGAAGGTAAATATCCCCAAGGTTTTGTAATATGGGAAAGACCGATTTTAACAAGAACATTATTATTCTCTCCTAACTCTTGCCCGATAGTTTCATAAACCCTAGTATCCCTGATCTTAAACCACTTTCTCATCATCCTTTCAGCATCGTTACGGAATAACTTATAAGTTCTGAAATCCTCATCTTCACAAAAAGTTTTTTCTATATTTTTAATCATCTCTTTTGTTTTTCTACAAGCCCGCATCACATCATTAGCATCGTATTCATCATATCCTGAGTAATCATTAGCTAAAAATTGCTCAATCATCTTTATAGATTTGTCAGAAGTAATCTTTGCCTTCTGTTCTTGAAGTATTTTCCGTAACCGTGGGTACAAATCCCAATATTTATTGAAGCCTAAGGCGTGTACTAGATTATGTTTTTCAGGATAAGAAGATAGATCACATCCTCTAACACGGATATCTAAATCATCAGCGTCATTTTTCATCTCACGCAGTTCTGGAGAGTTGTATTTGGGCCTCCAGTTATCATTAAAACCTTGCCTAACTCCTTTATAATAAGTGTCATGGGGGGAATATCCTTCAATTAACACTACATTTGGTCGAATGAGATGAAGGATTTCACTAGTAGAAAGAATACGTTTCCCTCCACGGATACATACATAATCTTTCTCTCCACCAGGGCTCTTTATACTGTAGTTATGTATCAAACCACACAAGAATAATCTAGTCCCATTTTGCTCAGCTTTTCTAATTTCTTTGCTCATTTGATCTGCGCTAAGCTGCATTGTTGAGGTCTTGGTCATTTTTTGCGTTAGAACTAAGCGATTTATAAAATTTGAGGTTGCAATCAATAACAACAAGACTAGAACAGAGAAATAAATTAAAAATTTACTTCATCGGCTTCTTCAATTCATCAAAGCATCTCTTCTACCAAAATCTTTAAATAGTATATCTCAGTTATACTAATTTATGGCAAGCCCCAGCAAGGAAGAAAAAGTGTTGAAATTGATCTTAGAAAACAGCCCATTGAAGGAATGGCACTTTGAGGAGATCGTGAGAGAAGCAAAGATTACCAGAGCCGCAGCCAACAAATGGCTCAAAAAATACCTCAAAGAAGGGCTGCTGAAGAAAGTAAAAGAAAAAGGAAAATTTCCTTATTTTACCGCAGGAAGCAATAACTTTATCTATTTTTCATGGAAAAGAATGTATGCTTTAGAACAGCTTCATAAAAGCGGCCTTATCCCAAAACTATTGTCTCTGCCAAAAGCCAAGACTATTATTCTTTTTGGAAGCATGGCCAAAGGGGATTGGTATAAAGATTCTGACATAGATATTTTTATATACGGAGATCCTGAAGGCCTTAAAATAGTTGATTATGAGCTACGTTTACATAAGGAGATACAATTGTTCATTTGCCAAAATAAAAATGAATTAACCGAGCTTGGAGAAGGACTGCTTAAAAACATCATTAAAGGGAACCTTATCAAAGGCGATTTAAATTTCATTTCGGTGAACGTCAATGCCTAAATATCTAACTAAAGAAGAAGCATTTCTGAAATGCAAAAAAGAAGGGCGGTTTTTATTCATAGAAGATATTGATACAGAGAAAATAAAATCCACTTTGAGGATTGCAGAAGGAGATGTGGAAGCAGCAGAGGTCATCAAGAAGAGCGCCGCTAAAAACAATTATTTATGGAATAGCGCATATAAGCTGTATTACGATGCTTTACATGAGCTGACCGAATCTTATTTACGATTCGAGAAGATAAAAATTGAAAACCATCAATGTTTATTTGTCTTTCTTTGTGAAAAACATCCCGAATTAGAATTTGAATGGGATTTCTTCGAAAAAGTCAGAACAAAAAGAAACGGAATCAATTATTATGGGTTACCCGTAGATAATAAAGATTGGAAGGAAGTTGAATTGCAATTTAAAATTTATATCAACGCTCTAAAAAAAGAGATTGAAAAAAAGATAAATCAAAGAGTATAAAAACGATAACTCACTTCACCAGCTTCTTCAACTCATCATTGCTAAGCTTGTAAAAGCGCTTCTCTTCCACGTTAATGTACGCGGCATCTACTCTATCAAAGTTGAATTCTGCCTGTAAGAATTCTTTGAGTAAAGTAACTCCTAATTTCAATCCTTCGTCAACGGTCATGCTGGCTTTATAGCGCTTCTGCAGCTGCGCTTCGATCTCCATCTCGCCTTCGCCGATGACTGCTGCTTTGTATTGGAAGTACAATCCGTAAGGTTCAGTCAAGAATAGCTTGACAGTACCATCTTCTTCTACCCCGCCGACCAGCAAGGAAACGCCGAAAGGACGCAATCCGGCTGACTGGGTGCAGATCTGTTTCATGTCACATATTTCTTTGACTAAGGAAAGAGTGTCTACTTTGGAATCATAGGTAACCGCATGCTGTTGGGCGCGCATCTGCGCTCTATCTACTAACACTCGCGCGTCAGAGATGATACCTGAAGCGGCAGCAGCAACATGGTCATCAATGACAAACATCTTCTCGATTGCTTCTGGAACCAGAAGTTTGGAAGTGACTCTTTTATCAACCACAAAGACAACCCCATCCTTGCAAGCGATACCTATAGCCGTAGAACCCTGTTTTACGGTTTTCTTAGCGTATTCTACCTGTAATAACCTTCCATCTGGAGAAAACATGGTAATGGAGCGGTCATACCCCATCTTATCGACCATCTGTTGTTGTTTTGCTTGCATATTTAACACCTCAAATCGCGATTATTATTTTATTATTGATTATCTTTTGCTTTATTATTTTCGGTTTATTATAAATGTGAGCTTATCTTCTTCAGCGTGCCTGAAGTCAGGACAGAACGTATAAGTACGGGGGTATTTTTAATCTTTTTGTTTAATATGACCGCTGTTTTTAATTCATCTACATATTTGTGATTGACTTTCAGCACAAATCTTTGCTTTTTTTCGTCCCATTTCTCCCTTACAAAGAGCGGACTGGCTTTGGCCATCCCCAGCTCACCCAAGAAGCGCAGCAATGAGGTTTCGATGGCTTCGGATACTTCAGAAAGAGCGAATGCCTTAGCGGCTTGGATCTCGAAGAGTACATACCGTTTCTTTTGTTTTAAGGATGGTTTTAGTTTCATTTTTTTATTTTATTGATCATTTAATTATTTATTTTAGCTTATTTGTAGCTTTCACAACTTCCAGTTTCCCGAATTTCCCAGCAGAGACTTGCTTTTGCCCCTTAAATTCAGAACACCAGCCATTTTCCAATTTGACCTTATCTCCTACCTTCACTTTATCAATATCATCATTCCATAAGGTTAAGGCCATTTCGCCGCTGGAATCGGCAATAGTTGCGTTACATACCTTTCCTTCTTTTCCAAACTTATTGAAAGTGCGCGGCTCTTCTTTAAAAACAATCTCCGCTTCGAGAGTAATATTTCCTTGATTTGGCTGTACTTCTGTAATTTTCATAAGAGATTACTTTCCCCGCTCTAGCCTATCCCGCAGTTGCACAATCTGAGGATAATATTTATTCTGTACTTTTTGAGGAAGTTTTTCGTAAATAGCGTAAAGATCAAAATATTTTTTCTTCTGATCACTGATACTGCCTTTTTCTGTATCTTGGAGAAGACGTTCTAATTTTTTTTCATTTTGCAAATGTTCCTCGAGAGATTCGCGTAGAGAGTTCACCCTGCTGTAAAAATTCTGTTTCTTTTTTTCAGAAAGTTTCATGTATAGATTATAGGCCTTTAAGTATAATTTCTTAATTTCGTCCATCGGCTCAGAGCTTACCATCGGCTCGATTTTCTTGAGCATCCTGCGCAAGCGGTTGGCAGCAGAAAATTCCCAAACTACATACAAAACCAGAACAAATACAGTTACACCGATTATAGAAAGCAGCAATGTCCGCATAGAAGAACCTTCTTCCGCGCCAGGCTGGAATAAGAGATAGATTACTACCCCTAATGTTAAAGCTATTAGTATTAGTAAAACAATAGAAACATAGGAGCCTTTCTTGTGAATTTCGTATTCTGAAGCTTTACTCTTTTTCATAATTACTAACCATTTTTTAAGCATTTATAAAAATTGCTGTTATTTAAATTAATCAGAAGATAATTCCGACAATCGTTCTAGAAGCTTAGTAATCTTTACCCTCTCCTGCTGCGTAGTATCACGATCACGCAGAGTAACAGCATTATCTTCCAGACTTTCAAAATCAACCGTAATACAATAACGAACCCCTATTTCATCTGCTCGAGCGTAACGCCGGCCTACTGAAGCTGCCTCATCATAGAAACAAGGGAATTGTTTTTGTACCAGAGAATATACTTCCTCTGCTTTGGCAGTTATTTCTGGTTTGTTTTTGACTAAAGGAAATACTGCGCAGAAAAAAGGAGCCAGGGAAGATGACAAATGCAAAACAATATTTCCTCTTGCTTTATCATCATCAAAATTAAGATCAAGTAAGGCATAGGTATTTCTGTCTACTCCAAAAGAGAGCTCTAAAACATGAGGAATAAACTTACTAGCTGATTCTTCATCGAAGATCTCCATTTTCTGTCCGGAAACCCGCTCATGTCCTTTCAGATCGTGGTCAGTCCGATAATGAACCCCGCCCACTTCCGTATATCCAAATTCCTGCAATTCAATCTCGATATCAAAATGATATTTGTTGTAAAAAGCGCGTTCCTTTTCATCTAGTTCGTAAAAGCGAAGCTTTTCTTTGGGAATTTTTAGTACATCAAGATAGAACTGCTGAATCTTTACCAGATGGTAGACATAAAATTGAGGAAGACCTTGCGAAACTAATTCTTGAGCGGTATGTTCCACCACTTGCTCCTGATTTCCATTTCTATCTTTGACCAACAAGGTTCTGACTTTGTAATTCTTCACCAAGTCAAAATATTTGTGTTCATTCAGTTTTGCCGGATTAAAGAATATTTGCAATTCTGCTTGCGTAAACTCGCGCTGGCGAAGCACGAAATTTCGAGGGGATATTTCGTTTCGATATGCTTTTCCAATAACCGCTAATCCTAACGGTAATTTTTTCCTTTGTAATTCGTATTGCAACTTAAAATTAACAAACGGCGATTGGGCGGTTTCCGGGCGAAGATAAGCACGATTTCCTCTCCCCGTTCCTAAATTAACCGGAAACATCATGTTCATGACTGAAACCTGTTTTAACTTTGCACCGCATTTTGGACAAAGCAGGTTATTTTTTTCAATGAGTTTTGTTAATTGTTCCGGGGAAAGGCCCTCTGCTCTGGTTTTAGTTTTTGCCTGCACAAAATGATCGGCTCGTTCCGAAAAATCACACCTGGGACAACTTACAATCGGATCGATAAAATTTTCCAGATGTCCTGAAGCTTTGAACACATTTTCATGCATGATGTTGGCGGCTTCGATTTCAAAGTAGTTATCATCCAAACTGAGGAAATAGTTTCTCCAGAGGTTCTCAAAGTTATGTTTCAGTTTTGTCCCTAAGTGGCCGTAATCGTATAAACCTGCCAATCCGCCGTAAATTTCAGATGAAGAATACATGAACCCCTTCTTCCTGCAGAATACCGCTAAATCTTGCGCTGAATGAGTCATAAGAGTTAATTGTAAGGGAAGATTATTAAAGTTTTCCGTTAAGAAACACTGAAAGGACAAGGTCCTTTTGTGTCCCAAAAAATTGTTATAATTTTTTAAGGACGATGAAGGCTTTGCCTTCAATAATTTGCTGTTTGGTTTAGTCACAAGTACTTTTTATCTTCTTTTTAATATTGATAAACCTGCAGTCATTCAGTATGTTTCTACTCTCAAACCATTGATTCTCTCAAAATGTTTTACGTTGCGTGTCAGTACTGTTTCATTGTGCACTTTGGCAACGCCGGCAATCATTATGTCTTCTAAATCAATAATTTCCCCCTTTTTTATTAAGTCAGCTTCAATTTCTCCTGATTCCCTGGCGGTTTTTTCATCAAAGGGATATACTAAGAACGATTTTATGAGCTCGTTGATCTTATTCTGTTCTTCTTCTCTTCTAACACTTTGAAGAGCACCCCGCCAGAGTTCCATAACGCTAACGGATACTACTGCTTTAGTTTCAAAAAGATGGTCTAATTCTTCTGCTTTCTCTTTCACTCCCAGATTTTTTCCTCTCAACAAATCAATAATAAAAGTAGTGTCTAAAATCATCGTATTCTTTTTGCATGAGCCGAACTATGTTTCTTTCTAATTTCTGCAACGGCCTTTTCTAAAGCATCTGCGCTCTCTTTACTTAATGCTCCGTAGAATGAAGATAAATTTTTCTTGCCGGACATCCTGACAATGACCTCACTAAAACTCTCAGAACTTTCCTTCTTGGCTTTCAGAATATCATAGGCATCCTCCGATATTGAAATTGTTTTTGTTCCCATGCTTCCGTGTATGTACGTGTATTTTATAAATTTATCTAGAAACATTTTTAAATTAGATTGGTTATCGCGAGAAAGGGTGAAAAACATATGGGACTAACAGATTTATTACGAAGAGCAAATGTGGTTCGAGGATACGGAAAAACACCAGAAGAAGC
Source organism: uncultured Methanosarcinales archaeon (assembly GCA_964362365.1). Lineage (GTDB taxonomy): Archaea > Nanobdellota > Nanobdellia > Woesearchaeales > GW2011-AR9 > JACPIL01. The sequence continues at coordinate 25,392 of CAYIEF010000003.1, read as the reverse complement.
AATAGTTCAAGCACGAGCAGGATTGCCTTTTACTGATAGAAGTAAATACGCTCTGTATAGAGAAATAACTGCTGTTTGTGATGGTGAAGCAAGATACGCCGTGAAGATAGAATACAAAATAGCGAATGATGAGAAGTCTCCTCGTCAGTTCTGGCGGCCTGCAGGAGCTGCATCTTTGCCAAACTTTGAACAATACGAGAGGATTTAGAAGAGTGTTTGGAGTCCGGTGTGAATCAACTATCAGAAGAATCTATAAGCTTCGCAAGAGATATTCTTTCTAAGACCGTAACGGAAGAAGTTTTTCATCCAGCGATTACAATTGCCGGAGCTATTAGAGACTGGATTGATGCGCTGGACTACGGAGTAGGAGAAGCACTTCTGCAAGGAAGAACCCTTCGCTATCCTCATGAAGTTCGGGAACAACTTAATTGTGCCGAGGCAGGAATAGCAACGTACGTTGTTACCAAAGTAGCGGGACTTAACCCTCGCCTCCTCCGAGCGATAAACTATAACAATCTAGAATCAGACCATTTTATTGTTGATGTTCCTTTGGAAAATAAACATTTATTGGTTGATCCTTTCTTCAGCGAATTCGGATCAGCGCAATATTTTCCTAGCCATCTAGAGATCCATCGCGGAGAACCTATTGGAGGAAGCATATCAGTTTGTCTTCAGAACGATGATGAAATGACTGTAAAGAAAATCCCTTACACTTCTTTGGAGGAACTCACTGAAGAAGAACTGCATACTACCATCCGACATTTTAATTCTGCACAGGGATTTTTTGATTATTTTTCTAGTGGCCAAAAGCTTACAAATTTTTCTTTACCGGAAGGAACAATGGGGCTTTCCGTATGCTTCTCTTCAGAGAATGGCATGTTTTCTATAAAGCAAGAATATATTGATCGGTTTCTTTTCCGTTATGTTGATGAATTGCTCTGGACATACAATGACCAGGCCCAGGTTACTCAAGCAAAAAGAAAACTAATTCTTGCACAAGGTAATGGCTGGTGTAGCTACAAAGATCCGGTATTTACTATGGAGCAAGATGTTTCTATAGACATCGATTCTGAACACATTACTCTTCATCCTTGGAACGATTGGAATATTACCTTAGTAAAAAATATTCCAGATGAAGAAAAACAAGCAAAGTTGAAAGCTTTTTGTAACTATGTACGGCTTACTAAACAAAAAGGAGGATTACTGTATACTCCTCAAGAAAGAAGAGCTACATTCGATGCTAATTTTCATCATCAGATTTGTTATTTAGACAGAAGAAATAAGTATATTGATGAAGCAAATAGTGGGGATACTATTTATCTCTCTCTGGTGATGGAACAGAAAGAGAATGGGGCTAAGCTTCGAAAATTGAATGATGTATCAAAGCAGTGGGGAGAGTTTGCACAAAGAAACAGAGAAGGGTTTATTCACATTTTGGATCAGGAACGATTTATTGAAGAATACAAAGAAGGGAAGCATCATGATTTGAATCCAGAACTTCCGCCGAAAGACTTCATTTTTCAAGCACGGAAATATGCTTTAACCATGGCTGATTTTTACGCTCCGATAGCTACTCGCGCTTTGAGACATCAATCAGTAAAGTCTCTTTTTAAAAACGCCCACGAAAAAGCAAAATGGTTAACTAATTCCATCCCTTAGGAAGGAGTTAACTTCTATTTCCCTTTCAGCCACTCCACTTCTTCCTCATTCAATTCCAATTCCTGAGCAATATCGGTTCCAGTGCCTTTCTGAAAGATAACTTGCAAATATGGAACCTGCTGTTCAGCAACTGAAGTGGAAGTGTGTGTCTTTGCCGCCAACTTAGCGGCAATTTCTTTTTTCTTGGCGTTCTTCATCTTGGACTGCCATAAGCGTAAGAAACGCATGGTCTGTTTATATGGAACAAATTGCGGATTCTTTTCTTCCTTTGCAGAAGAAATTCCCGCGGTTAAGAGATCGTTAATGTACGCTAAGAAACGCCAATGCTGCCTATTCATGATCCGTCCTTGGAAGACGTCTGCACGGGCAAGATGTTCATATCCTTTGGCTAATGCTTTAGCAGTGAGATATTCTTTAGGCATGTTCTCATCGATCCAATGGATAGTATCTCGCGGCTCAAGATCGACATTCTCTAGTGCAGGAAGAGCTGTCTCTATTGAGGAAGATTTGAAAATAACCATTAGCGCATTGAGAATAGTTTCTGTCCGCTTGCGGTCGGAAAGATTGGAAACGTCAGCAAAGGTAATATTTTTTGTGGAAGAACTTCCTTGCAAGTCAATCAATGCTGCGCGCATATCTCCATCAACTTGCCGCGCTAAAGAGTTTACCGCTTTTTCATCAAATGTTATGCCTTCCTGTTCGCAGACCCATTGCAGGCAATGAGAAACGGTTTTGTACTGAAGTTTGTGGTAAGGAATGACTTGCGATGCTTTTGCTAAGGCTTTGAATTTGCTGTCTTCAATATCATTAGCGGTCAAGATTACCGGAAAAGACGATTTTTCGATGGCTTTGATTAATGCGGGAATGCAGCCTCGATCAGCGACTCCGGAAATATTATCTACTTCATCAATTAGAACAACTTTGGGAGTGAAGAAAAGTGATTGCTGTCCAAGAGCAGAGTTAAGGAATTGCGTAATGTTTTCAGCATTTCTTAGGTCAGAAGAATTTAATTCCACCACGTCGTACTTTAATTCTTTAGCTAAGGCATACACGGAAGAAGTTTTCCCGCAGCCAATAGGTCCAAGCAGAAGCGCTGACTTGTGCTGCTGCTGTTTGTACTGGGTTATAAAATTACGTAATTGTAAAACTGCTAACTGCTGGCCGAAGACCTGATCGGAGTTTTTAGGTGCGTATTTGATGGTGAAGAGCGACATAACCTTTAGGAAGAACAATCAGTTTTAAGATTTATGGTAGGAAATTATTGATTCCGGCTTTGGGTCCATACCCCGCAGCTTGCTGCGTATCTACACCCAAAGCGGAGTTAGAAATTCCGTCTTGAAAAATTGCGTAATGCCCCGTAGCTTGCTGCGGGGTAGTAATTTTTAGGAATTTCTTTACTCATTTCCCCCCAGAAAAAGACCTCAGTCTTAAACCAGAAGAACTGTCCGGAGCTTTTTCAGGCAAACGATAAGGATTAGGATCAATCAAAGAACGAGCGTAGTTGGCTTGAAGATAGTTCTCGTATTCAGAGAAGATTTTCATGCAGAGATCTGTTTTTCTCTCATCATTTATTTTCTCAGTTAAACGATAACGTAAAGAATAATCAACTATCATTATTTTCTTATCAGCTAAGTGCCAATAGCAGGCGCGAAGGAAAGCCCAAGACATTTTTGGATTATAACCTTGCTGTTGCAGCTTCCCTAATATTTCCTTATCAGGAAAAGATGAAGCTCCTTCAGTTCCTACTGGTAAATAGAGCGCGATAGAATCGATTATTACTTCTAACGTAGAATATATCTCTTCATCAAAAAGAGCAAGCTTTGACATTAAAAATTACTGAAGAAGTTTTCTCTTTTTAAAGATTACGCAAGTCTCGCAACACCAGGATAATGCTCGGGTGAGAAGACATATTGCCTTCATATCCATAATCTATTTAAACCATAACACTCTCTAAAAATGATGGTTCACAATGAAGCTAGGGCTTACTTTTAATGATGTTCTTCTTGTTCCTAAAAAGAGCCCTCTTCGTTCACGCACGGAAGCAGATACACGTACTAAATTTACTCGAAATGTTTTCTTAAATATTCCTTTAGTCAGTTCGAACATGGCCACAGTTACTGAACATAAAATGGCCATCGCCATGGCCCGAGAAGGAGGTTTAGGTGCCATTCATCAGTTCAACACTATTGAAGAACAAGTGGAAGAAGTGAAAAAAGTAAAGCGAAGCACCAGCTATGTGATTGAAAACCCTCTTTCTGTACCGCCTACTATCACTGTCGGAGAAGCGGTAAAGATCATGATTACGGAGGGAGTAACAAGCCTTTTAGTTGTAGATGGTGAAGAACTTATCGGAATTTTTACTTCGCGTGATTATTTATTTGAAGAAAATTTAGATAAAAATATTACTGAAGTTATGACCGGAAGAGATATGCTCATTTGCGCCCCCTATGGAATAGAGTTACAACAAGCCAAAGAAATACTGCACCGGCATCGTATTGAAAAACTTCCATTGCTGGATGGCCGAAAACTTCGCGGTTTGATCACCACCAAAGATCTACGCAAGTTAGAACAATGGCCAAATGCATCACGGGATGAGAAAGGACGCTTACGTGTGGGCGCTGCAGTAGGAGTGAAAGACACGATTGAAAGGTCCAAAGCATTGATTGATGCTGGCGCTGATGTTATCATCCTCGACATTGCTCACTGCCATTCTGAATTGGCGATTCAGCGCATACGGGAATTTAAGCAACATTTTCCACAGGTTGATTTGATGGCGGGAAACATCGCTACGGCCGCTGCCGCAAGGGATTTGATTGAAGCGGGCGCAGATGGACTGAAAGTAGGCATAGGCGCTTCTCCAGTATGCACAACACGAATCATGTCCGGAGCAGGAGTACCGCAGCTTACTGCCATTATGGACGTGGTTTCGGTCGCAAAATGGTATGATGTTCCGGTTAGTGCTGATGCAGGCATGCAGTATCCCGGCGATGTAACTAAGGCGATAGCTACTGGAGCTTCAACGATATATTCAGGAAGTTTTTTCGCTGGAACTGATGAAGCGCCCGGTTATATTATCACCAAAGACGGAAAACGCTATAAGCGCTATATGGGCAGCGCTTCCTATGACAGCAATCATGAACGGAAAGAAAATTTAGAAGGCAAGAAAGTCAAGGAAAAGTTAGACGTGTATGTGGAAGGAGTAGCCATTTTAGTTGACTACAAAGGTTCAGTTCGAGAAGTCATCAAAGGATTAGTAAAAGGGCTACAGAGCGGCATCAGCTACTGCGGTGCTTGGGATATTAAAGGCATGCAGGAGAATGCAGAATTTATACAGATCACTGCTAACGGCTGGGAAGAGAGTAAAAGTAGAGGAAGTAAGTTGAGCGAGTGAGCAGAATCGATTATGGATTATGATAAATTATATTCTCTTGTAGATGAAGCAAGCCTAGTTTCGGACTCTTTAGTGGAATACAATGGAATTGAATTTATAATAAAATATTTTGATCGTTGTGTTGAATCCGCTCCTAGCGCTATAGCATCTGTACAACCAGAAGAAATAGAAAGAATAATTGAAGGAACTATAATCTACAAAAAACCCCAGAAATGTTTAGTTTTAATTGCAAATGGTCAAGCAGAAAATGAAAGAAGATTATGCTTATTACCTGAAATTGTAGAAATATGCCTAATGCAGTATCATGATTACAAGAGGGAAAGTGCTCACGAAATTGCATTAAAACACGAAGAAAAGTATACTCAAAGAAAGCTAACAAATGCCAAAATATAGCAGATCTTAGAGATCCTGTTATATCCTTTTCCCCTACGTAGTGGGGAAAATTTCGTCCGAAAAGTTGTCGTTCACAAACCGTAGAATTAACGTTTCTTTTTTTGTAAACTTAATATCTGTTTAATTATTCTTTTTCTTCTCTTTTCATCTTTTAGCATTCTTTCTGTTAAAGCGGTTAGCAATCTTTCATCATTTTCAGAAATGCCAGAACTTTCTTTAACAAGCAAGTCGTTCATCTGTCTTGCTATCTTCTCATCTTCTTGTTCAATAGAAAACTCTTCAGCGATTAATTGTCTTTCAAGCTGAGTTAATTTAATCATCAATTGAGTGCATTCTTTACAAGGTTTTCCAGGAAAATGTCCTCTCGCTGAATCTTCATATTCTTTTCCACATTTAGGACACCTATATCTCACTATTTCAATCGTTGGCATTTCTATTATGAAAAGAGAGCTGATATATAAATGGTGTTATTTAGGTTTGTGAACGGCAATTGGATATATCTACAATTAACTACAGAAAAATATATAAAAACATTCAATTTTAAATGGGATGTGGGACCGCCGGGAATCGAACCCGGATCTCAAGGTCACCAACCAAGGATGATACCTTTTACACTACGACCTCACGATTTTCCTTTTTAGCTTTCTCTTTAAATTTTTTTAGTTGTTGAAAATACCGTTTCCTGTCATTAACTTTTTAAATATCCTCTCTCCTTTAGCTAAGAATGGAGTTGCCTAAACAAGCAAATGTGGAACCTTTGATGTCCCAAAAACCTAAAGGTTTTTTAGGAAACTACGACCCAAAAGAAGCTGAACCGCGCTGGCAGAAGTATTGGGAAGAAAAGGAAGTTTTTGTCTACCATCCCGATCAAAAGAAGGAAACCTATGCCGTAGATACGCCCCCACCAACTGTTTCTGGAAAAATGCACATGGGACATGCTTTCAGCTATACTCAGCAGGATATCGTGGTCCGCTACCAGCGCATGAAAGGGAAAAATGTCTTCTTCCCTTTTGGGACTGATGATAATGGCTTGCCCACCGAGAAGTTAGTGGAGAAGAAAAAGAACATTCTTTCCTCCAAGATGAGCCGGGAAGAGTTTGTCAAGATCTGTAATCAGGTAATTGAGGAAGAAAAACCGAAATTCATCCAGAGCTGGAAAGATATCGGCATGTCTGCTGACTTCAAACGTTCGTACTCAACTATCAATCGACACTGCCAGATCACTTCGCAAGCTTCATTCATCGATCTGTTCAAGAAAGGACGCATCTACCAACAAGAAGCGCCTGGAGCCTATTGTGTATTATGCCACACTGCGATTGCCCAAGCAGAATTTGAATCCGTAGAGATGAAATCGCATTTCAATGATATTGCCTTCTCTTCCGGCGGGAAACAGTTAGTTATTTCCACCACCAGACCAGAATTAATTCCCGCCTGTGTAGCTTTGTTTTACAATCCGGCTGATGAGCGGTATCAGCAGTTAAAAGGAAAAGCTGCACGAGTGCCGATCTTCAATTATGAAATCCCTATTCTTGCTGACGAAGCAGTACAGAAAGACAAAGGAACAGGCTTAATGATGGTCTGTACCTTTGGTGACAAGGAAGACGTAGATAAATGGTTTAGATACAGGTTGCCTCTTCGGGCAGTCTTTGAAAAGAACGGCAGGATGAACGAATTAGCCGGAGAATTCAAAGGATTAAAGATCAAGGAAGCTCGGCAGGCAATCCTTGACAAATTGAAGGAAAAAGGATTATTGCTCAAGCAAAAAGAAATAATGCACGACGTAAATGTGCATGAACGTTGTAAGACAGAAATAGAATTTCTGAAAACAACACAGTGGTATATTAAGATTCTCGATAAAAAGGAAGAACTGCTGGAGTTAGCCAACGACATTACCTGGTATCCCCAGCATATGAAAGTACGCTATGATCACTGGGTGCAGAACTTGAATTGGGACTGGTGTATTTCCCGGCAACGGCACTTTGGTATTCCTATCCCTATCTGGAGCTGTGTCAAGTGTAAAAGTTATATGCTCCCAGAAGTCAAAGATTTGCCAGTAGATCCAACTACCCAAAAGCCAAAGAAGGCCTGTTCCTGCGGTTCAACACCATTCAAAGGAGAAACCGATGTCCTGGACACTTGGGCAACTTCTTCTGTCACCCCGGAGATTGCCAGCAATTGGGTAAGCAAAGGAGAATACGATTACAAATACGATGATAGGAAATTTGATCTGCGCCCTCAAGCTCACGATATCATCAGGACCTGGTTGTTTTATACCGCTGTCAAGAGTTATTATCATCATGGCCGTGTTCCTTGGAAACGGGTCATGATATCAGGACACGCGCAGGATCCGCACGGGCGGAAGATGTCTAAATCATTAGGAAATATTGTCGAGCCGCAGGAGATGATCAAAAAATATTCTGCTGATGCATTACGCTTCTGGGCGGCGGGATCGAAGTTAGGTGATGATTTGCCGTTCCAAGACAAGGATCTGCTTACCGGTCAGAAGTTTGTCACAAAATTATGGAATGCTTCCAAGTTTGCATTGCTGCATTTGGAAGATTATGATCATGCTGCAAAAATGAAGCCGAAGCCGTCTGAAGTTTTTGACAAATGGCTGTTAAGCAAATTGCATAAAGTGATCAAGGAAAGCACCGAATCCTTTGAAAATTACGAATATGCAAAAACCAAAGCAGAAGTGGAACAATTCTTCTGGCATACCTTTTGTGATAATTATCTGGAAATTGTCAAAGATCGGCTATATAATCCTGGTGCACACGGACATGAAGAAAGAAAAAGCGCGCAGTATGCGCTCTATCAGAGTTTTTTATCCATCTTGAAAATGAGCGCGCCGATCATGCCGCATATTACGGAAGAGATTTACCACTTGTATTTTGCAGAACGAGAAAAGAAAAAAAGCATCCATATTTCCCCCTGGCCAGAATTCAATCAGAAGTTAGTTGATGAGAAAGCAGAGCTAGTTGGCGACATGGGAGTGGACATTATCAACACCGTCCGCAAATACAAATCAGAACAGCAGCTTTCTATGAAAGAGGGATTTACCAGACTAATTTTAGGCGATGATGATCTGGAATTCCATCAAATGATCAAGAGCATGGAGGCTGATCTGAAAGCAGTTTTGAATGTAAAAGAGATTGTTTTTGCAGGCAAGACATCATTAGAGAGTGATAAATTCAACATCAAAATAGGTTTAGTAAAATAGCTATTTTCTCTTATTTTCAGCTTATTCTATCGAAATGTTTATAATACAAATAAGCTCAATAAGCATAAAGGGCGTGAAAATAACGTTCTAATAAAATACTGAGGTGTTTATAATGGCAGGAGCAAGCGTAGAAGGATATTGTGTGAAATGTAAGGCAAAGCGCCAGATGGCCGATGGTAAAGAAGTTTCCATGAAAGGGAAAGGCGGCGTAGTACGAAGAGCTATGAAAGGAAAATGCCCTAAGTGCGGAACTACCATGTTTAGGATCATGGGCGCAAAGAAGTAAGCATTCTTCTTTTTTTTATCTTCTTATTTTTAGTTATGCATGAAATCTAAAATCAGAGCAGTGGGTTTCGATTTTGACGGCACCTTGATCATGTCTGAAGAGCAGAAAGCGAAAGAAATGGAGAAAGTATTCCGTGAGAGATTCAAAATCAAAAACGAGGTTAAAGCTGCCTACCAGAGATTAAGTGGAAAAGCGCTGAATCGGGAGGAGAAAGTAAAAGCGTTGTTTAAACAGTTTATAAAGAGAAAACCAACGGCAAAAGAACTGAAAATGGTGAAGGGCCATTTTGGGCAGCATTACCAAAAAAGCATGCAATCTTGTCCTATGTTTCAATGCACAAATGTCCTTAAAGAATTGAAGAAACAAGTTGAGTTTCTATTTTTATTATCATTAGAAGATAAAAGAGAAGTCAAGAAAATAGCAGACCATTGCGGCGTAGGACAGTATTTTGATGAAATTCTGGGCGGCCCCAAACCGAAAGTGGAGAATCTGAGGCATATATTGAAGAAACACCATTTGAAACCTCAGGAAGCGCTATATATTGGGGATGCTCATTCTGACGTGATTGCCAACAGGAAAGTGAAAGTAAAGACCATTTTGTTAGGAAAGAAACATATGTACGAAAAATTGAAAGAAGATCTGGAAGCGGATTTCAGGTTTAGTAATTTGTGTGATATTCCTGTGAAGATTGATGGATTAAAGAGAAGATAATTTTTTCAGTACCTTCTGATGCACTTTCCCATTCGAAAACACCAAGTTAGATTTTCTGCCGTTCCACGGCTTCCCTTCAAAATCAGTCACTTTGCCTCCAGCTTCTTCCACAAATAATACTCCCGCAGCCACATCCCAGGAAGAAATCTTACGAACAATGTATGCCTCACTTCTTCCCGCCGCAACCGATGATGATTCTAAAGCTGCCGAACCAAGTTTGCGCATATCTTTTACCAGAGGAAGGAATTTCGCATTTATCGCAGCAATCTGTCTATTAGTGGCATCCCCGCCTTCGCAGCTGACTAAATAGCCTTCTGCAAGCTTTGATTTGTTGGAAACATGAATTTTTTTTCCATTCAAATATACACCCTTCCCTTTTTCGGCAACATATAATTCTTTCAAATAAGGAGCAAAAACAACACCTACCAAAAGTTCTTTTTTCTTCATCAAGGCAATGGAAACCGCAAAGAAAGGATTTCCTCTGGCAAAATTAGTGCTGCCGTCCAAAGGGTCTATAATCCATGTATATTCGCTTTTCTTGTTGATAAAACCGCTTTCTTCGGTAAGAATATTGTGACTTGGGAATTTTTTTTTAATTGCAGAAATGATAAGCTTATCACTTTTTAGATCCTGCATCAAGTGCATCTCTTTTGCCGTTCCTCTTTTTTTCACTAAAGATACATCTTTTTTAAAAGTGCGCAGCAGAAATGCTCCTGCTTTTTTGGCTGCAGATACAGTAAACTGCCTCAGATTACTTTTTTGTTCCATATACTTCCGGATTTACCGTAAACTTTGCTTTTCTTCCCTGGAGGATATCAATGATATTCTGCGCCGCCAGTTCAGACATGGCTGTTCTTGCTTCAACTGTGGCAGAAGCAGTATGCGGCGTTAATACTGTATTCCGAAGCTTAGTCAATAAGGGATTTATCTTTGGTTCATTTTCATAGACATCCAAACCTGCACCGGCGATATGTTTTTTCTGCAGCGCTTCAGCTAATGCTTTTTCATCGATTACTGGACCTCGAGAAGTATTGATTAAATAAGCAGTTTTTTTCATCAATTTTAATTCCTCCCTGCCTATCAAGTGCCTAGTTGAGGGAAGCAATGGAACGTGCAAAGAAACAAAGTCAGACTTTTTGAGTAATTCCGATAAAGAGACATATTTGGCTTGGTATTCTTTTTCGAATTGTTTATTGCGCTTGATATCATGGTAAAGAACATTAATGCCCATGCCTTTTCTGGCACGTTCTGCTACTCCTGCGCCAATTCTTCCTAATCCGATAATGCCAATCGTTTTTCCTTCCAATTCAGTTCCCAGCAGCAGCATAGGTTCCCAGCGCTTGTATTTGCCAGCGCGGGTAAAACGATCTGCTTCCACAATACGTTTGGAAAGAGCCAGCATCAAGGCAAAAGTATGTTCAGCAACCGCATTTTCTAAAACACCGGGGGTGTTAGTTACGGGAATACCTCTTGCTGTAGCTGCTTTCACATCCACATTGTCGAAACCTACGGCATAATTGGAAATTATTTTGAGATGGGAATTGGCATTTATTATTTCTTGGTCTATTTTATCGGTTAACAAACAGAGAAGCGCGTCGCACTTTTTAATCTCTTTTAGTAGCTCTTTTTTAGAGATAATTTGATCCTTAGGATATACTTTTACCCGGAAATATTTTTTAAGAAGTTGCAATCCTTTTTCAGGAATTTTTTGAGTAACAAACACCTTCTTTTTGGACATGGAAGTAGAATGAAATTAGATTATTTAAATGTTGCTTATGGCCAATTTAGTAAATATTCTTAGAAATATTTTAAAATGGATGGCTTCTAGAATATATATGCCAAAGAACAATGTTGATCTGCGTGATTTTCTGAAAAGTCATCACTACATTCTAGGCCGAAAGTTGGGAGAAGGATACTTCAGAGAAGTTTATGAAGTGATGTATATCAAAGGCCCTTTGCGTAAAAAACTCGTCGCTAAAGTAAATCATGAAAAAGAGAAGGATTCTGTTCAACATCGGATTAACTGCTCTAAAGGCGATTTGAATGTGCGCGAGCTGGAAACACTTAATGCCTTACAGCACCCAAATATAATCCAAATTCATGATCTCTTAGAAGATGAAAAAAGATTTGTAGTGATTGAAGAACACTTTGATGCTGTTTCTTTGGAAGATAAGGTTAGAGTGCAGGGGCCTATTTTAACCAATAATTTCTTTAGGGCCATATTCTCACAAGTTTCTGATGCCTTAAGGTATCTTCACGTGGATAGAAAAATGCTCCATCGAGATATTAAGCCTTCAAATATTTTGGTTGGACGCCAACTAGATCTGGCAAAGATTATTGACTTCCAAAATGCAGCACTATACCAAGAAATGAAATAAGGGGTTGCGACCCCTTATAATCCCCTTCCGCCTCCTTACTCTGCGACTCCTGCGGGAGTAGCAGTATCTTCGTCGGCGGCAAAAGAAAAAATTTTCTTTTGAACATCACGGATTACCTGCACTGCATGATGTTCTTCTTGACTGAGGATATACTTATCAGCTGCAGCTATATCTTTTCTTCCCGTCGATTCGTGATGTTCATATCCCGATCAGAAACTTCCGTGCGGATAGCGCTTGCGGAAGTTGGGATGTTTCTCGAAAATTCTTTTCGATGATCTTGATTTTAACATTATTTCGGCAACCTCGATTGAATATTGCTTTGGAACATCCACCCTAAAATGAGTGTGGTTTCCTCCAAAGCCAATCGGACCAAACTTGAACCCGCAGTTTTCAAACTCTCTAAATGCTGCTTCGCAGTCATTCATAACTGACTGCTTACGCAGACAGTTATATCGATATTTACACACAAACATGAATGTTATCCAATTATTTCTAGTATCTTTTTGTCTTGTCATAAGAATCACCTTTTTTTTAGAAACTATTTTATAGCTAAAGCTATAAAGAAGTAAATTGCTGTAAGCAAATCATATCGGTTCGACGGGTTGTCTCAGACCTTTAGCGCTATACGAATAGTGCCCCAAAGGTACTATTGATTTTGGTTTGCTTACTGCTTTCTTAAAGCTTTAACCTGTGAGAAAAAGAGTATTCTTAGAGTTTGAAAATCCTTCGGATTTTAAGCGCATTCACCAGCAGGTCTTCCGCTCAACATCAAAAAGCTCCAGACCTGCCGTACTCTGCGCGGAGAAAAGATACTAGCCAAAAGCCAGAATGGAGATAATATAAAATGGACTTACTTATAAATGTTCCATGCAGATTGGTAGATTCAATTATTTTCTATGTTTCCAGCATCAATCCAATCAAAGGACTAGTAGAAAGATAAAGATTTCTCAAAGCTATACTGATATGGTGCACTACAATAGGATTACTGTTATTCTTTTTCATTTCGTTGTACAAATATGTGAACAAGAGTTTTCTTGATTTTTCATGCACTTTTTCTATTGCAGATAGATCTTTCTCCTGATAGGCATGGCGAAGCAAAGAGAATAATTCTTGCAGTGAAGATAAATATTGCACGCATAACACGCTTTCTTTTCCTGATAATTTCAGTTTCTGCTTATCTAGATATTTATTGAGATGATATAATTCCCGTGGCGCATGAATGACCAAACTTAAGAAATTCCAGAAGAAGATTGCTTTATCTGAGTAAATATTCTGCTTCGTCATCATTCTTCGGCAGAAATTGTCATATTTGTGGATGTTCAGCATGGTGAATTCATATTCTGTAAAAGGCATATTATTTTCTATTCTCGCTGCTGTGCCTTGGATCATAGTGGCAATGCCGCTAAAAATTTTTTGGAAGACGATATCAAATTTCTCTTCGTGCGGCTCGGTGATACTTTCTATTACGCACGTTCCTTTTTCTTGATGGGTTATCTCCATCCCCAGAAGGTAGTTTTGCAGAACGTCTCTGATGATGGTAAGTTGTTCTTTGTCAATATTTTTTATGGTTAAAGTGTCGTATCCGGCACGATATGCATTGATAAGAGTAAGTCGTATTGCTGATTCAGTATGCGTTTTGAAAGAGAGAGTTATTTCTTTCTTGTGTTTTCGTTCAGAAGAAGCTATGATCAGATGATCTTTTGCGTCAGTAATATCCACCTCTTGACCTTTTCTAAGATTAAATCGTTTAGTCCAAGTCCTAGGCAGGGAAACCATTAGCGTTGTTGTTCCTTGCTGGACTAATTTGCGTTTCATGTATTCTATTTCGAAGCTGGATATTTAAACTTTTTGTAAAAGTTTAAACTTACAAACAACCAAGCTTTTTAATGAAAGATTTTTATAATATGAAGCAGTCGGGGCTTGAATGGGTGATGAAAATGGATGAGCATAATGCTTTGGTGGTTTTTCAAGACAAAAAAATAAGAAGAATTTGGTATAATAACGAGTGGTGCTTTTCAGTTGTAGATGTTATCGAAGCTTTAACTGATAGTCATAGCCCGAGACAGTATTGGGGAGTTTTAAAAGGAAGAGAGAATCAGTTGTTAACACTTTGTTTACAACTGAAATTACCCTCCGCGGATGGCAAATATTATGCTACCGATTGCGCGAATACCAAGAATATGTTTAGAATCATTCAGTCTATACCATCGCCTAAAGCAGAGCCCTTTAAGCAATGGCTGGCTCAAGTTGGGTATGAGCGAGTAGAGGAAATACAAAATCCAGAACTTGCACAAGCCAGAATGAAAGAACTATATAAAACAAAAGGGTATTCAGATGATTGGATTGAGAAACGTGTTAGAGGAATTGCTATAAGGCAAGAATTGACCGATGAATGGAAAAAGAGGGATGTTAAAGAAGAAAAAGAATATGCTATTCTGACAAATGAAATTAGTAAAGCCGCATTCGGTAAAACAGTTGATGAATACAAAGATTTCAAAGGTCTTAAGAAAGAGAATCTTAGAGATCATATGACTGACCTTGAGCTTATCTTTACTTTACTTGGTGAAGCATCTACTACAAAGATAGCACGAAGCAGAAATGCTTTAGGATTCTCTGAGAATAAGATTGCTGCCAGAAAAGGCGGGAGAATAGCCGGCGATGCAAGGAGAAAGCTTGAGCTTGAATCCAGCGATAGAGTGGTTACTCCAGAAAATTATTTACAGGAACCAGAAGCACAAAAAAGAAAACGATTGAAAGAAAAATGAGAATAGTCAAAAAATAGGAATATCAATTTAAATGTTGTTTTTCTTTTGTAAACCGATTATTTTAAATAACATCAATTCTTACTTAGAATAAAAAGGAGGTATGGTGCAAATGTCTTTGAATAAACTATATTTTAGTAAGCTAAAGATGGATTTCATGAACGAAAAGCGACCGGAAGTAGAAGAGTTAGGCTACAGCATGGCTTGCGGGATTAGTTTGTTGGAAGGAAAAATCCATATCGCAGTAAGGCTTCAGCCTCTTCCTTGAAGCCCAGACCCAATTGAGAAAGATCTTTTAGCAAAAATAAAGAATGAAGTTCTCAAGGACAATTATAAGGGAACACCTTTAGATATACAATACATTGGAATGGTATACGTTCACAAAGATAAACAATGAAAACCTTTGACTTGATCTGTGGCAGAAGATACTTTTAAATAGTATTTTCGCCTTCCTAAAAACAAATGAAAATAAAAGATAAAAAGTTACAACAAATTACCAAAGTAGTGGTACCTATTCTTAAAAAAAATGGGGTACTGAAAGCAAGCATCTTTGGGAGTTATGCCAGAGGAGAAGCGAAGAAACGAAGCGATATTGATATCCTTATCCAGCCGCCAAAAGGAACCGGCCTTGAATTTGTTGGAATAAAACTGGAATTAGAGGAAAAATTAGGAAAAAAAGTTGATTTATTGACGTATAAATCAATTCATCCTTATTTAAAGAAATACATCCTTGCTGATGAGATTAAAATATTATGACTCGTTATGCGAATATTCCCTACCTGAAACATATCCTGGATGCCGTTCATGATATTGAAGATTCTGTTAATGGTTTATCCAAAGAAGAATTTAAGGAAAATAAAGACGTAAAAGATGCGACAGTCAGAAGAATTGAAATTATAGGTGAAGCGGTAAAAAATATTCCAAAAGAACTCAAGGCTAAACACCCAGAAGTGGAATGGAAGAAAATTGCTGGGTCTCGAGATGTTATGATCCACGCTTATTTCAGTGTAGATTTAGATATAGTTTGGGAAATTGTTAAGAAAGATCTCCCTAAATTAAAAAAAGAAATTATGGTTATTCTGAAGGAAGAGGAGCAAGCATGAAAACCTTCGACTTAATCGTTATCGGAGCAGGCGCTGGATTAAATGTTGCTTCGGGAGCAGCTGAACAAGGATTGAAAGTAGCCATGGTGGAAGAAGGCCCCATGGGCGGAACTTGCCTGAACCGAGGTTGCATTCCTTCTAAGATGATCATTCAGTCGGCAGAAGTGGCAGAGATGATTCATCGCGCTTCTGAATTTGGCCTTACTGCATCTCTTAAAAAAGTGAATTTCAAGTTTACAACCGATAGAGCCAGCAATACGGTTGACGCTGATGCGCGTTCTATTGAGAAAAATGTTCGCGCCGGAAAAAATCCAGTTTTATTCAAAGGCAGAGGAAAGTTTGTGGACAAATATATTGTAGAAGTAAATGGCGAACGAATAAAAGGAACAAAAATTCTTATTGCTGCTGGTGCAAGGCCTTTCATTCCGCCTATTCCAGGATTGGATAAAGTGCCATATATGACCAGCACGGAAGCGCTGCGCCAAACAGTCTTGCCAAAAAGCATGATTATCATCGGCGGTGGTTATATTGCAGCAGAGTTGGGATTTTTCTATGCAGAACTGGGAACTAGGGTTACCATTATACAGCGCAATGCCCTTTTAGTTCCTCGGGAAGATAAAGACGT
This sequence comes from uncultured Methanosarcinales archaeon, assembly GCA_964362365.1. Taxonomy (GTDB): domain Archaea; phylum Nanobdellota; class Nanobdellia; order Woesearchaeales; family GW2011-AR9; genus JACPIL01. Next base: position 8,864 of record CAYIEF010000003.1, on the reverse strand, counting down.
GGCTGCACTCATTACCGAACTCTGGAAAAAAAGATACACTGTTCTGACTAATGCTGATGCCGTGAAAGTGGAAAAACAAGGTAAGAATATTGCTGTTACCGTAAAGCAAGGAAATTCTACTACAAAAATATCCGCAGAGAAACTGCTGGTTGCTACCGGCGTGAAACCAAATTCTGATACGCTTCAAGTGGAAAAAACTGGAGTTAAAAACAACAAAAACGGCTTTATTCAAGTCAACAAATTTATGGAAACAAATGTCAAAAACATCTGGGCATTAGGAGATATTGCCGGTATATATTTGTTCAGACACAGCGCTAATTTAGAAGCGGACTACGCTTTGAACAATATCGCCTCCAAGAAAAAAGCAGTTGATTACTATCCCATGCCTCATGCCATTTTCACTTCTCCGCAGATTGCCGGTGTTGGGTTAACCGAACAGGAAGCGCAGGAGCAGAAGAAAAATTATGTTGCCAGTAAATACTATTACCATCAAACTGCAAAGGGAATCGCTCTGGCAGAGAAACACGGATTTGTGAAATTTATTGTCGATAAGAAAACGAAAGAAATCCTCGGATGCCATATCATAGGTCCTGAGGCATCAGTGCTGCTGCATGAAGTGTGCGTAGCCATGAAAGCTGGGAAGAATAAAGCTCTGGATTTGCTGCGGAATACTGTTCACGTGCATCCAGCGTTATCGGAAGTAGTACAAAGAGCAGCGTTGAATGTACCGATGTAAATTATGACTAGCAAATACCAACGCCACCGCCTGAAAGATCCTAATTTGTTTGTCAAAGGAAGCTTTCGTACCGTTCCACTGAGCCACACCACCTATAAAGGAAAAAAGTCAAGTCACTCCGTTCGTGATGCTCCTAAAGGAGCGAAGGGGAAAGCTATTGTCGCACGATTGAAAAAAACTGGCAAATGGACGATTCAAAGCATCCTAGAGGAGAAAAATGGTCATAAAAAAAGAGGGTTATAAACGGGTCTTGTACACTAAAGATGGAAAGAAAGTGCTTGGTACTTTTAGAACTAAGAAAGCTGCTTTGAAGAGGGAGAGGCAGATTATTTATTTTAAGAATTTAGGGAGGTAGATTTATGGAAGGTTCGGCAAATCCGGCAGACTGTGCAAATGGAAATTTTTTAAGCGGATATTATGTAAGCATCTATTTTAGCAGAAAGGCTGAGCCAAAAGACATTTACCAGCTGCTGGAGCTGGCTCTAAAATACGAATACAAAAGTTTTGGCACGTCAGAAACAATTCCGTCCTTAAGCCAATCTGCTGATCCTGGCAGCATCGCATTTTTATTTGATGGAACGAAACAGGCATCAGGCTTCACTGAAGAAGTTCTCGGACTGGAATATATCCTAAACGTCAGATTAGGCTTGTTTCGCTAATCGCTAATTATTTTATTTCTTATATGCCACGGCTTAATTATCTCATCAGCCGGCAAAAACCAGAAAAAAAGAAAACAGAAATAGTTTTTAACTACCTAGATACATTCACAGCAGCTTACGCATTTCTTGCAGTCAGGACAAATATCATCCTTATCGACTTCTTCCCCGCAAGCTGGACATTCTTTCATGACCATGATGTTTCACGCCTACAAATTATTGCCCAGAATTAAGAGAAGAAGTATATAAATTTTACTTTACTCTCCTTCCTTACACTTACACTTCCCAACTTTCTGCTTACATCCTTTGCAGATCACACAAAGAGGACAATGAGACAGAGCAGCTAATTTATACGCCTCATAGCCGCATTTAATGCAGGAAAAACCTTTGCGTGTTTTCGGCAATCTTGATTTTGCAGCTTTCTTAGTCATGTTCCATCACTTCTTTTTCATCCTCACGGCAGCTCTTATCGCTTTGACAATATCATCCGACGTCAAGCCAAACACCTTGAACAATTCATCTGGATTTCCGCTTTCGCCAAACCTATCTTTAACACCTACCCTTTTAATTGGAACCGGATAATTCTCGCTTAAAAATTCTGCCACTGCGCCGGCTAAACCGCCCTGCCATTGATGCTCTTCTGCCGTTACCACGCAGCCAGTTTTCCTAACCGCAGCAAGCAGTGTCCGCCCATCTAAAGGCTTTACGGTATGACAATTCAACACCTGGCAGTCAATCTCTTTTTCCAATTTCTTAGCCGCGATCAATGCTTCGTAAACCAAAGGACCATTGGCAACAATAGTGCAGTCTTTTCCCGAGCGGAATTCTTCGATTCGCCCCACTTGGAAAGGCGTCCTGTCCGTGGTAATGGAAGGATAATCTGCCCTGCCGAAACGAAGATAGACCGGCCCTGGAGTTTCTGCGGCAGCTACCGTTGCTTTTTCACATTCCTGATCATCGCAGGGAACAATAACTGTCATGCCCGGCTGCAAGCGCATCAATCCCACATCTTCCAATGCTTGATGCGTTGCTCCATCGGGACCGACAGAAATGCCTGCATGCGCTCCGGCAATCTTGACATTGATTTCTTTTCCCGGTTTGCTGCCCCAACTATTATAGCTGATTGTAGTTCTGATTTGCTCATTATTTCTTCCCGGACTGAAGACAGCATACGACGAAATAAAAGCAATCTTTCCAGCCGCGGCCATGCCGGAAGCCAGGGAAGCCATGTTTTGTTCGGCCACGCCGATTTCCACAAACCTGTCAGGAAATTTTTTCTGAAACCATTCGCTGCGGGTTGATTCAGACAAGTCGGCACAAAGAACAACTACATTTTTGTTTTTTTCACCAGCTTTTACCAATCCCTTTCCATAGCCGTCTCTGGTTTTCACTTTCTTGATGTCATTTGCATACAGATTTTCCACCAGATGCGCGTTTGGATTTAGTTTTCCCATCTTCAATCCCTATTCTTCATAATATTTTCCCGCCACACTTTCAATTCAGCAAGTGCAACCTTTGCCTGCTCCGCTGTCGGCGGCTTGCCGTGCCATTCATGATCATTTTCCATGAAGGAAACTCCTTTTCCGGGAATGTTGTGCGCAATGATAACAGTGGGTTTTTCGTAAATGGTCCTTGCTTCGTCACAGGCATCAATGACTGCTTTGATGTTGTTGGCGTCAATTTCTATTACGTGCCAATTAAATGAACGATATTTATCCGCTAATGGTTCTAAAGGCATGATGTCTTCAGTATGCCCATCTATTTGGATATTATTTCTGTCGATTATGCCGACAAGATTATGCAATTTATTTTTCCCAGCAAACAGAGCTGCTTCCCAGGTCTGTCCTGCTTCTTGCTCGCCGTCGCTCATCAGGCAATACACTTTATTCTTTTTCTTGTCCATCTGAAATGCATAGGCCATACCAGTTGCTTGGCTTAATCCAGAACCTAATGGACCGGAGGTTGTTTCCAAACCCGGCAGAGCTGCTCGGTGGGGATGTCCCTGCAGACGCGTGCCGAAATGACGCAAGGTTTTCAATTCTTTTCGAGGAAAATATCCAACATTAGCCATAGTAGAATATAAAACTGGACAAATGTGTCCGTTGGAAAGAACTAGTCTGTCGCGCTCTTCCCAGAAAGGAAATTTTGGATTGTGTTTAAGGACATTAAAATATAATGCAGTAAAAACATCAGCCATTCCCAAAGGGCCGGCGCTGTGTCCTGAACCTGCTGAAACCAAGGCCTCGATGAGGTCCTGCCTGATTTGATTGGCAAGAAGTTTTAATCTCTTTACGTCGGTTATTTTCTTTAAAGGTTTTATAGTCACCATCAGGCCTCTTTTAAATTAAAGATAAATAAAAAAGTTAATAAATGTTTGCTCAACAAAATTCACAGACATTCTTGCCTTTCTTCACTTTTTCTTTCGAAGATTTTTTTCCCTTCTTTTTTGCTCCTTTTTTTGCCGCTGCTTTCTTTTTAGCCATTACGTCACCTCATAGCGCTTCTTTTAGTTTCTTAGATTGTGAAATATATAAACTTGTTGAAATTATGAACGCTGCCAATGCCAAAGCATGGACGCCAGTACATAAAAGACAGATAGTTTTCAGCAGAAATTCTGCTATTAGCAAGTAAATTACAAACCCAAAACCAGAAACATTCCACCAAAAGAGCTTAGGTATATGCGTCTGCTGCTTCAAAGCTCCTCCTGATAACAAGCCCAAGAGAACAAACCAAACTATGCCGTATAAAGCTACAGGCAGATCAAATAAAGTTGCGTATTTGCTGGTATTGACGACGGAACAGGAAAAAACATTGGCGCTGACGCATAATCCATTCTGCGATTCAGGGAGGTAATGATTGTAGAGCAAATAGGCAGAAGTCGCAACTCCCAGAAAGCTGATAAAAATAAGAAGCTTGAGAAGTCTCTTCCTGATTTTATGCTCCATGAAGTATTTCTGAAGAAGAAGATTAATAAAGTTTTTGAAAAATATTATAAACGAAGGGAAATTACCCTCACAAGACGGAGGTGTAAAAATGGCCACAGTCAAAATCTATACCACTCCCACCTGTCCCTGGTGCAAGAAAACCAAGGAATGGATGAAGGAGAAGAAGATTAAGTACACTGAGTATAATGTTGTTTCGGATGAAAAAGCAAGAAAAAGAATGATCGAAAAGTCCGGACAAATGGGCGTCCCGGTGCTGGAGATCGGCGATCAAATCATTGTTGGTTACGACCCGAAAGCGATCGAGAAAGCATTGAAGAAGAAATGAGGTGAGAATATGCTAAAAGATTATTGCTATGATAAAGTAAAGCTGCTTCATGAGATGAGTAGGATGTTGAATTTTGTTAAGAAACATGCCCTTCCGGAAGCAAAACGGCAGAAAATGCCTCAAAGCGTGAAATTATATCAAGAACTGGAAAAGGACTTCCATAAAAACATTGCCAGACTTAGCAAAGCAGTGGAAGAGCTTTCAAAGAAAGGAAAATTTAAGTGAATAATTTACTGAAGAAGTGTTGTTATTATTTTACTCTTCTTTCTGTTTATAATATCGTACTACCGGCATAGTAAGATAACGGGGATCGTTTCTTTCGTTAGCGCATTGCTGCCTGAATTCCTGCTCTTCATCTGCGTCCAGAACGCGGTAGCCAATAACGTCATCAATTGAACTGCCATTTTGCTGAAGCATCTTAGAGCCGTGATACTTAACAAAACCTAAAAATGTTGACTTTGCAGCTTGGGAAGAAATGGCGGGAGTTAGTTCAGGTATTACCACTGGCACTCCTAATACTTCATATTTTTCTGATTCTTGCTTAGATAGTTCAGGTATATCTACTATTTCCGCTCCCAACCCTTTAGCTACTGTAGCATAATCTACTTTTCCCAGTGTATTTCCCCTTACTTTTATTCTTTTATTTGCCATTTTATCTTCAAAGGCAGTATTATATTTAAATTTTAAGCATCTCCTGACTAGAAAGGGTTATAATTCGTTTAAAAAATCCGGATGAAGTTCACGCAAAACTTCTGCATACGGCGCTGAAATTTGCCCTTTCTCAATTATCTGATACTTGAGATCTTCTTTATCAAAAGCTTTAAGATACGGCTCTTGAGAATAAAAATAGATTTTTCCAAAATGGGGATCACGCATTACTGCTACCGGGCCTTGGACTTTCCCGCTATTTTCTTCAGCTAATCTCGTCTCAATGTCCAAAGCTCTCTCGCCGTCTTTTTCTGAAGCAAATTTCAAATAAGGCATAACCCTGAGTAAGAGCTGTGAGTATTTAAAATTAATGAAGATATCACCCAAACGTAAAAGCATGGAAAGAAAATCCTGCATCCGACACCCTTAATTTCAAGGTATGCCGTTCATACTCTCCATCAACAACATTATATAATCGTGGCTCTTCAATCTTAATAAATGCTCTCTGACCATCATAATAATCACAGACACCTTTCCAAGAACAGGTGTAAGTGTTGCCGCTTTTCTTTAAAAATTTTTTCTTCACTGAATCTTGAGAAAAATATTGGTTCCCTTCTACTTCTATACACTTGTCGCTTTCTGCAATAACTTCTCCGTTGAAAATTGCTTTAACCATTTTTCTCCGCCACATAAAGAGAAGTGTTAGGATGAAAAGCGTACCAAGCAAACCAAAAGTCTCTTTCCTTCACCACTTCTACTCCCGTATCCAGGTTAGTTATCTTCACAATCCCCGCTTCATCTCGTTCTATTTTCACATTAACACCATTCACCACATCAATAATAGTTCCTTTCTCGACTAAATCTTCTTCTTTATATGCTTTATGCGCGCCATTTACTCCAATACCGAAAATTACCGTTTTCGGATGTACTTTCTTATCTTCTGCTTCCACCGGGAACCATACAAAGCTGTTCTCATAGTAACTTCCGTACGGATCTACGCCATACGGCCTGCTATGTCCGGTATCTTTGCTCAATACCTCTGAATCTGGATGTGTTTTCTTCCAGTCGCGCCACACCACCGTATCAATAGAAAGCTCATGCAATTCTTGTCCAGCCAACTCTCCCACAATCGCGCGCCCATCTATTTGCGTCCAATAGGTATCAGTTTTTCGGTCGTACATCACTAAATTGGAGTTATACAATTTTCCTGAAGTGCCAAATTCTACTTCTTCTCTTTTTCCGTTAATCTCGATGGTTCTTTCAAAGGCAATGCCTGAACCACATAAAGGACAGTAGGTGATTAAAAGCGGGTCTCCGGCGATGTTATCATTCACAATTTCATGCCAGACGAGAATTTGCAGAGGATACACTCGTTTAACTCCTTTGTAAATAATTGCTAACACCAATTCATTATCTTCAATCCATTCATCTGCTTCTGGGAGAGAAACAAATTTAGGATTATCAATAGCAGGAATGCCGTCTTTCGGAGGGCCTCCACCGATAATTTTGCTGGGATGAACCAGATACTTCACGCCCTTTTCTGTAACTTGAATTCCTTCCTCTTCAGATGGTTCCATAGGACGATCAACAAATTTATCGTCGAATGTTTCTCCTGCTGGAGATGTTCCAGACGTCTGTCCAGTTTGTTGAGTGCAGGAAGTTATAAGTAATAATGATACCATCATTAAACAGATTATTTTATGGTTCATAAAATCAAGAAATTAATAAGACTATTAAAACAGATCTATGGTTTGTACGTATTTAGTTAGTAGGCCAAGAGGTCAATTTTGCTAAGCTAAAGTGACAGGAACAGAAGTGAAAATCATCGATAATAAAATTTTTCTTCTAATTCTCTCTATGAAATCATAATTCATTCAACGCAATTTCAATTTTTTCAACCACTCTCTTAGCATTCTTCAACAACTCTTTCAAAAGTTTTTCATTGACAGTGGTTTCTGTCCCATATTGAAACTCTTCTCGGAGTGATTTTGCATCTTTGGAGGTCATTTGTTCAGTTGTTCTGATAAAAGCAATATCTTTCCGATCAAGATCAATTTCACCTTCTTCAATCAAATATTCAACAGCGTTAATCGTGCATTCGTGATTTTTTGATTCATATCCGAGTTTGAAGAGAACTGCGAGTAAAGAATGATACATAGCATAGTAAGATTGTGAAACGCCCCAATCACTAAAACCACCTTTAATATTATAATCGGCGGCACGAAGATTATGCTTTGCTTTATTGATATGCTCCTCTGATAACTTGTCATTTGGCTTAATTTTCTTCATTCTTGTTTCTCTTGCCAAACACCAGTCAAGTTTTTGTTTATGAATTGACATTTTTGATTACCTCCATAAATATTGATTCGCCCTTCAACACAATGCCTTCTTTCATCATACCTAAGATGGCTTCTTTTTTGTTTTTCAATGCTTTTATTAAATCTTCCTGCTTCATAATCAATGGAACAACTGGTTTGGTTCTAACTTTAGATATTTCTAAACAAAAATTGTTTACTTTTTTAGTTTGATTGGTTAGAAAGAGAACATCAACATCGTTAAACTCTTTTCCTTTCAGAACAGAGCCAAATATAATAATTATCTCAGCATCTTTGAATTTAACAACTTCATCAGCATACAACTTCGCATGACCTTTAAGATTTCGCCTTTCAGCTAAAAGAAGAAGTTCACACAACTTTATTGTTTCGGAATTGTCAAAGTTTAGCTTATAATGAGAAGCATTGCTGATTTCCCTCTTTATAATGATTTTGTCTTTCTCTAGATCTTTAAGAATCTTGAATGCACTGCCTACACTAATTTTATTCAGTTTAGCGATCTGATTAATATTATAGCCAAATTCACCAGTATTTCTCAATAAATACGTAATTACTCTTGCAGTGTTCTTCGGTATCATTATCAATATAAGTGAATAATCATTCAATAATTATGAATAATATATAAATGTTGCGTTTTTGAACGAAATTGTCCCCTGGATTCTTGTTCTTAAAGTAACGCTAACGCTCAAACTATAGAACTGAACTCCCGTTGATGTACTAATTAAAGAAAATCCTGAAAAGAAACACAAGAAATCAAACGACGATTTGATTTCTGTGCAGAAATACACAAAATGAAGCAAAGACTTCATTTTGGTACTGAAATTAGGTAGTTTCAAGAAATGTGAAAACTATCACATTTCTGAACTGAAAACTGATAGTTTTTCAGTTTTCATGTTCCTAATTTCATGTAAAGTAGTTTCTTTATTTCCCGAATGAAAAGTAGCGAAATCAATCGCAGCATTCATCCCACACTATGTCCGCGGAAGTGAGCTTCCGGGACCCCGAAAATGTCGTTGCATTTTCCAGGGAATAGTGGGGATTTCTGCTCTTTTCATTTAATGTAAAATGTCCCAGCCCTAAGCGTGACTATTCCGACTGAGCGACCATTGTTATTGACATTGTTGTTACCGTTAACGCCGTTGTTATGATTGTTAACGATAACCACGCGGCCGCCCAAAGTAGCTCTTTCGCCTTGTTAAGAGCACCACTCCTTCAGTGCTT
>CAYIEF010000002.1:0-68411 GCA_964362365.1 uncultured Methanosarcinales archaeon | reverse complement strand
TATCCAAACTCCATCGTCTATGCGACAGAGAAAGGAATAATGGAAAAGAAATTTTTTGGCACCAGCTCTGGTTTCTCTGTCATACTCGTCCCTTTCGAAACTGAGTACCTATTGCTTGCTGCCGATCCACTGCAAGCCAACAGTCTCTTCACCAAGCTTTATTTCTTACAGTGGCATGGCTTAAAATGTTTCAGTAAATTCGGCGATGTTCAAAACTTTGAGGGTGGAAGAATCGTCACCTGGAAGATGGATTATTCCTGCCAGCAGCAAAATAATGTTCTCTTTGCTAAAAAAGAAGAACTTTCTTCCTAAGAACCATCATCTTTAGATTAAATTATAAATGATCAAACTATAAATGGAAATCGTAAAATTACTCTCTGAACACCGCTATGGGATAGCAATAGCTTTTTTAATCGGTTTCATTTTTCTGTTGCCGCATCTTCTCATGCCCTTACTCCAACAGGAGGGAGTAAAGTATACGCCGCTGGTTGTAAGAGATGTGGGAGGTAGAGCAGTTGATGAAAAGTTGTACCTAGGATATGTACACGAAGTAATGGAAGGGCATATTATCCCAAGATCAACTGCCTGGGAATGGCAGGATAAAGCAATCCTGTCGCATCCCGGGCCTATCCCTGCTATAATATTAGGCGCGATGGGTCTAGCTCTGGGAGGAATTAAACAGACCTACATTATTTCTTTTTTTATATTCCCCCTCCTTGGTTCATTATTAGTATATGGGATTGCTTTTCGATTAACTGCTAATAGAAAGATTTCTTGTATGACCGCCCCCCTTCTTTATTTTCCCATAACCTATATTAAAATATTTTTAACCAGTAATATAACTAGCCCCATAGGATATTTTTCTCGATTTTATCCAGTCCTTTTTAACTTTATTATCTTCGCCCTGGCGCTGCTGTTCTTACTACTCTTATTACAAAAAAAAGAGTGGAAGTACGTATTTTTAAGCGGGATATTTGGAGGTTTACTCTTTTTCACCTATTTTTATTATTGGACCTATTACTTCATCGTAATAATGATTATTTCAGCGGCTGCTGTTCTCTTTCGGAGAAAGAACATCGATATCCGTAAAATACTTGTTTTCCTTACCATCGTGATCTTTTTTGGGATCATTTATTTTTTGCTTTTTGCCCGCCATAATATAGATGAAACAAACGATATGCTTCTCAGATATACCGGAGCCAAACTTACTCATGCCCCTAATTATGTTTACTCTATATTCCTATTGGTTATCAGTATCGGTTCTATTTATTTCATCTATTATCACTACTTCCGATCGCACAAAAAAAAAGAACTTCCTTGGGAAAATGTCTTATTTCTAGTAACTCTATTAATTTCCTCTCTTTTAATTATAAACATACAGGTTGTAACTGGATATACCCTACTACAAAGACAATGGATCCATGCAGTAATTTGGCCGGTGCTTATCCTAACTGGTATCTACACCTTGAATTTTTTACTACCAAAAATTAAGATAAAGATAGTTGAGTGGGAAAACATAATCCCTCTAATCGTGACGTTATTCTTTTTATCTTTTGGGCTGGTTTGGCAGATCTCTTTTGCTGCTACCATGTTCCCTTACTATTCCATTCCAGATTACCAAGAAAAAACATTTACCTGGTTGAATGAAAACACCCAGCCTGATGAGGTAGTTCTAAGCTTAAGTTCAGATATGATCCTCTTAATTCCCGTACATACCAGCAATCAGAACTTTATACCCAGCGCTCGGGGAGAGCCTATCCCTATTTCAGAAATAGTGATGCGAAGATTAATAGCCAATAAGCTTCTTAATGTATCGGCAGATGAATTTGTTTTTTTAGATAATCCTTGTGCAACCAATGAAGCGATAGTACAGCAAAACCTTAAAGAAGGGAAAACAGAATTTAATTATACCAGATTTGAAGAAACAAATTCTCATCTAATCACCTTCGAAGCTTTTTTTGCCAACTCCGGATGCTCTGTCCCGCTTGAATTTAAAGATAAGATTAGGACTACCTATCAAGCCTTACCCTCAGAATGGGAGGAATTAACTTCTGTTTTTAAGTTAGATTATATCATAGTAGGCCCTTACGAAAAGCAGCTGCTGCAAACAGATCTATCCACATTTGCTACACTAAAATATCAAGACGAAGAGGTGGCTATCTATGAAGTTTTTGAGCCTTCGGGAAAGTCAGCTGAAAAGTCAGCGAAGAATTAGAAAAATTAAATGTTTAACTATTATTAAGCAATTCGTTTTGAAGAAACTTGTAATTGTGGTAGATGGGATCAAGATAATTGTTCACCTTATGTTCTTGAAATGCTTTAGATATCTCAGCAACGGCATGGGTTACCTGAAAATCTGGACTAAAATTGAGTTTTTCTCTAATCTTCGAAAAATCAACCTTATAATTCCTTTTATCTGTCAGTTCTGGGTTTACCTCCAGAGAGGCAGTAGGAATTTCTGTTTTGATTATGTTCCCTAGCTGAGAGATGGTATAATTCTGATCCTCAGACCCAACATTAAATATTTGGTTAGCCACCAGGTCAAAGGGAGCTTCCAGCACTGACTGTATGGCTTTAGCAACATCAGCGACATGCACATTAGGCCTCCATTGGTCTCCGCCGAATAGAGTAATTTTTCCTTCTTGCAGCGCTTTGACGGTTAGAGTGTTGACTACCAGATCGAATCGCGGACGATAAGACCATCCATACACGGTAGCAAGCCTAAGGATAGTAGGGCCAAAATTTTCGTCGGCCATGGATATCAATGCCTGTTCAGAACTAACTTTCATCTTAGCATAAAGAGAGATAGGATTTAACCTTGAATTCTCAGAGAGCAAGGTAGTGCCTTCAGAGCCACCATAAACACTGCAGGAAGAAGTATAAATTAAGCGATTGACCTGGTAATGCTTACAAACCGAGGCAACCAGGGAGGTAGCTAAGTAATTAATATCTTGAGTCACTTTAGTATTGATTGAACAGGCATGGTCGCCGACCAATTCTGCGAGATGGACTACCGCATCCACATCCTGGATGCATTGGCTTAACATCTCTAAATGTCTGGTGTCTCCTTTGATTATCTCTAATTTAGGATTATCTTGAATATCAGCTAAAGATTGTTCACCATAGATGAACTTATCTAAAACTCTTACCATATAATTCTGTTTCAGAAGCCTTCGGACTAAGGTGCTTCCGATGTAGCCTCCTCCACCAATAACCAAGATCTTTTCCAGAGGCCTGGATTTTTTAAGGCTATTACTTAAAAGAGAAAAGGAACCGGAATCAGGAAAAGCGATATCAACGACCTGCCCTTTTTTATCAATTATGGGAATTCCAAAGTATCGCTCTTTCCTAAATTGTTCAAATAGTATGTGCTGCGAAGTATCAGAGGTAGCAAAAAAAGGGTTTCGGTTCACGATTACACCGACGGGGTCGTTGATGGAGAATCCTTTTAAAATAGCCCTGCGGATATCGCCGTCAGTGATAACTCCTATCAATTTGCGCGCCGCATCGGCGACGATGACCATCCTGATGCTGTTATGGTTTATGACCGACATCGCTTCCTTTATGTCTGCTTTTTCATCTACAAAATAATTCTCAGATAAAGTCATTGCTCAACTACGCCTCGGAAAAAGTTGGTTATTGAATCGATAATATACTGCAGATCATCGGAACTCATCTCTGCATAGAGCGGGATGGTAAGAACTTTCTCAGATAACAATTCTGTTTTTGGGAGATCTCCTTTCTTCCATCCCCACTTCTTAATATATAATTCTTTAAGATGCACGGGCATAAAATAAACTTTAGTCATGATGCCTTTCTGTTCCAGGAACTTCTGCAATCCATCTCGGATCTGCTTGTTTTTTAATAAAATCGTATACATTTGGTATACCTGCTCAAAGTTTTCCGATCTAAAAGGTATGCGAAGAAGATCTTGATCCAATTTACTAAGCTCGCGATCTAAAATGGAAGCATTGCCCCGCCGCTTTTCCTGTAACACTGCAAATTTTCTTAATTGCGACAATCCTAACGCCGCAGAAAGGCTGGACATCCTGAAATTATATCCTGCTTCTATGTATTCATTGTCCCCTGTATGAGAAAAATAATCATGCGCTGCTTCCACCCGGCCATGAGAACGGAGCAACTTTAATTTTTCGGCGATCTCTTCAGAATCGGTAACTACTACTCCGCCTTCGCCAGTGGTGATAACTTTATTTTGGCAAAAACTAAACATAGCAGCATCACCAAAACAACCCGCCTTTACCTTATGCAAACTAGCTCCAAATGATTGAGCCGCATCTTCAATTAAAAGAAAACCTTTCCTTTTACAAAGATCACGAATTTTTTCAATGTCTTTGGCGACACAACCGGCATAATGGATAGGCATCACCGCGATGGTATTCGGAGTAATCTTTCGTTCTACATCTTCAATATCTAATCCAAAGGTCGTATCTTCTGCTTCGGCAAATATAGGGATTCCGCCCGCAAGCAACACCGCATTTGCCGTAGCGATAAAAGTAAAAGAAGGAACTATCACTTCTTTTCCCCTTATATTGTACGCTTCCAAAAGAGCATGTAAGGCAGAAGTTCCTGAATTAAAAGTAAGTGCATATTTTTTTCCGATAAACTGCGCAAGTTTATTTTCAAAATCTTGAATTTCCGGACCGGTTGCCCAATAGCTGCCGCGAGTGATAACAGAGCTAACTGCAGCTATATCATCTAGATCATTAAATGTTTTGAATAATGGCACTTTCCAAGTCATAGCGATCACAACTTTCTAGAATATGACCAATAATATTCTTTTTAAAGATTAAGAATCATTGTTTTCACCACTATAAAGGAGGGAGCTACTACTTTCTACCGTAAAAGCTCTTCTTCCATAATTTTTATAAGGTGATCCTAAGTGAATTTAAGTAATGGTTAATGAGGTAGTCGGCGAAGTAGTTATCATTCCTGCATATAATGAAGAAAAAAATATTTTTGAGGTGATAACCAAGACCAAGCTATTCGCTCGAAATATCATGGTGGTCGATGATGGATCATTAGACAATACCGCCACGGAAGCTGCTAGAGCTGGCGCAGTAGTATTACGGCATAAAGTGAACTTAGGAAAAGGAGCTGCGCTTAAGACCGGATGCGACTATGCAGTTCAGCATGGAGCACAAATTATTATCACTATGGATGCCGATGGACAGCATGATCCTAAAGAGATACCCTTATTTTCCTCTGCTTTAGAGCGATACGATATTGCTTTTGGCAGCAGGAAAACGCCAAGATCCATGCCTGGAGTTTTCAAACTTGGCAACAAAGTGATTACCAGAACGCTTCAGCTGTTGTATGGAGTGATTGTTGAAGACAGCCAATGCGGGTATCGAAGTTTTAGGGCTGATGCCTACAACCAATTACGCTGGGAAGCAACTGACTATTATGTAGAAACAGAAATGGCCATACGTGCGGGAAAAATGAAATTAAAACATACTATTGTTCCCATAGAGACAATCTATGCAGATAAGTATAAAGGAACGACCGTCTTTGACGGAATGGCGATAGTTGCAAAAATGGTTGGATGGAGGTTATGGAAATGAGCACTACTTTATGGATTCAATTTTTAGGGATAGTCTTTGGCACGGCCATGATGTATTTTACCTTCGTCAAATATAAACGGAGAGAATTAAGTAAAAATGAAGCTTTATTTTGGTTTGCTGGGTGGATAGCCCTGCTCTTCGTGGCCATAAGGCCTTCATCCCTTGATTTTTTCATCGGCCGCCTTCATTTTTACCGGCGCTTAGATTTTTTCGTGGTGTTAGGATTCTTTGTCCTGCTGGGCCTGGGATTTTTCAATTACAGCACAGTTAAGAAAATGGAGCGAAAGCTAGAGAAGTATGTACGGAAAGAGGCATTGGAAGAGATAGATGAAAATGCCAAAAAAAATTAAATCATAAAAATGAAAATTCTCTTGGTCTGTGAAAATTACTATCCTCACTATGGTGGTGCAGAAGTTCTCTTCAAGAATTTAGCGGAAGGATTGGTAAAGAAAGGAAACAAGGTTGCCATAATAACGACCTTACTGCCGGAAACAAAAAAATTCGAAGAGCTCAACGGCGTAAAAATACACCGGGTGCCTTGCTTCAATAATCGTTACCTCTTCTCTTTCTTTTCTGTCCCAAAAGTATGGAAACTAGCTGCAATGGCTGATATTATACAAACGACGACATTTAATGGAGCATTTCCAGCTTGGGTAGGAGCAAGACTGGCAAGAAAAAAAGTGGTTTTGACCGTGCATGAAGTATGGATCGGAAAATGGAAACAGGTGACCGACTTCTCAAAAATAAAAGCCGCTTTGCATGATTTATTGGAAAGAACATTATATTTTCTTCCTTTTGATAGGTATATTTGCGTATCCGAAGCTACAAAAAAAGATTTACTACAGCAAAAAATAAATCCTCAAAAAGCAGTCACTATCTACAATGGTTTTGATCATCATTTTTGGAATCCAAAAAAAAATAGCAAGAGAGAAGCACAAAATCTCCGCAAAAAATTAGGATTAGAGAAAAAATTTGTCTGCTTCTCTTGGGGAAGGCCCGGAAGCTCAAAAGGCTTTCAATATCTGCTTAAGGCTGCACCGTACATTCAGCAACACATTCCCAATGCGGCGATCCTCCTCATGTTGGGATCTCCAGAAAAATACAGAAAAAACTATCAACAACTTATCAGGTTAGCCAACCGATATCCAAAACTGGTAAAGATTATTCCTTCGCTTCCCTATCGGCAGCTTGGAACAATGATAATGGCTGCTGATTGTGTGGTCATACCATCGCTTTCAGAAGGCTTTGGCTACAATGCTTTGGAAACCAATTCATTAGGTACGCCTCTTGTGGTAAGCGATGCAGGTTCCCTTCCCGAAGTAGTATCTGGAAAACATCTCTTCTTTGAAAAGAAAAATATACCAGATTTAGCAGAAAAAATATTGTTAGTTCATAAAAGAAGATGGAATCTTGCTCCTACGAAGAAATTTGCCTGGGATGCTTGTGTGGAAGCATACTTGAAAACATATTCGCAAATTATTAAATAGATATTTTATTTTTTTATATACCACTTCCATGTCTCCATAATAATAGTAGAAATATTCTCTGTAAAATTTCCTTCTGCATTCAAAACAACAGCACCATACTTTTGCCCAGCCGAAAGATATCTGCGTCGTTGTCCTTCCAATTTTTCCTGAGGCTGAACTACTCGTGCAGCTTTTCCGCCTTTATCCCGCTTCATAACTGTATCGACAGCAGCATCCAGAAGGAAAAGTTTATCCGGTTTAGGGATAGGGAGAATTTTCAAGATCATACTTCGTTCAGAATAAGGATACTGGCCGTATATATCATAAAAGTAACGGTCGCAGATCACTAGTTCATTCCTTCGCAAATGAGGATAAACATCTTTCATATAACGTGCAAGAAATTTAAGATAAATAAACAAAAAAAGAACTTCCTGGAACAAATCAAAGGATTTTACTTTCTCCTTACTCACGGTATCAAACAATTTCTCCCCTTTCTTTTTGGTAGGAACAGAAAATATCTTGCCTAAAAGAGACTGCTTCCAGCCAAAATAATATCCATGCTGTCCTGCCACAAATGTAGTCAACGGTTGATAGGCCTCTAGTAAAGCTTCTTTAGTAGTGCTCTTTCCAGCGCCGTTCATGCCTATCACGCAGAGTAAATGTCCTTCCCTTTTCAACGAAAGTCTCCATGCTGCTGCACGTAAGGCTTTCTTCAGTAAAGTAAAAACAAGTTGCGGTTCCTTTCCTAATCTACCCTTATAAGCATTTACGATCATTCTAACCTTAAGAGAAAACTGAGGAAGAAACTGATAAAATGACTTCTTCCAGCCGAACTGCGCCAACTGTCCATTAATATACTCCCAAACCTTCGCTTCTTGTTTGTACTTTTCCAACAACTTCCGATGATTTTCTTTTACCTTAAAATTTTCAAACAAGGCATGCGCAGCATGAATTAACAAGGAATCCTCCGCAGAAGGAATCTTTCCGCATGCACGTTCAAAGATCTTCTCTTTATCCAACACGCGTATGCCATGCCATGCTACCTCGCGATGCAGATGCACTGCAGAAAAAATTTTCCCATCAAAAAAAAGATACATTTTCTTGTACTTCTCCACTGCTTCACTCATGTACAAGACATAACCTTGTTGTTCTAAAAGCTGAGAAGCTTTATCATATTCTTCGCTAGTCCTAAACAAAAGATCAAGGTTTTTATTCTGTCCTTCCAGGATATGCTCACACTTGAAGAGCAGATACGCTATCCCTGCTTGGTCAAATAGGCCAAGAATTCTTTTAAGTTCCATTGGCATTTTTGCAGTTGTGTTCATAGTATTGAATTATAGATCTCCTCATGCTTTTTAAGAAATATTTCTTGTGAAAAATACTTCTCCGCAGTCTTACGACAATTTTTCTGGTAAGCAAAATAATTTTTTTGAATATCCTCGATTGCTTTAAGTAAGCTTTCTTTAGTTGGCTCAAAGACTGCTCCGCATTTTTCTTTGGTGACTATTTCGGCAATGCCGGTCTGGGATGAAACTAAGACTGGTTTTCCGGCAGCTAAGCTTTCCACCACAGAGAGAGGAACCAGCTTTAAATTAGGATCGTATTGCAGATAAGAGATGATAGTGCAATGGTGAGCAGCAAATTCATCATTCATGTCTGATCGGATGTTCTCTATAAAATTAAAAGGTGAATTCCCTTCATAAAACCTTCCCGCCAGAACCTTTTTTGTTTCATTAAGGTTTTTTCTCCAAGCCATAGTAACTTTAACCTGTTGCTTTAATAGCTCTTGCTCTAAGCCTAAGATTAAAAAGATTCCCCTCTTCGTCAAGTCTTTTACTTTGGTCGGGCAACTGGCGTTAAGAATTGTAAAATTCCCTTTTGCTTTGTGGTAATTAAATTTATTCAGCTCAACGGGAGGTAGAATTACCGCAATCTTATCTTCAGGAAGATTACATGATTGTAATATCTCTTTTTGCAAATCTGACTGTACAATAATTTTTTGAACTTTTCTGAGATAAGGTAATTTAGGCACCAAATCACTTTTGGAGAAATAATTGGTAGCAGTTAAGACCATTCTTCTCTTTGAAAGGGAAGGGAGGTACAATGAATCTGGAAGACCAGTATAAATATGAGTAATCTTGCGTCGGCTCATCAGATAAAGCAACGGCCAGAATAAAGGATAAAAGAGAAAATGATAGGAACAGTGGTTCTTAGCAAAAATTCTTCTGAAATAACCGTCTAAATGAAGATCATGTAGGAAAGTGTTAGAGTTGAGTCTAAATAATAAGTCAACTTCTTTGGAAGTTGCTTCAAATCCTGGTCGGAAGCGTTGGACAAAGTAAAAAAGATCAGCCATGTCTTTCCTCGTAGAGATAGTTTTTGAGATAAGTAATAATCTTCTCTGTGCACTCTTCAATGGTACTTTTATCAGTATCCACAACTACTTCTGGATTCTCTGGTTCTTCGTAAGGAATAGTAATACCTACAAAGTCTTCAGTATTTTGTGAAGCTCTGACTCTTTTGTAATGGTCTTTTGGATCTCTTTGTTCACAGACTGAAAGAGGGCACTTCACATTAACTTCAATAAAATTTCCTGTAGCTTTTCTGGCATATTCCCTTATTTTTCTAGTGGGTGATATAACGCAGGCAATAACAATGCCACCTTGCTCAGTAATAAGTTTGCAGACATCTGCTACTCTGGTGATATGTCGATCCCTTTCTTCTTTGCTGTATCCTAAATCTCTGGAGAGACTTTGCCTAACGACATCTCCATCAAGCACTATCACAGTTATGCTTTCTTCAGCTAATTTCTGTTTAATGGAATTAGCGATAGTGGTTTTTCCCGAACCACTGAATCCTGTAAACCAGATAGTAACACCTTTCATTTTCAGCTGATTAAATCGTCCTCACTTAGAACCGATAAGACTTCTGGTCGCATGAAGTGCGAAGGCATTGGTCTTTTATCTTGAAGGAATTGGCGAATGCTGGTTCCACTTATTTCTTGAGTGTACTCTTGGGAATGCCGGCAGGTTTTTTCTGTGACTAAGTGATTACACTTTCGGCAATAATAAGGACCGCATAAGCGAAGAACGGTAATTCCTAGATCCGATACTTCATCAAAGATTTTATGAGCCGCATACTTATCATAATAATCTCCTACCCCGGCATGATCTCTTCCTACAATAAAATGAGTGCAGCCAAAATTTTTCCTGATGATAGCATGGAATACTGCTTCGCGAGGGCCGGCGTATCTCATGGAAGTGATTAAGAAACCAAGCACCACTCTTTCTGAAGGATAATAATTATCAATTAAAGCCCGATATGCATTGGATATTGCTTTCGGCTTAAAGTCTCCTTTCTTCTTCCAGCCGATAAGTGGCTGTATAAACAATCCGTCTGCAGATTCCAATGCTGTTCTCTGTAGGTATTCATGAGCACGGTGCGGAGGATTTCTAGTTTGAAAGCCTACTACAGTTTTCCAGCCTTTCTTAAGAATTATTCCCCTCATCTCTGCTGGATCAAGGCAAGTAATTTCGTCTGAAGAAACGCTTCTGTCCAAAAGGTCAACCTCTCCGCTGAGAACAGTAGAACCACTTTCCAATAATTTCCGCACTCCCGGATGATTCAAATCCTCAGTGCCATACACTTTTTGAAAAGTCTCTTTTTTATTTATGACATATTTCTCCTTCAAGTGAAAAATTGCCCTCAACTTATTTTCATAATAAATAGCTACATCCTCGTTTTCTTTAAGCCCATTATTGGTTTTTTCAACAATGGGAAAAATTATGGGAATTGTCCAGGAAATTCCGTTGGAAAGTTTTTTATGATTAACAATATTTTCATAATCTTCTTTTGAGACAAATCCTTCTAGGGGGCTGAAAACACCAGTAGCTATATTCACTATATCCTGCATAACTTCCAGAGATACATCAACTCTGCGTAAACTTGCAGCGTACTTAAGAGCTTTCTCTAACTCTTTTCCTAGCAGAACCCTGTTTATCAATTTACCACCATGAGGTTCTATAAGTCCCATTAATCCTTGTCTCCATTTTGAGTCAGGAATCCCAGCAGCTCATTGACTTTATGAATCTCAATTAGATTAGTGATCTTCCGGTTGTTGGGAAATACTGCTCCAGTAATAATAATTGTGTCATCTTTCTGCAACAACCCCTGCTGCAATGCTTCCAAAATTGCTTCTTTCTTTTGTTCTGCAGAATTAGTATTATCTACTGCTGTAGTAAGTAAGATTCTTTCCACACCCCACAAGAGATTTAAGCGCTGATAAACTCGTGTGCTGGACGTGGCAACAAGGAGGGGAACTTTTATTTTATGCCGTGAAATCATCCTGGCGCTATATCCGCCGCCAGTCAAGCAGAATATTTTATCTATCTTAGCTACTTGAACAATCTGATTTATCGCCTTTCCCACCATGTCAGAAGAATTTTCCACATGCACTTCGGTGTCTAACAAGGTAGACTGAACCTGGTCTTCAATATTATTAATAATTTCAGTCATCATTCGCACTGAATCCAAAGGAAATAAGCCAACTGCAGTCTCCGCAGAAAGCATTAACGCGGTGGCCCCATCGAGAACTGCATTAGCCACATCACTTATTTCTGCTTTGGTAGGATAAGGTTTGGAAATCATTGAATCTAACATCTGTGTTGCAACAATTATTGGTTTTCCTGCATAGTTGCATTCTTTAATTATTTTTTTCTGGAGTCGCGGAACTATTTCTATAGCGGTCTCAGAACCGAGATCTCCACGATCAAGCATAACACCATAAGCTTCATCAATTATTTCTGTATAATTAGCTAATCCCTGCTGATTTTCAATTTTAGCAATCACTTTTATTTCCGCATCATTTAAAATACCTCTAATTCGTTGGAGATGTTCACGATTGCTGGCAAAAGAAACACCTACAAAGTTAAGTTTATGCTCAACAGCAAAATGAAGAAGTTGAATATCTTTGGGAGATATAGGATCAACCGAAAGATTGGCATCGGGAAAATTAAGTCCTTTTCTACTTTTTAGCACCCCATCATTTAATACCTTGCAAAGGATATCTTTCTCTTTAATCTCTTTGACCTGAAAACCTATAGTTCCATCATCTACTAAAAAACGGTTTCCTGGTTTCAGCTGAAGATGAAGATCTAAAGCAGGCACAAAAACCTTTGTGGGATCAATATTATTATCATCGGTAGTAAAGGTAAAAGAATCTCCTTTTGTAACTGGCATTTCTTGTTCAAGGTCGCTCAGGCGGATTTTTTTGCCAGGAATGTCCAACAAGATAGGGAGGGCTGGATCTGCTTTTCTCACGTTATTTATGATCCGTAAATTAGATTCTTCCGTGCCGTGCGAACCATTTATCCTAACTACATCCATTCCTTCTTTAATAAGTTGTTTGATTGTTTCTGGATCAGATGTTGCCGGCCCTATTGTACAGACTATCTTGGTTTTCTTTTTTCGTTTGAACTGGCCGACTTGATCTAATTGACTGACAATAGCTCTGGTTTTGAGATTTTCCATATTCAGAGAATAAATTATGGAATTTCCCACTACCTCAGAATCAACTACGCCTTCTTTTTCAAAATCTTTTAAGATCTTATGAGCGCTTCCCACGCTGATTTGTAATTCTCGAGAGAGCTGATTAATGCTCGGTTTCTTAGAATCTTTTTTTAACAGATATAATAGTATAACTTCTCCATTTTTACTCACCATAAAGTCTTTACCTCTAACCAAGTGAATGATTATTCAATTAATTTATAAAAGTTGTGAAATCGTGGTGCTGTGCAATTTAAATAATAGTTTCCATCTATCAAGGCATAATGGACATAACCCAAATCTTAGGATGGGCTGCCACTTTCTTATTTTCAATAATGATTATTCCCCAGATGGTTAAAACTATAAAGACAAGAGACACCAAGGGTGTCAGCTTGCTGCTCTTTGTGATATTTCTTATTGCAAATGTTATCGCCTTGACGTACGCCCTGCTGATTTCTCAGCCACCACTGATTATTAAATATGTAATAGCCTTTATAACCACGATAACCTATATTATTTTGTATTTGGTATATTATTATAGAGAGAAAAATCAGATTATCGTTGAGTGAATGTTCATGGTTGAGTCTTGCTTCTCTGAATCCTGACAAGCACTTCATCCTTACTAACATGTGGAGCAATAGCCACAAATCCATTGCATTTCAAAGAAGTTCCGTTGTAAAGTGGTGTTTCACCCAACCAATTAAATATTTCTCCCCCATGAGCTTGTATAATAGGCATGGCCGGGTACGCATCCCAAAAACTTAATCCAGGAGGATCATACACAAAAAGATCGGTTTGACCAGTAACTAAAGCTAATGTTTGTGGACCAACACCTCTCAGAAACTGTATCTTACTACCAAGAGAATTACAAGCGGGCGTAAGCAAACCGCTTCTATCTACAGTAGTTCTTCCTAGCACTAACTCTTCCAGGGCTCTAGACTCTTTAGGAGAACCCTTAGAAATATTTGATACTATTCTTTCTCCATCATTATAACCCCATAACAACTCACCACCGATTATGTTAATCATCCCCAGCACAGGATAATATCCATCTTCTTGCTGTACAGCAGCAGATAACATCGTAGAATATCCAAACTTCCCTTCCTTGAAAAGATTGGTGCCGTCCAGAGGATCTACAAAAAATATTACTGGGGAATTTACTTTTTTTGCTTCTTCCAGATCCTCAATGACGCAAGACCATTTCGGGAATGTTTGTCTTAATGTTCCGTAATATAACTGCGCAGCTTCCGTATCTGCCTTAGTCGCAAAATCAATCCCGCCGGTCGGAAAAGTGTCTTTAACCTGCGCATCAATGGTTCCTGAATCTCTTATTTGTTGTATGATACGGCTTCCTCTCTCTAATAATTCTTCAAAGAAGGGGATATGTTCGTAAATTTCTAGAAGATTTTGCTTATCCATAATCAAATCCGCAGCTGATCCTATAAAAAAATTTATGAATTATTGTTCTTTTTCTTAATTTCTCTGTACTGCAGTCCCAAAGTAAAGACCCAAACCAGATTTCCCACTACAGCATAAAACCATAGAAGAAAATAGACTTGCTGGAAGATTACTGCAAAAGCCAGAACTGGAAAAAAGAGTGCCGAGCCATAGGCATATCGCAGCTTCTCTAAAGTTCCACCAAAAGCAATAGGAAGCGGGTCATTATTTCCAATTATCCTAGACTTATAAAAGAATACAACAAGATACTGCATCGGATACGCCAGCATCGCTAATGATCCAAATACAAAAAGCGAAGAATTCTTCATTCCCCACAGAAGAGCAAACAGAAGCAGAGGAGTTACTATAAATCCCCCGATGGCGTCCAGCCATCGGCCTTCCAAAGATTTCAACTTTTTCACTCTGGCGATGTTGCCATCAACACAATCAAAGACGACATATAAATATGCAAATAGAACACCTATAAGTTGATACCAATAACCACCAAGGAAAAGAAAAATAGAACCAATCACAGCTAAAAGAAAAGCAAAAAGACTTACTTGGTTTGGAGTTATGTTAGTGTATCTTACCAACAATAGTGTAGGGAGAACAGAAAGCGGTCGCACCAAATACTTCATGGTATACTCATCTCCCTCTTTTTTCAATTCCCGTAGGAATTCTCGAGTTGACTGGGGATTATTGTTTATGGGATTGTTCATTGTACATCGCTATCTCCTGTAGTACTTGTAAATTATCCTAAAATAAAGTAATAAAAGTGAATCATGCTTTCTTCCGTACACAGGCAATGTATTCAAAACTTTCATTGTCAACATATTTGAATGAGACATGCCCTACATCATCTACTTCAAAAAGCCCTTGCAGGAGAGACTTAAACTTATCTTCTGATTGCGGGCAGTAACAAAGCCGCGGCTCTTCTTTCCCGCTATTGCCGCGGTACTCGTAAATTTCATCTCCCACTAAGGTTGCGTGTTTGGAAAAATCGCTGCCTGGTCCGTTTATATCTATGAGCATCTTTGCTCCTGGTTTCAGGACGCGGTTGAATTCATGGAGAAGCCATTGGATCCTTTCTCTGGTTTCCAGCAGCGAAAGTACGCTCAGGCAGACCACATAATCAAAAGAATGGTCGGGATAGGGAAGCCGGTCTGCCTTAGGATCAAACACAGTTAGATTTGCTCTGGCTTTGAGATCCGGCCGCTGCTGCAGCTTCTTTTCGACGATACGTTTTGCTTCTGGAGAAGCTTCGATACCTTCCACATGATAACCGCACTCAAGCATATGCAGAAGATTAACGCCCACTCCAAACCCGTAATCAAGAACCTTACCCTGCTTTTGCTTGAAATACCAGCGCTCTAAACGCACCAGATCTAAATTAGGGTATTTTTTATCGTACCCTTTTCGATAAATATCATCATATTTATCCTTATTCACTTTTACAACCAATTCTGTCTTCATAGTGTCCACCTCGAATCAATATCCTCTTTCTTTATCGACAATGTTGATTAACGGCTGATCGTGTATAAATCTGTCGATATTCAGCATAATATTTTCATAGCGGCGAGTAAAATTATTGTCCGACATCCCTGCCAGGTGAGGAGAAATCACCACGTTCCGGAAGGAATGCAGGGGATTATCATCAGGAAGAGGCTCAGGATCAGTTACGTCTAATCCTACTCCTCGAAACTTTCCATTTTTGAGTGCAGCTAACAAAGCTTCTGTCTGTACTAAACCTCCACGGGAGACATTAATAAAATAGGCAGTATCCTTCATCACCGCAAATTCTGCTGGCCCGAATATTCCTTTACTCTGCTTAGTTAATGGCGCAGCACAGATGACCACGTCAGCTAGAGGTAAGATTTTGAGAAGCTGCTCAGGCATGTATACTTTCTGCAGCATAGTTAGGTAAGGGATATTCTCATTGTTTACAGCAAAGACCTTCATCCCAAAGGCAGCCAGCTTTTCCACGATAAGCATACCAATGCCTCCGCAACCTACTACAACGGCAACTTTGCCGCGGAGTTCGATGGGGCGCGGAGTGATGACGTCTTGATCTTTTGCAATAGTGAGATGAAGATTTCTGGTAAGCGTAAGCAGTAAAGCTAAAGCATGATCAGAAACACCAGGGCCTTGCAGAATTTTCCCATTGGTAAAAACGATGGGACTTTGCACCAATTCAGGAATTAAATAATGCTCTATCCCGGCACCGGTAGCATGAACCCAGCGAAGTTTGCCAGCTTTCCGCAATAGATCAGCAGTCAATACTTCGTCTAAAACTGCGCGATCGGCGCTGATGAGCGCATCGGCCTTAGAGATTTCGCTATCAATATTTTCCCGCAGCACCGGAACCAGCTCAGCACCAGGAAATGTGGACTTCAACTCCTCTATCTGGGCCGTAGTAAAACCTAAGAGAGCAAGACGTTTATAATGTGCATTCATGCTCCATAAAACAAGGGATTGATTTATAAGCATTATCGAACTTGAATACAGGTTGTGTTAGGCGATTGGGGATCGTAGACAGAAAGAATAGTATCTGGAAAAAAAATAGTGAGAGCCCGTTATCTCCGCGCGTGCAGAACCAGCTAGTTTTCGCCTAGCGATTCATCTAATATTTTTTGAACTTCCTCTTTTAAAGGCGTAAGCTCATGTTGAATGACTTCCCAAACTTTATCAATGTCAACTTGGAAATATGCGTGGATTAGAATATCTCTTGTTCCTGCAATCTTATTCCATGCGACTGAATCATGCTTTTTTTCTTATTTGAGAGGGGATATGTTTTGCTGCTTCTCCTATTATTTCTAGTCGTCTGGTTGTTGCATCAATAATATCCCTATTATTACTAAACTTTGATTTTGAAAGACCTTTTGTTGACTTTTCAATCAATTCTATCATTTCTAGAATATCTTTAAGATAAAGGACAATTGTTCTCTTTATATGATTCTTACCTCGCTTTCAAGAATTGATTCTTTAATTAGAGGTTTTATCATATTGTATTCTACTAAATCAACTTTCTTATGAAGCTTTTCTTCAAGTTCAATTTTAATACCAGCAAAATCAAATAAACTAATTCCTTTCTTTGTTTTTACAAGAATATCCACATCACTCCTTTTCTTTGCCTCACCTCGAGAGTATGATCCAAAAATTCCTGCTTTTGTAACCCCATTCCTTTTTAGGATAGGCACAGCTATCCTGGCGATCTGTCTTACAGTCAGTTGCTTTGATGTAATTTTCCTTTTTACCATGATGATAATTAATCTTTACTTCTATATAAATTATTTGTGCATTCTTAAGTTTTGTACGGCATTTGTACCAACACAAAATATCTTAGTTCAATAAACAATATAAAGGAAACATCAAAGACAATGCCATGGCCATCTTAAACTCTACCTATGCCCCCATTTACGGCGAGATGGAAGAGATAGCCCTGAACTGGTACCAGCGCAAGGTCTTGGATGGAAAGAGCTTTGCCGACCTGTTCGAGTTTGAAGGGCTTCCGTTAGGCTGGTTCTATGAGCGCATGTTCTTCCTGGTAATGATGCCCAAGCAGCTTAATATGTACGATCTTCTTAAACGAAAAGAAAAACTTACCGCTACAAAAAAAATAGAATTTGGCCTCTTTAGTCTATTGCTTCCCAAGCTGATCTCTTTAAATGAGAAACGAAAAAGAACTGTTGCTAAATCTCAAGCTCATAAAGCTTCTTCATCGCAGCAAAAGGCGCTCTTTCTTACCTATACCAATCAGCTGGAAAAAGATGGAAAAATCTACCGTCTTCAAGAAATAATTGATGAACTCGCCAAAAGAAATAACTTAGTTCCTTTTCCGGTGGTGATCAATCCTTTTTCCAGTAAAAGACTCCAGCTGTTAAAAGATAAAAACAGCATCTACCAGTACAGTGATACAGAAATTATCCGGAAAGCGAAAGCGAAAGCAAAAGAACTGTATCAGAAAATACAAAGTTTATCTGAAGAGCAAAAGGAAAGAATTTTCTCGCTGGGGGAGAAAAGTTTCTGGCCTTATTGTAAATATCTGTTTCATTTTCATTTTTCACGAGAGATGCTTTTTCAACTTGCGTTTCATTATTATCTATTTGATAAGATCATCCGCGAGGAAAAGATTACCTGCGGCGTGCTTACCTCTCCCGGGAGCAGCGTGGAGAAATGCTTAATTGCCGCGGCAAAAAACAACAATATCTCTGCTCTGGTAATTCAGCATGGAATTACCGATCAACCTATCAACAATGCCGGGAGCGCTCATTATGCAGTGTTTGGAAAACATAATCAAAAACAATTTATGAATTGGGGCATTGCCAAGGAACAGGCCCATATCACTGGACCAATCATATACAACGATATTTCTAAGTATAAAAGAAAAAAGCCTCAACAGAAGATCAAAGAGATTCTTATCACCACCCAAACTTTGATTGAAGTAAATTTAATTCCCAAAGAGATCTATTTCGACTGTTTTAAGCAGATCATTGCTGTCCTGCAAAATATCCCGGAGGTGCATATTACTATCAAAACTCATCCTAGAGAACTTCATCATCAGGAATACGACGCCTTAGTTGATGAAAAAGTGTCTACTAACCATCTCAAAGGAAATGAAAATCTGTATACTTTACTATCCCAATGCGATCTTTTAATAAATTTTTACGGAACCAGCACGGTTTTAGAAGCATCCATACTAGACAAGCCCTGCCTAACTATTGACCTTCCTAACTTAACTCAAAATTTCTACCAAGACTACGACCCTTCCTATAGGATTAAATATAACGACAAGATACAAGAAAAAGTGCAGGAGCTGTTAGAAAACCCTTCTTTGTTACAAGAGAAACGGGAGAAGCTGGTAAAAGATTGGTGTTATATCGTGGATGGAAAAGCTCATCAGCGAGTGGTTGATGTGATTGAGAAGTTGAGCGGGAAATAAAAATCCCAACCACAGCAAGCTGCGGGGTATTTTTAATCTTTCCTGGCCATCGATTTGCAATTCGATGCCGCTGCGAGCAGCGTGGTATCAGACCCAGGAAAGAAATGATTTATTTCTTTTTTATTGGAACTGGAGCTACTCCGGCCAATTCTCCTATAACATTCACCAATTCCGTGTTAGAAGGGATGACTACTTTTGCATTTCGTTGCAATGAGTTTTCCACCGTCTCAAGTTTTTTCAATAATTGAGCGTTTCCCACAAAGTGCTTGTCAGCAGATTCGTTCACTAGTTTGATTGCTTCTGCCTGCCCCTGCGCTTCTAATATTTTAGCCTGCCTGGTTCCTTCCGCTTCTTTGATCTTTGCTCTCCTAACTCCGTCAGCTTCAGTTTCTTTTGCCGTGGCAAAGTCCTTGGCAGCAATCTTTTCGTTTTCTGCTTTTACAACTTTGTTCATGGTATCCTGAACATCTTTCGGCGGATCTATCTCCTTAAGCTCAGTCCTGACTACTTCTATACCCCAATTGTGAGTTTCTTTCTTCAGTGTCTGCATCAATTCGCCATTGATTTTATCTCTCTCGCTATTGGCTGATTTAAGGGTTAAAGTCCCGATAATGTTCCTAAGCGTGGTTCTAGCAAGATTCACGATTTGAGTTTCAAATTCATGAACATTATACAAAGCCGCCGCAACATTAGTTTCATCTGGCTTTACTCTAAAATAGACTTGAGCATCCACTCTGGCATTAAGATTATCATTGGTAATTATTTCCTGCGGTTCCGCATCCACCATCTGTTCCGTAACATTTACCTTAAACATTCTATCGATAACTGGGATAACCCATTGGAATCCTGGTTTACAGAATTTTCTGTACTTCCCTAAGCGTTCAATGACTGCTCTTTCTGTAGGTCTTACGATACGGATACCGGCGAAGAAAGTTACTAAAGTTAAAATTAGTAATACCTTTAGCCATCCCGGCAATGAGAGTAAGAATGATATGACTGCCATGCTGGTGTATTTAGTGGTTTGTTTAAAAGGTTTTGGGAATGAAGTTCAAAAAAATCAATCTCTTAGCTCACCATCCACAAACTTCGCATCCACAAACTTAAACATCTGTACTCCTTCCCTAAACTCTCCCACTTTAGGCACATTAGCCCTCCCCTCAAGATTATGCAGAATCAAATCCATAAAATTAGCTCCGCTGTTATACGCTAAAGGATATCCGCCGCCAAAACGAGGATTTATCTCCGACACCACAAAACCATGCTCAGTCTCAAAACAATCTAGATCTATCGGCCCTACCAATCCTAGTTTAGAAACAACCTCCTTACATAACTCCATCAGTTCCTTATTCTTAACCCCTATAGCCTTGTCCGTTTCCCCTGACCTCATAAGTATTTTCTTCTTCGGAAAAACCTGGATCACTTCCCTGCTCTGAAAATCTGCATACACATCAACTCCCCATTCTTGGGCAGTAATAAAAGGTTGGATCATCATCCCCGGCTCTTTAGAAAAAGCCATGCGCAACTGTTCAAGGGTGTCAACTTTTGCCAAACCGATGCTGGCGCTTCCCTTGCGCGGTTTTAAGAACAAAGGAAAACACAATGCTCCCAAACGTAACTTCTCCTCCACTTCTTCCAACGAAATAAAACTAGGGATGCTCCTAAAACCATGCTCCAGTAAAAAAGTGTGCAATAAATACTTATCAAAGCAAATCTCTACTGCCTCTTTTCCAGAAACAAGAGGAAAAATACCTGCTGCTTTCAACCTATCATAATTCTCAGCAAGTATAGATAATTCTGAATCAATTACAGAAAGAATAGTATTTATCCCATTCTCTGTACAAAGACGGATGATCGTATCGATATAATCCTGATGACTAAAAGGAGGCACCATAAAACTCCCATCTGCGTCATATAAAGCCGGCGCCGTCGGACTGCAATCGGCAGCAAAGATTTTTCCTCCGGATTTCGAAAGACTTTCCTTAAAATAGCGCACCAGTAAATTTCTTCTTCCCGCGCTTAATAATAAAATATTCATGCTCTCTTACCTAAACTTTTTCCCAGCAATTGTTTGTTATTGTAATCTAACTTAAGAATAGTATTGTAAATCGCATCTGCCGCCGCACCATTTCCAAAAGGATTTTTCACCGTAGTTAATTGCAGTGCAAAGTCCTGATCATATAATGCTTTTTCCATTGCCTTTTTTATCTCCTCAATCTCATAACCGCAGCTAATGACATTACTCGTTCTTCCTCTTCCTTTCTGCCTGTTTCCGATATTAACTACGGGAGTTTGAAAAGTGGGAGCTTCCAGCAACCCGCTGCTGGAATTACCTGCCATCACCTTGCAATGTTTAAGCAAACTGGCATACACTCCTCGTTTTAGATGATCTATCAGCTTAAGATAACTATCTTCCGCAGCTGCTTTTTCCAATGCTTCGGCAATTACCATGCGAGAAGTATCTTGATTAGGATACAAAGCAACTACTTGCATATTAAAAGAAAGCACCGCTTCCAACGCATTGGCAATCTGCCGCGCCGTATCCTGATACTCTAAAGTTACAGGATGATACACAAACAAGATCACTCCTTTTGAAAAATCAATCCCTAGCAGTCTTCCTAAATCTTCTTGAGAGTAAGTAGCTTCAGATTTAAGTAAATCCATAGCCATAGAACCGCTTACGGTAATTCTCCACTCTTCTTCGCCCATGGCTCGCAAATTGGCAGCGCCAGCCTCATCCACTGGGAAATGTAAATGGCTTAACTTGGTAACCGCATGCCGCATTTTATCATCTATCGCTCCCTCAGTGACCACGCCTCCGGCGATATGTACGATAGGAATAGTAAAAGGACTAGCTGCTACTGCTGCCGCCAAGGTTTCAAATCGATCAGAAATTAAAACGAGTAGATCTGGCTGTAATTCCGTGAAAGCTTTACTCATCTTTTGAACAATAGTTCCCATCGCTCCAGCGATGTCATGCGGAGCATCAGAAGCCAATTCCATGTCTATTTTTGCGGCAATGGGAAACCCATCATCGATAATATCTTCAATTGTATTCCCCATCCCTTCCATCAGATGCGAACCAGTCACCAGCAACTGCAATTCTAACTCTGAACTATTATGTATTTTGCGGAGTAGATTCTTAAGAATTCCATATTCCGCCCTGCTTACCGTAACTACTGCAATTTTCCGTTTATGCATTCTTCTCCACCCTCAATATCAGCCCACTGTAAAGCTCGATCTGCTTCAATATCTTTAGTCACTCTCTTTCCAAGTAAATCCCAATAATATTTCGGCTTAATGCCGGTTTCTGGTTTTTTCATACGTAACATTTCTTCCGTAAGCTCAGTGCCGGCAGAAATACCAACATGCGCCACCACACTACGTCTAGCAGTTTTCGCCACTTCTTCTTCACGTGCAGTTCGCCGCTTCACTCCATCTCCTAATGCCTGCTCAATATTCCGAACCGCGCGTACTAAAGCAGTAAACTCCTCTGGCAGTAAAGATGCCTTGTGATCAGGTCCTGATAAATTCTTATCTAAAGTAAAATGCCGTTCCAATACTCGCGCTCCTAAGACTACTGCAGCTGTTGAAGCCTCAATACCCAGAGTATGATCTGAATAACCAATAGTAAGCGTCGGATATCGTTCACGCAAACTAGTTATAACATTCAGATTCACATCCTGAAAACGAGTAGGGTAATCCGACACGCAATGGAGTAGAATAATCTGCTCATTCCCTGCTTCTTTACAAATTTGAATCGCTTCATCGATCTCTTCGTAACTGGCCATTCCCGTAGAAATTATCATCGGTTTCCCACACTTAGCAGTATCTTTCAACAAAGGTAAATTAGTGATGTGCGGCGATCCTATTTTATAGGCAGTCGGATCAACTTTTTTTAATACCTCTAAACTTTCCGCATCAGAAGCAGTAGAAAGAAAAATAGTGCCTTTCTCAGCTGCATATTCTGCTAACATTTTAGTTTGATCTTCTGTAATTTTTAATCGCTCCAGCATAGTTTGATAATTTCCTTCCGGACCATCGTTCTCTTTCTGATAGCTAACTTTAGGGGTAAACTTACTAGTTCCGGTTTGCGGATTGAAATTCTGAAACTTCACCGCATCTACTCCAGCCTCAACAGCTAAATCAATTAATTTTCGAGCCAGATCCATATCTCCATTATGGTTTACTCCGATTTCTGCTATAATAAAGGTAGGAAAACCATCCCCTATTTTCTTTCCAGCGATGGAAAACGATTTTTGAACGTGATGAGCTTGTTTTTGTTGCATGAGCTTTCGTTCCTCCAGTAATTTTTCGGCTGCATGCCAATCAACATACGTATCAATGTCCAAGGATTCATCTTGAGACATAATGACGGGAATATTTTTTTCACCATATAACCTTCCGGTAGACAGAAATACATTCTTACGAACTACATACACCGCCCCATTTATGATGTAATGAGTTTTGCGCAAAGACTTATCAAAAAAAGCAGCCTTATTGTTAAAAACTAATTTTCTCTCAGTTTTCCCATCCTCGACAAACATCAGTTCCGGTTTTTCTTTCACTAAGGTAACCGTTTGACTAGAATCAGCATCACTATCTACCAAGACCTGAATACATTTTTCAATTTCCACAGTTTTTCGAAATGGGCAGGTTGATTGTAAAAGAACAATAAGATCATATTCTTCCTGTTGCTCTTTCTCAAATTCTGTCACCACATAACGTAAAGAATCCTGCGAAGTAGTTGTATCTTCCGCCAAATAAGCTGGCCTTTTCTGCACTAAGCAAGGAAACTCTCCACTAACTTTCAATATTTCATCACTATCGCTGGAGACGACTATCTTGTCAATCATTGCTGACTGCGCTGCCGCTTGGATAGTATACCCTATCAATGGAACTCCGCCTAATTTCTTAATATTTTTTCCAGGAAGTCTTTTTGATCCTCCTCGAGCTAAAATGACCGCAAGTATCTTCTTTCCTTTATACATTTTTAACCTTTTATCAGATATGTTTCCTATTTTTCTTTTCTAAAGATCAATTATTAAATCTTTAGTATCCTTGTTCTAAATCCACCACATTGATAACTTTCCCAGTAGTCGCAAAAAGGCGTAAGTTCTTGATTACATCATCTAAATGCGGCGCCACTTCCGCCAGAGCAGCCCGATAGGGCGAAAGAATGATATTATCAAGTTCTTCGAAATGATATTTGGCAGAATACGTCACCGTATTAGCCTCTTTCACAAAATCATCATACCAGGCATCTATTGCTGCTGCCTTAATCCTTTTCTCCTTCAACGCCAGATACAATGCTTCCTGATCTATGACTTGGCCTCTTCCTACATTAAGTATACAAGCAGACTTTTTCATCAGCGCAAATTCCCTCTCACCGATTAATCCTCTGGTAGCGGAAGTCAAAGGTAAAGTGACAATAATATAATCTGCTTGGGGAAGTATTTCCTGCAGATCGTGAGTAAAAGAACGTTCTGAGTTTTGTTCCCTTTCAGGATGTTGATGGTGTTTGAAAATTATTTGCGTACAGCCAAAAGGACCAAGAAATTCAGACACTTGTTTCCCTATCTTCCCATATCCTAAAATACCAACTACCTTCCCTTTTAGAGTTTCAGGTACTTGTTCTGTTCCCTGCAGAGCTATCTTCTTTGTCAAGGCCAGCAGCAACGAAACAGCATATTCAGCCACATAATAGCTGTTTGAATGCGAATTGCAGAGCAGAATATCTTTTTGCTTCAGTAAAGATAGAGGTAATTTGTCCACGCCTGCGCTGGGAGTCTGAATCAATTTCAGGTTAGGGCAATTATCCAGCATCTTTTCTGAAACCTTCATCCCTAGCAAAACATCTGCTGACCTGGCTAAATGGAGTACATTTTCTTCCGAAAAATCATCAGGAAAAATAATAGTGTAAATATCCTTAAGGCCATTAACTAATTTTCTCTTATCCGTATCGTTAAACTGATGCAAGAAAAGAAGTGTCAGCATTGTACGTTCCATTCAGCATCGCAGCTCCTTCACCAACTCCTCAAGATAGCGAACCCCTTTTGCAAAATCAACTTCATCTACACCTAAACTTATTCTGATATGATCATCCCAATTCTCACCGAATACAATTCCGGGTGTAGCGGCTACTCCTTTTTGTTCTACTAATCGAGCACAAAATTCATCTGAACCTAAGCCCAAACCAGAAATATTGAGAAAACAAAACTGGCTTCCCTGAGGTGGAACTAATTTTAAAATAGTATTCCGCAAAACCATCTTTTGCAGTTCCGATGCATTTTTCTGTAATAAAGTACGAAAAGAGAGCAAATAAGCAGCGGGTAAAGAAAAAGCAGCGCAAGACCCTTTTTGCACAAAGGTACAAACATTGGTGTTGATATGATGCTGCATTTCTGCGATATGCTGAGCGATAGCTAAGGGAGCAGCCAGGTATCCGATTCTCCATCCCGTCATACTGAAAGATTTACTAAAACTATCGATGGTGATTACTCGTTCAGCTAATTCCTTCATTGAAGCGAGGCTGAAGTGAATTTGATCAGGATGCACTAGCTTCCCATATACTTCGTCTGAGAGAATGTAAAAATCATGCTGCAACGCCAATTCAGCCAGCTCTCGTAATTGTTCTCTGGAAAATATTTTTCCAGTAGGATTATGAGGACTATTAAGGATAAGTAATTTTGTTTTAGCGGTGATATTTTTCTGTATCTGCTCAAGATTCAAGGAAAAATCATCTTTGTTCAGGTCAATGACCCGTATCTTCAATGACGGTTCAACTAATTTCAATTGCGGGAGATAACTGGGATAGCAAGGAGTGATGACTATGACTTCGTCTTCTGGTTCTACCAAGGCCAGCAAACTCAGAAATATTGCTTGTTTCGCTCCAGTGGTCATGACGATGTTTTGAATATCGCACTGAATGCCATTTTCTTCCCACAGTTTTTTTTTAATTAACTCTCGTAATTCCACTAATCCTTGCTTATGAGAATATTTTGTATACCCTGACTGCAACGCAGCAATAGTAGCTTCTTTGATTTCCGGTGGAGTAGGATACGGAGATTCACCCAACCCAAAAGAGATTAACTCTTTTCCTTCCTTGATTCTCTTTCTGGTTGCTTCGCTTACCAGTAGATGTAGAGAACCGCTAAAATCTGATCGATGCCTGGCAGTGGATCTCATACTATATTAGATAAGTACATCACTTATTCTCCCACACTGGTTTTTTCAATCTCCAAGTTCCATCCACGGATCCCCATAGATTTTTATTTCTAAACTTCTCGATGCGTTCCCAAAATCGTTCTTCGGTTATTCCCATGTATTCAAGAAACTCCTGAAAATATTTTTTAGGAAATTCCTGGTCAAACTTTTTGACTAAAGCGACCGCCTCATCGCGATTAATTTTATTATTCCGGCACTCTTGAGCCGCGTCATAAGTCGCCCGGCCGATCCCAAACTTGACTAATTGTGTATAGTAGTGAAACGGATCGCTTTTATCATCGATACTGCTGTATTTGGAATAAGAGCCCTCAGTACGTTCGGTATTGGCTTCAAAACCGATATGTTCTACTGCATAATAATATGCTTCCTGAGGATCCCACTTGACGTACCATCCTAAATAATGGACCTGGATCCCCTTTTTATCATACTCTTCTGAATCGATGGGAAGATATGCTTTCAGATCAGTAAGGCTCGCCCCATATTTTTCGATCAATTCTTTGATGGGAACTCCCCCTAAACACATTTCTTCATAATTCGTTCCGGTGTGATAATGTTTTTTACGCTGTGCTCCGTCATTTCCCGGGTCGCCATACTCGACTCCCGGTTCACCATAGAATACCAGAGGAATATTAAATTTAGCCGCAATTTTAGGTGCTAAATTTTTTTGCCCTAGAATAAAAGGCTGAAAAGGATGCAGCAAATTCTCAAATGCTAACCTGGTCAAGAGCTTGTGAACTTTCCCGTTAGGATGGAATAAAATATTGTCAAATCCGGCATCGATCCAGCGCTTCATATTCCGCCAACCTACTTCAGTATACATATGCGGAGCCCAGGTGACCGTAAGAGGATTCATCTTAAATTTATATTTCAACAAGTGCGCCACCATCACGCTGTCCTTGCCGCCGCTGCCAGAAACGATGCAGTCATGCGACCCATCATCCTTCCTGTACTGGTCACATAATTCCCACAACATTTTCTCGCGCTGCTCCCAATCAATTTCGTTATGTTTTTTTTCATGATAACGGCAGGCAGCGCAGACTCCTTCCTCATCAAAATCGATGGTTTCCGTAGTCGACTGAGCATTATGCTTAAATTCTGATTTCTTAGCCCTCGGCCGTTGGTTGGAGATGACGCATTTAGTGCAATATTGTACTTGAGCTGGCAATCCGTAAGGAACCTCTACTTGTTCTGTTTGTTGATCATGCTTTATTTCTTCTTTCATGTTTACACCTCATAAATTAGCAAATAAGCTTATCATCTCTAAGCCTACATTTCCACTTTTTTCTGGATGGAATTGGCATCCATAGACATTTCCCTGTTTAAAAGCAGCACAAAATCTTTGTCGGCCATATTCTGCAGTCGCTAAAGTTACGCTTTGGTCATCTGGAACGATATAATAAGAATGGATAAAATAAAGTTTTGCTTCAGGAGGCGTATCAGCTAAAATTGTATTTTTCCAAGCCTGTGCAGAAACTGGAAGAAGAGAATTCCAAACTACGTGCGGCACCCGATAGCCGTGGATATTGACATCTTGCGGTTTCTTGAAGCCGACGACTTTTCCTTTCACGATGCCTAATCCTTTATGTACTCCAAATTCCTGGCTTTCACTTAGCAACAGCTGCGCGCCGAGGCATATCCCTAAAAGCGGTTTTCCGGAAGCGACATACTCCTTTATTGCCGATGCCAATCCTCGTTTCTCGAGTTGAGCCATACCCTCGCCATATGCTCCTACGCCAGGCAATACTACGTGGGTAGCCTCTTTAATTTCCCAGGGAGTGCATACTACCTTGACTTGACAGCCGATCTTTTGAAATGCGCTGATGACACTCATGATATTACCGACCCCGTAATCAATGATAGAAATAACTTTCTCTTTGGGGGCGGCATCGCCAACTTTAGGTATAGATTCGTGATTCTTTCTAAAAAGCAGATTAGTTTTCTCCAATGCTGTTTTGATTTCTGGAATGGTTGCTTTTTTATAATGCAGTATTGAACCTACCGCCAGGGCATCGCAGGCCGTTTCCACTGCGCAACTGACCACATCATCAGGATTTCCTGCTCCGCCTGAGGCGATGACCGGAACAGAAACTCGTTGTGAGATGGTACGTATCAATTCAAGATCGTATCCTGACCTGCAGCCGTCCCTATCTACAGAAGTGATCAGCAATTCTCCGGCGCCTAACTCCACCAATTTTACCGCCCATTCGACAACATCTAAACCTGTTCTTTCCCGGCCGTTGTCAACATATGCTTCCCACTTATCTGGTCCGACTTTCTTCGCTTCAACCGAACCGATGATGCATTGCGAGCCAAACCTTCTCGCGGCATCAGTGATTAATCGAGGATTACGAGTTGCTGCAGTATTGATAGCCACTTTATCTGCACCTGCATACAGCAATTCTTGGATATCTTCTAATGTCCGTATGCCTCCACCCACTGCCATGGGCACATACACGCCTAACGAAATTGCTTCTTTTACGACCTGTGATAAGTTATTTCGTTCATATAAGCTGGCCACGATGTCGATATACAAAATTTCATCTGCGCCTTGTTCGTAATATTGTTTTGCTAACTCAGCTGGTTTTCCTAAAACCCGCAATCCTTCCAGTCTAATCCCTTTCACAACATTAGGGCCTTTCACATCTAACCTAGGTATGATCCGCACATTCCTCATAAAACAGCTACGAGAAAGCTCGTTTTTAAAGATTATGATATACAAGCTAACCTTCTGCCAAAGGCTCTGTAAAAAAAGTCGCCGCCTAGGCCAAGAGGTGAGTGAGGAACATGTTTCAAGACCAGATTATTGTTTGGCTTCTAACAAAAAAAGAGTGAATTACGTATAATGATACCAACGTGAAGCCAACCGAATGAACGGCCAAGGCGACTTTTTCTAGACTTTCTACAGGGCTTCTGCCAAAGAAAATTTTATAAATGAGGATACTGCTTACCAGGCCATGAATAATCCTATCCTGGTTATGGGCTACGATGTGGAAAGATACATGTCTCCGGAAGATAGGATGGCCTCCTTGCAGGGAGTAAAAAAGATCATCGCTCTCCATCGAGCTTATAATGCCCCCTTCACTTTTTTCATACTGGGAAAACTGTTGGAGTATGATGATTACGTTGCGGAATTAAAAAAAGAACTCGCTTTAGCGGGTGATTTAGCTGATATTCAACAACACACTTATTCTCATCCCCTCATAAAAACGAATGAAAGATACATGCGTGAAAAAAATAGAAAACCAATTTCTCTTTCTGAAATAGACACTGAAATCAAGAAAGCAAACCAGATCATAGAACGTAAATTAGGAGTTAAAGTATTTGGACTCAAAACTCCTATTGGATTTTATAAAGGACTTCAAGGAGAGCCGGCAGTTCTGGATATTCTTAAAAAAAACGGAATCCGCTTTGTCTCTTCAGACTTAGTGGGGAAAGGCGACCATCCGCCCGCGCTCCTAGAAGAAGAAGGAAAAATACGAGAAAGTTACGTACATGAAAACGGGCTTATCGAAGTCCCTACCCATGGCTGGCATGATACTCACATATTATTGAAGAACATTTCACCATATAAGGACGTTACAGAAGCATGCGCATACTACCGAGAAGAATTAGTAAAAGCGCATGGTAAAGGCATGATGTACGCTCCAAACTTACATCCGTTTATGTATAGCGATAATAGTCAGGACTATGAAGCTTCTATCGTCAAGACGTTTCTCTCCTTTGCAAAAGAAAACAACATGCCGGTGATGAGTTATGCTGGATATGTTGGGCATATGAAGAAGACCCAGAACCATTTCTAAATAATACTCTTCTTATCCACATTCTCATACGGATTCCCCCTCTCAAACATATACCGATTTAATGATTGGGGATCGTAGACATTAGGAATGAGAGTATCTGGCCGTCACTGAATCTAAACATATACTAACTCTTCATTAGCAAACTGAGGCGTTACAAAAAAGTAACACCTAACTTTTGGTATCACCTTGTTTTTCTAACAATTTGTAGAGCTTTGGGAGCACGTCAGAAGGAATATTCCCCCCAATCTTTTTGACATCGGTAACAAAACCAGTCAAATACCATATCGCTTTAGTTCTTCCTAATTTTATTTGATTGAGTGCTTCATCAATAATAATCTGCCAATTGAGTTTAGAATTATTCATAATCTGCCGAGCATCATCCTTATCCTTCACTCTTTCCGTCGCACATTTCATAAGTATAATATCATGTGGATCAGCAATTTTTAATATCAGCTTATGATCAAATTCGTATGTATCTTTTGCTCGCTTCATCATCTCTTCAGAGAAGACAAAATCAATAACATCTATTGTAAAAAGGTCAAATCTTTCTTCTTCTTCACCTTTTCCACGACGCAGCATGAGAGGAGGATTTGATTTTGTTCCGTACACCAATTTATGATCATATCGTTTATATTCCAATTCCTCAGCTATTGATTTGAACGCATTCCTATCTTCTTCAGACGTAAAAACTAAGTCTATATCGAGTGTGACATCTTTAAAACCGTGAAACATCATCGCAGTGCCACCAACAGCATACACTGTTATTTTCTTCGGCAGCTTTCGAGCTATATTCAACAATAAGTTCTGCTGACCAGTGACGTTTATCATTTTTGAAGGTACTCCTGGAGGTCTCCTTTATTAAATGGCAAATATACTTTCCATTTCTGCTGAATTTCAATAAAATCCTTCGATTTCAAGTTTGGGATTATATAAAGATATGTATCGTCTGTTTTTGGAAGACACGTTTTCAAAAATTGCTTACGTACCTTTCTAACTTTTATGATAGAACGTGCTAACTCATACAAGGCGCAGACCTGCCGTTGCACAGAATTCTTACGAGCAAGCTCTGATAATTGTGTCCAGTTATTGATATGTTTGAACAGAGCCAACGAGGAAAGAACAACCCGTAGCTTTCCTGTTTTAAGCGCATACACAAGCGTCTCTTCATAGCTTATGTCTCTTCCATACACTTTATACGTTTCAGCTTCTGAAAGTCTTATGGGAGAAACTTGATTTAAGACTTCATAATAACTCTTACCACCTATTTTATTCAGCCTGGAAATGTTGTAGATTCTTTTACCACTGCTGGTTCGTTTTGTTTTAACATAGCCTTGTTTTCGAAGCTTAGAGATATAATTCATCGCCGTACTGCGATCTACCTTAAGAGCTGCCATGATTGACTCTAAAGTATAAATTCCTTCTAATTTTTGGACTAAATCGCTGGTTTTCATATTTGTGAGGTTGCGGAAGTATTATTTAAGGTTTTCTATATTTTCAGACGAGTAAATGTGAGGTTGCGCAACTATTATTTAAATCTTTCTATTTTTACTACTTTGAAGTAGTATTCAGCATTCCCTTCCTTAGAAGGAAACAATTGGCAAATCTTTCCCTTGACTATCTGTTATCAAGACTAAGTTGTCATTGGTATCATACTCATATCTTGTGAGGTATATCTCATTCCCCGCATGCGCATCGGTCATGAATTCATACACATGAGTTATCCTATCCAAGCCATCTATTGTGTAAATATGCTTGTGCCCATTCTCGTCAAAATCAGTAATATTCTTCCGATCGAAGGTAATATTTTTGGTAGTACCATCAGGATTCACCACACCAATCACTCTATCAAGAGTATCGTAAGTGTATACTCACGAATCATCCCTAGTTGGTAAGTAAAATGTTGACGTTTTTAATCTTTTGGCATATGCCCGCGCAAAATATCTTTTTGAAAAAATACTTTATAACCTCTAGTATCCGCATATCTCTTGTTTTTCTACTTCAAAAGAATCTTCCTCAATTCAGTAACATCTTCCGCCATAAAACTTATTTTTGATGTATCCGCCTTTTCTACGCTATCCAAACCCCAATCTACAAAAATCATCTTTGTGCCCAGCTGAGAGGAAGTCTCAATATCTATCATCGTATCCCCGACATAATAATTTCCTTCTAGCTCCTCTGGAGAAAAATATTCCATCAAACGCTGGTATTTTCTCAGAGCATGGCTCTGCCCAGGAACAACTGGGCCGGTAAAGACTATAGTAGAAAAGAAATCTGTAATTCCTAATTTTTTCAACTGAGCCAAACTAGCAGAAATATTGTCCCGCAAGGAGAGAAGAATCAATTCATATTTTTTATCCTGCAGATCTTTTAGAAGCGCTGGTACTGGTGTATGTAAAACATCCATATCAAGATATCGGCTCTCTTCTAAGATCGAATAACGATGTTTCTTAAATCGATTAACGATATCCGGAGATAAATTATATTCTTCTTCTAAAATCTGAGAATCTTTTTTTCCCCTTTCTTTAAGACCGAGATACACCGCTTTAGAAAGAGGGGGCACCCCTATCACGGCACAACTTTCACAAAAAACAGCATAATACCGCTCACGCACATCTAAGAGCGTGCCATCAAAATCAAAGATAATTTTCTTGTTCATAATAATTTATAATTTCTAGGCAATCGTTGTCCATTCTCTTCCACATACACTTCATCCCAGTGCCGGTACATCCACAATTTATCCTTAAATTTCCCTAATCTTGGCTCAAGTTGTTCCCCGTTAAATAACTTTAACATCAAATGCGGCGTATTTAATCCGCTGGCAATGGTATGAGCATGCGTCGCTCCAATACGTGGATTTATCTCGAAGAGCAGTGCTTCTCCGGTCTGCAGATTTTTGAAAATTTGCACATTGATAGGACCGATCAAACCAAGATGTTCCACTATTTCTTTAGCCATAGAGATTAAGAGCGGATCCTTAACCGTAACTCCCCGATATGCTGCGCCGTAGCGTACTTCTTCACGGGTTCTGGGAACTACCCCCAAGACTTTACCGTTAAAATCAGCGGCAACATCAACACTGAATTCTTTCCATGCGCCTAAATATGGTTGAACGATAGGTATAGGCACTAGGCTTGCTTTCTCCTGCAACTCTTCTAAATTATGGACAACATGAGTATGTTTTGATCCAGTGCCTATGCGAGGTTTGATGAACAAAGGAAAAGCTAATCTTCCCGCTTTCACCTTCTCAACTGCTTCTTCCAAAAGGAAGGTTGGCACGGTCTTAAAATGATGTTTCGCAAAATAGGTGTAAGCCAGATATTTGTCATCACAGATCTTAACTCCTTCGAAAGGAGAAACCGCTACCTTTGTTCCCGTTTCTTTCTCTATCGATTCCTTATGTTGAGAAAGAGCCATGATTTCCCCGTCCGCACCGGGAAAGAGCAGATCAATTTTTTCTTTTTTACATACTTTGATGATCTCCGCGACGTAGGCAGGATCATCTCCGCGAGGAACTTTGTAAAAAGCATCGGTGAAATATCTCCCAGCATTATCTTCCCGCGCATCGGTACTTACCAAGTAAACCTTAAATTCATCCTGCTGCCGCACTCCTTTTACAAAACCTTGTGCGGCGACCGTTCCAATTCCAGTTATTAAAACTCTCATATTTTGTTTCATATAAATCATTTGGAACAAATCGTGAATTTAAAAGGTTTTTGAATACTAAATCTTTTTGTGATGAAGGTTCGTTTACGCTCTACCTTCACTTTGATCCTAAGCTATCAAAAAATTGAACTATTTTTTTACCGCTGTCACGAGCGATGCTTTGTTGTACCTCTGTAACTTGCGCACCGATGTGCGGAGTTAATAGGACATTATATCCTTGTTTTGCAAGTTTGATCAGCTCATGTTCTGAACGAAGCGGTTCTTCTTCAAAAACATCGGTAGCGTATCCGGCAACCTGGCCGCTTTTAATCGCTTCCACCAAAGCTGGGAAATCAAAGAGCTGTTCCCGGGAAGAATTAACGATATAAACACCTTTTTTGAGGGAAGCTATCTTCTCCTTATCGAATAAGCGATGCGTTTTAGCATCCAAGGGGAGATGCAAAGTCAAAAAATCTGATTGTCGGAGCAATTCTGGTAATGACACTAAAATAACTCCATATTTTGTAGCATATCCCTTCGTTTTTTCAATATCATGAGCTATAACTTTCATGCCATGCGCTGTAGCCCTTATAACAACCTCAGTTCCAATCCTTCCCAAACCTAATATACCCAACGTTTTATGTTTAAAACTTGACCCGGTCAGTACATCTCTATCCCATTTTCCTTCCAACATGGAGAGATGAGCTTTTACCAGGTTTCTGGTCAGATTAACCAGCATCGCCATGGTGTAATCAGCAACATTTTCCTTGCTTAACTCTGGGCAATTAAAGACTTGTATGCCTTTCTTGTTTGCCATTTCTAAATGGACGTTATCTAATCCATTGCCGGCGCGTACTGCGCACAGTAGATTAGAATTGCTAAGCACTTCTTGATCTAATTTTGTCCTGCTTCGAAAGACAATCCCATCATAATCTTTGATGATCGCCTTCAGTTCTTCTGCCGAGATTTCTGAGCGGACATCTACATAAAAATCCTTGTTCTTTTCTCCAATTCCTTCTCTAAATGCCTCTAGATCGATAGCGTCGCTTACCAGAATTTTTCTGACCATCGAAAAACAAACCCTGCTTACTTTTAAATACATTGTGATTCTTTAGTCTTATCAACTATTCTATCAAGGAAATAAAAGTCACAAAACATATAAATCAATTCACTAAGAAGCAGGCATGGATCAACCATTTGCTCAAACCAATCTTCAGCTCTATAACCAAATGGTTAAGGCTGGTTACAAAGAAGAAGATCTTCTTCTGGTCATCAATGCGTATAAGCTAGCTACTAAAATCTTTAATGGCTGCTATCGCCGATCAGGAAAAACACAATTAGCTCACCTTATCGGCACCGCCAGCATCATAGCCTGGTTAAAAAAACCAAGCACTTCCATAGCTGCTGCTCTGCTCCATGCTGCTTACTCAGAAGGTGATTTTGGATCCTGCTCCATTTCAAAAGAATTGCGAAATGCAACTTGTCCAGCGGTGCAGCAACTGGTCTTTGCCTACTATAGATTAAAGTGGTCTTACCATCCCCTGGAAATCAACAACCTACTCTCCCGCCTCCATACCGTAAGCTCTTTTGATAGTGAGATAATCTTGCTTCGAGTCGTTAATGAGCTGGAGGACTATCTAGACCTTGCTCCACGTTATCATAAAGGAAGAAAAGGAAGTGAAAAACCGACCTATATGGATGCTCAGACTTTATGTGCATTCGCTCAAGCATTGGGAGAGCCTCAACTGCTCAAAGAGATTAACAAACAATCCGATAGCCTGCAATCCACTAAGATTTCCGCCCAATTACGACATAAGTACATACGCTTCCATGCTCCTGGATCATATCGGTTGACCTTGTTTGGTCATTGGCGACAATTACGGCGAACAATGCGCAGGATACAGAAATTAGGATTAGCCGAAACAGCTCAGGCAGTGCGACGTCGGCTAAAAAAATTATAAAATACGGAAAATAAACAAGATTCACGCTTCCAGATGAAAATAGCCTTAATCACCAGAGAATCAAAAGTAACCAAAGAAGCCACCCACATCACTGCTAACAATTTTAGCAAAGAATTGTCACAATAT
This sequence comes from uncultured Methanosarcinales archaeon, assembly GCA_964362365.1. Lineage (GTDB taxonomy): Archaea > Nanobdellota > Nanobdellia > Woesearchaeales > GW2011-AR9 > JACPIL01. Next base: position 32,690 of record CAYIEF010000002.1, on the reverse strand, counting down.
GGGGAGATTACAGTTATTTCTGATAAAAAAGTATCTGGATTCCTCTCCAAAATAAAAGCTCAACCGCATACTTTTGATGTCATCCATAATTTCAGCGCTTCCCCTTTATTTGCGTTTAAGACTATCCTTGCCAAGAGATATCAGAAAAACGCTAAAACCATCCATACCCTAAAATCGTACTCCCGCTCCGCAGGGGGATCTTTATACTTTTCCAGAATCTTAAATTTTGTTGACGTCGTAACTGTTCCTACACAAGTCATGGCCGAAAAACTCCTAAGCCATGGAGTAAAGAAAGAAAAAATTAAAGTTATCCGCTCGCACCTCGATACAGAAAAATTTGTGCCTTTAGATAAAAAAAATCTTAAAAAAAAATATGGTTATTCCGATAAAAAAATTGTTTTTTACTATGGAAGCACCTATTTCAAAAAAGGATTGCAAAACGTAGTGAAAGCAAGTCCATCTATTGAAGCACAAATTATAATCGCTCCTCGTGATTATCCTGATCAAGAATTTTTTAATTCAGTTAAAGATAAGCCTAATATCAAAGTTATCACTGACGATCTTGATGTGGTTGAATATGTGAATCTCGCGAACGTAGTGGTTCTTCCCTATCTTGATCTTACTGCTACTGAAGGAAATCCATCTTGTTTATTGGAAGCAATAGCTTGTAAGACGCCGGTAGTAACTACTGATCTACCAGAACTGCGCGAGATAGTTGAACCAGAAAAAGAAGTGCTCATGGCTACGCCAGGAGATGTTGTCTCGTTAGCTTTACAGATAAATAGATTATTAAAAAATCCGCAATTAGGAAAGAAATTAGCCGAAAATGCCTATCAGAAATCAAGACAGTTTGACACTAAAATGGTTACAAAACAATTTGTTGATCTATATCGGCAATTAACGCTCAAAAAAACTCAAAATAAGCATTAATACCAATCCACCAGCAATCTGGCCATCACAAAATCAACAACTTTCTGTTTATCTTCTTCAAAGCTTTTGGTTTCCACCCGCAGATCATAGTTTAACCTATTAAAAATGCCCATCTGTCTCTGCAGCTCCTGAACCGTCTCCTGCGGGCGCCGTTGGTGAAGGATTTCTGGCGTGTTGTACAATAAAATAGAAATAGTAGGTTTAGGAAATAAAGAATAAAGCGCTTTCTTCCACCAGAAAGGAACATTTTTCATCAGTATTATGTCAGTACAGTAACGGTCTGTAATTACCATTCTTTTACGCATCCGTAATGGAAAAATCACCAGCCAGTAACGCAACAATAGATCTGATACAAATAATAGGGAAGAGAAGGTGTAGAGTAAGGAACGCGTAAAAGAAGTATTACGAAAAGCACCACCGTCGTAAACTGCATTAGCATCACGCTTTTTTTCTGCACTTTTATATTTTCTCCCTAAAGCCATGAAAGGTAAAATATGTCTCCTGCCTCTCCCCATGTAAACAACCGCGACTTTCCTTTTATGTGCCAACAAATAAGTGTGCAAAGAATGTACTAAAGTTGATTTTCCAGCACCATCAGGACCAACAATGCTGATTAAAGGATGCGGTTTCAGAGGGCGTTTCCAGCGTACCCATCTAACCATAAGTGCTCCTAAAGTAGCAAGGCGCGCAGGTTTCTTGCCGACAAAGATAGATAATAAAGCAGCGATGGGAATCTGTTTGAAATTCTTCATTTTTACTAATGTTACAATTTTTGTAGCCATTTTCGTGCTAAAAAGAATAGATAAATGTTTAATGACCATCTCCTCATCAACTAACCCCTGGTCTAATAAAGAGCCCAAAATCTCCTGATATTTAGGCTTGAAATAACGTTTGCCAAGAATTGAATGGACCAGAAGCATTAAGAATGTATCATTTGCGCAAGGAATATAGAAAAAATCCTTTCGTACTCGATTCGCGATAATTGATTCGCCAATATACTTCATATCATTCCAATATACTCCGCCAACTTGTATATCAAAATGCAGCCTCACTCCGTTAACTATTTTAAAATAGGCTTTATGCTGTAGAGAAAATTGCTGTGTTCGTTCGGTAAAACCATTCCGAAGCAAAATTTCGTTTACTTGTGCAAAATCATCTTTACCAACCACCAGGTCCAATCCCTCCCAAGGGAAGCGAGTATCAAAAAGAAATTCAAAATTTCGTAATAGACAGTAACCTATCTCGCAAGTATCGAAATCCTCAAATACAATTTTAAACTGCTTAAGAGCAGCACTATATTCTGTTCTCCGTACCGTCGAACTTTTTGGATTGCTCATTTTTATTATTTTATCTCTTATTTTTTAAAAATTTTTAATAGGGTTACCTTTAATTCCAAAAAATCAATGATATTAAAAAGGTATAATAATAAAACATAGATAATGAAAGCAAAAATAAAGGCTAAGATTATTTCCACATAAATACTGTATTGAAGTACCCTAGTGATATAAAAAACAGTCATCACAAAAACTGCTGCGCTCAGGCATAATTTCAGCCAGTGCAGATAAGGCGATGGAACACCAACAGATTTTATTAAAGTATGGGTTGAAAGGATAAGGGTCAGCAAATAAGCCAAGGTAGTCGACAGCGCTGCTCCATCTATGCCAAATAAAGGGATGAGAAATAGATTTAAGACCACGTTTAATAAAGCGGAGAGTAATATTATTTTAGTAACTGTCTTTGGCTGGCCCATGCTGGAGATGATAATATTATTTACTGAAGCGATCATAAAAAACATTGAGCCGACTAAAAGAATGCGAAACGCTAACGTTCCTACCACATATTCTTTCCCAAAGAAAATAAGCAGATAGTGATTTGCAAACGCAAAAAGAATAAAGATTAAAGGGATCACCAAGGCCAGAGTATATTTATACAGCAGCGAGATGCCTTTAGCGAGATTTTTAAAATCTTTTTTGAAAGAAAGTTCTGAGGAGATAGGAAAAACTATCGCCGAAATCGCCCTGCTGACGTGGATAAAGAAAAGAGAAGTCGGAAGAACAACATTGTAAATCCCTACTTCAGACAAAGAGCTAAAATGGGTTAACATAATAGTATCAGTATAAGCGATTATCTTTCCGCCGATATCTGCAGCCATTAAGGGTAATCCAAACAGCAGAAGATCGCGGCTGATTTCTTTGAAATGAACTATTTTGTATTTGGAAAAAGAAATATTGCGTCGAATGAAGGGCAGAAGCAGGAAGAACAAAACTATGCACACTAAGGCATAGGGTATTGCTGCCGCCAGAATGCCATAATTATAGCGAAGAAGAAGCACAGAGAGCAGCAAGATAAAAAGATTTTTTCCTACTTCCATGAGGGAATAGGGTATGGTGTCCTGAAAACCATTAAGAATAAATTTGGTGATAATAAATAAGAAACTAGTCATAGTATAGATCACTAGGATCAGCAAAATTATTTTCGATTCCGGGATCTTAAAATAATGCACTGAGAGATACCCTGAAAAGGCGATAATGACGATCCCTATTAGAGCGGAACTTAGAAGTTGCATACAAAAGGTAGAATAAATTGCGGTTTTGATTTCATTATATTTTTCTTCTACTCTATATTTAGCGATAAAATTAGTCAGCGCGCTTCCTAAACCAAGATCGCGGAAAAATAACAAAAACAAGATGAAAGTTAGCACCGCTGAGAACAAGCCAAATTGTTCCGGCCCTAGCTTTCTGGCCACGATAACCCGGGTAGCATAACTAAACATGGCAGCGATAAAAGTCATACCGAATACTAATCCTATGCCGCGCAGTATTTTACCTAGATGAGCCATAGCAAGAATTGCGAATCCTTCTTTTTAAAACTAGTGAATTAGAAATTTTTAATCAGTAGCCGTCCTATGCGTAAAACTCACTTACTCTTCAAAAGAGTAATCTATATTCGTGAAAGGCTCATCAAATATCTGTGCAGCATTCATTACTTCTGCTATATAAGGATGTAAACCTTTAGAATTACGCAGCATAGATTCATCTACCCAGCGATAACCCTTGCTGGTATGATCTACTTTAATTGCAGCATCTCCGTTACGTATGCGAGCCAAATAATCTATGCCATTAGCATGAAAACCTTCCTTCAAGTCTCCGTACATGGCATCTTCGCTGCGACAGCTAAATCCAAAAGCGCCGATCTGCCTTTCGATGCTATATTCTGAAGCATCTAAGCCAACTTCTTCTCGCAATTTCCTGCGTACCGTATCTTCAAAAGACTCATTCTTGAATTGCCTACCTCCTGGATACCAGAGCATTCCTTTTGCTGGATTCTCTCTTCTTTCTACCATCAGGATTACCCGATCTGAAGGTGAGCGATCAAAATAAGCGACCACATCAACACAAGAAAGAACAGTATAATCTAAAACCTTGTGATAAAGGTCATCGCTGATAATAGTCCGAGCACCACTTCTAAATTGACGAACCTCATTTCCTTCAACAACCTTATTTCCTGGTACAATTTTCATAGTAATTCCTCCCATTTTAGTTAGATAGTCATTTTTTGAAAGTCTTTAAAAAGATTGCGTAATTATATACTCGAAAGCATATTTTGTAGAGCTTCTATTGATCCCTTCACTCCTCGCTGCTCTGGAATAAAGTAACGTGGATAACTCCGCACTAACGCTTCCTGTTCTGGATTATTACCAACATATACTGGCAATCCTCCTGCTTTCCCTACTAATTCTAATATAAGCATATCATTACTAGAATCACCAAAGACCGCTATCTCATCGAGTGAAATTCCAGTTAATTCAGCATACCTCCGCAAAGGATTTGCTTTGGTAACCCCTTTTGCAGTAAGATCTAAACCGTCAGCAGAGATAGAGACAGAAAGAAAGGAAAATTGATCTTCTAAGATGGGCCTTGCCCTTCTATAAGTCTCTTTCAATAGTTCACGATCGGTTCTTCCTTCATGGATAAAAGTAGGGGTGACGTAACCGCTACCGGTTTCATAAGTTTCATTGCCCGCGCGATGAACTAGCCCAGAAAATAATTTTTTTTCTGCAGCAAACAATTCTACTTCAGTAATCTGTTCTCGAGTAAGTCCACCTAAACGATAAACTGTAGTCCCTCCTAAGAATCGCAGGCAAGATCCTTCATACAGGATAGCTTCACCAGGCGTATAATGATCGGGAGCAATAAGTAAGTTGTGGAATGCTTCTTGTTCAAGAAAAGTTCTACCTGAACCCAGCGAAAATAAAATTCTTTTTTCACGAACTCTCTTAACCGCTTTCTTTAAATTTTTATCCGCCGAAGCAATATTTCCGCCCTCAATTAAAGTTCCATCAATATCAGCCACAATAGCGACTAGTAGTTTCATAAATATAGATTTGAACAGTTATTTTATAAAACCTTCTCCAATCACTGCATAAGTGCATTTTGTTCTTATGTTTATTTAAGTATCTAAGCTTCGAAAAGCTTTTAAAAGATAGATTTTCACAAGAATGAATATGATAGTAAGAGAGCGGTGCAGAGTCGATGATAGTGAACTTATAGAGTTGTTTGACCTAGGAGAGCTATATCTTTCTCATTTTCATGATCCCCATCTGCCGCCGCAGCAGCCTAAAGTGCCTTTAGTTCTCTGCATGGGGAAGAACAGCAAGATAGTGCAGCTCAAACATAGCGCTCCCTCTTCCAACATGTATGATGAATACTGGTACCGCTCCGGAATCAACCAGACCATGGCCCAAGAGCTGAAATCAATCGCTGCTTCGGTGATGGAAACCATGTCTTTAAAAGAGAAGGATATCGTTGTCGATGTCGGCTGCAATGATGGAACCTTAGTCAAGAATTACCCCAAGCATCTTACCATTGTCGGATTCGATCCTGCCAAAAACTTATACCAATATTCCTCCCAGCATACCACTAAAACTATTGTTAATTACTTCTCGGCAGAGGAATATTTCAAGCATTTCCAGCAGAAAGCGAAAGTGCTTACCAGCATCGCCATGTTCTACGATTTAGAAGACCCCAACCAATTTGTGAGTGATGTCTATAAAGTGCTGGATCAGCATGGATTGTGGATCATCCAGATGAGTTATCTGCCGTTGATGTTAAAACAGATGGCTTTTGACAATATTTGTCATGAACATCTGGAATACTATTCCTTGCAGAGCCTCACCTACCTTTTAGAAAGGCATAATTTCAAGGTGGTTGATTGCCAGCTCAATGATATTAATGGAGGGAGTTACAGGATCTACATCCACAAAAAAGATGCTAACCCCATCCTATTCAGCACTGCGCAATATCGTGATGTAGCAGAATTTAGAGTCCAAAGTATCCTGGAATACGAAAAAAGCCTGAAACTAGATCGACCTGAAACTTATATCAAATATTTTGACAAAATGAAAAAAATAAAACAGCAAGCCTTGGATTTCTTGAAACAGGAAAAAGCCAAAGGAAAGAAAATTCTTGGTTATGGCGCATCGACCAAAGGAAATACTTTGCTGCAATGGTATGACATCAATCATCAGAATAAGCTTATCGAAAAGATAGCAGAGCGCAACCCCGACAAGTGGGGGAAAGTTACCATCGGCACCAACATACCTATCTGCTCCGAAGAAGAAGCAAGAACCGAAAATCCTGACTACTTATTCGTGCTGCCCTGGCATTTCCGCTACGAGTTCTTGAAACGAGAGACTGATTTTTTACAACGAGGAGGAAAATTCATCTTCCCGCTTCCCAAGTTCGAAGTTGTTGGCAAGGATGATTTCTAAAATGCCTAAGCTGTTTATATCGTATGTACTTCCCGCCTATAACGAGGAAAAGAACGTTCTTCCCTTGATGGACAGTATTACCTCAGCCATAAAAAATAGTAAAGAAGAGTATGAAATTATTTTTGTTGTTGAAGGAAATGATCAAACTTACCCGCTTCTACAAAAATACCAGGAAGAACATCCCCAACTAAAGATGAAGCTCTTCTACCAGCCGGAACCATTAGGATTGACCAATGCTTTCAAAAAAGGATTTGAAAATATTGCGCAAGAATCAACTCATGTAGTTACCATGGATGTGGACCTTAACCATAAGCCTGAAGAACTGCCCTTACTCATAAAAAAAGCAAAAGAAGGATACAATGTAGTTATCGGCTCCCGAGCCTTAGATGGAGCGCAAGTGATGAATGTTCCTACCTGGAAAAGGATAATCAGCAAATTTGCTAATACAGTGTTTAATAAAGCTTTTAAGATAGAGGTTAAAGATAAAACCAGCGGTTTCCGCATGATTGACGCTCAAACTATCCGAGAAATAGCTCCGTTAGTTCAAGCTAAAAATTTTGAAGGGCTGATGGAATTTTTATTGATCGCCAATTACCGCCACAAATCGATGGTGGAAGTTCCCATCACCTTAACCTACCGCCAGCACGGGGAAACCAAATTCCGCCTCTTTGATGCCGGAGTAGGATATGCAAAATTGTTATTGAAACAAGGATACAGGAAAAAAAACAATCAAAATTGATTAACGAAATAAATATTTAACAAAATAAAGATATACTCCCTCATGAAAAAAGCACTAATCACTGGAATAACAGGACAGGATGGTTCATACCTTGCCGAATTTCTGCTCAAGAAAGGATACGAAGTACACGGCCTGGTGCGAAGAGTTTCCGTCGATACTTTAGGCAGGATACAGCATCTGCGCGACAAAATAACTTTGCATCATGCCGATTTGATGGACCAATTCTCTATCACCAAAGTGATTAAAGAAGTGCAGCCGGATGAGATCTATCATTTAGGAGCGATGAGCTTTGTCGGCACCAGTTGGCGCCAGCCGGTCCTTACCGGAGAAGTCACCGGCATGGGCGCCGGAAGAATTTTAGAAGCGATCCGCTATGAAAATCCAAAAGTCAAATTTTACCAGGCTTCCAGCTCAGAGATGTTCGGCGCTGCTCCCGCTCCGCAACATGAAGAAACAAAATTTCATCCTCGCAGTCCATATGGGGTAGCGAAAGTATACGCCCATCATATGGTGGTCAATTATCGGGAAAGTTTCGATCTATTTGCCTGCAGCGGAATTCTCTTCAACCATGAAAGCGAACGCCGCGGACTGGAATTTGTTACCAGAAAAATAAGCCACGCTGCGGCCAGGATAAAATTGGGCGCGCAAGAGGTATTGGAGCTCGGAAACTTGCACGCCAAACGTGATTGGGGCCATGCCGAAGATTATGTTAAGGCAATGTGGCTGATGCTGCAGCAGGAAAAACCAGATGATTTCGTCATTGCCACTGGAGAGACCCATAGCGTCAAGGAATTCGTAGACCAAGCCTTTAAGATAGTAGGGATGCCCTTAACCTGGGAGGGGACAGGAATACACGAAGTAGGCAAATTTCAAGGTAAAATAGTGGTGCGCATTAATCCTCAATATATCCGTCCTGCTGAAGTGGATCATCTGTGCGGAGATTATAACAAAGCAAAAAAAGTTCTTAACTGGGAGCCCACCATCAAATTTTCGCAATTAGTAGAAAGGATGGTGCTGGCTGATCTAGAAAATGTCAAACTGGAATTGGCTCATCACCGGCATTGAAGGCTTTGTAGGCAGCCATTTTTTCCCGGCATTACAGCAACGAGGGTACGCTGTATTTGGAACCACCTGGAATAAGCAATTAGCAGACAATAAATCTGTTTTCTACCTTGATTTATCTAACCAACAGCAGATCGAAGAAATAGTAGTAAAAATAAAACCACGATATCTCGCTTTAATTGCTGGCTTCAGTTCCATGCGCGACAGTTTTCAGAAACCAGAAGAATGCATGGTTATAAATTGTGAAAGCACGCGCTACTTCCTGCAGGCCATCCAAAAATATAAATTAAAAACCAAAGTACTTATCATCTCTTCGGCCATGATGTATTGTCCATCAGACGAAATACTTACCGAAGCTTCAGCCGTCTGTAACAGTTCTCCTTATGCAGAATCAAAGATAAAACAAGAGGAGTTGATCAACGAATTTCCAGAAATAGAAATAGTTGCCAGCAGGAGTTTCAACCACACCGGTCCGGGGCAGTTGGATACTTCCATAGTGCCAAAATTAGCCAAAGGATTCGCAGAAGCGGAAAAAAACAGGCAAGAATCAGTTTCATTTGAACTAGGAGATATAGATTCTGAAAGGGATTTTCTAGACGTGAGAGATGTTTGTAACGCTTATAGGATATTATTAGAAGAGCCTACTAAGCACAGCATCTACAATGTATGTAGTTCGCAATGTTTTTCAGTGAGAAACATTATCACCATTTTAGAAAAACAAAGCGGGAAAAAAGCCAGAATTATGATAAATCAATCTTTTATCAATAGCAATGAACGGAAGCTTATTCTCGGAGACAATAAGAGAATTACCGCCGAAACATCCTGGAAGCTCACTATTCCATTCGAACAGACCGTGTACGACACCTATCTGTACTGGAAGAAAAAAATGTACTAAGCCCCACTATCAATAAATTTTTATACCAATAGGAACCACCTAATAAAATGCTATTTAACTCACTTCACTTTTTGCTCTTTTTTCCTTTAGTAGTCGCTATTTACTTCATCATTGCCCAAAAATATAGATGGATACTATTGTTAATAGCCTGCTATTATTTTTATATGAGTTGGAAAGCAGATTATGTTATCCTGATTATGATTTCTACTTTTATCAGTTATTTGATGGGGATTATGATACAGAACTCACCAAATGTTAAAAGGAAAAAAATATTCCTGTTGGTCAGCCTGCTCTCAAATGTAGGGATGTTATTTGCTTTTAAGTATTTTAATTTATTCAGCGATTCCGTCAGAGCAATATTACAGCAATTTTCCATCCAATTAAATCCCTTAACCATAAAACTTTTGCTGCCTGTAGGCATCAGCTTCTATACATTCAAAAGTATAAGTTATACTATCGATGTATACCGGGGCGAAATACAGCCTCAAAGGCATTTAGGTATTTTTGCCGTCTACGTCTCTTTCTTTCCGCAGCTAGTGGCCGGGCCTATTGAAAGGGCAAAAAACTTGTTGCCCCAATTGTATGAGAAAAAGTACTTTGAGTATCAAAGAGTGGCTGATGGGCTAAAACTCATGCTCTGGGGATTTTTCAAAAAAGTAGTGATTGCCGACAAGCTGGCTATAAGTGTTAACCTGGTCTTTGATAACCTTCATGATTATACTGGTACTGCTTTGATACTGGCAATCTTATTTTTCGCATTTCAGATCTATTGCGATTTTTCAGGATATTCAGATATAGCCATAGGCTCAGCCCAAATACTGGGAATAACCTCTTTAGACAACTTTAAGCGGCCCTATTTTTCCAGATCTATCTCTGAATTCTGGAGACGTTGGCATATTTCATTATCCTCCTGGTTTAAAGATTATCTATACGTCCCCTTAGGAGGCAATAGGGTTTCTGTCCCCCGGTGGTATCTAAATCTGCTGGTGGTGTTTATTGTCAGCGGCTTGTGGCATGGCGCGAAATGGACCTTTGTGGCATGGGGGGCGCTGCATGGATTTTATTTGATTTTAGAAATAATTGCAAAACCGCTCAAAGATAAGTTCTTGCAGGTTACCAAGATGGTACAATTTCCAAAATTAGTTCAAGTGCTGGAGGTAGGGTCTACATTTATCTTAGTCAATATAGGATGGATTTTTTTTAGAGCAAATTCGCTATCCGATGCGCTATACATTTTTTCCAATCTATTTAAGGAGCTCTCTTTTGACCTACCTCATTTAAAAATAGGTTTGGGATGGTTTGGTTTTTTACAAATACTCGGACTCATCGGATTTATGGAAAGTATTCACCTCTTGCAGGAACGTACTCCGATAAGAAAGTTCCTCTCCACCAAAGCTATATACGTACGCTGGAGCATTTATGTGGCAATGGCGTGTATAGTCCTTTTATTTGGTGTATTTAATAATACCCCATTTGTATACTCTCAATTTTAGATGCAGCATGAGACAAGACCTAATAACATTTTGTAGGAAAAGTATGTTGTTTTTACTTCTCTTAATACTGATACTCCTCCCTCTTAACCTGATGTATATAAAATTGATTCAACACCAAAAGATTGAATACCGCAAAGGCTTGTTATATGAGGAAGATATAGGTAGTTTTGAAAATAAAGAGATAGATTTTGCCTTCTTCGGAAGTTCTCACGCCAGTAAAAGCATCCATCCAGCTTATATTCCTGGATCTTATAACTTTGCCTTAAATCACGGTACTTACGTTGAAACATATTTTAAACTAAAGAAGGTTGTCGAGGAAGATAATCTTAAGATAAACCATATTGTTCTGGAGATGGACTTGCATGCCTTTTCTGAAAAATATAATGAGCCAAAAGAAATGTTTAGAAATCTAGAAGTTTCACAAGAATATGCCGCCTTAAGGGAAATTGCTGAGATAAGAGAAGAATCTTGGCCATCAGTATTCATACAAAGGTATTTTCCTATTTTGGGGAATGCTCCTGATCTCATTGAGTATGTTAAGGACAAACCTACCTTTACCCCTACTTACTTTGGCGGAGAAATATCTGAGGGAGATTTCTCACAAGCAGAAAATAAAACTTTCATTGCTTACCAGAGATATAAGCTCCATTTTGATAAAGATCCTGCCAAAGTATCAAGCATTTCCATCCTTTATCTTATAAAAACGCTCCAGTATGCAAAAGAACATAATATAACTGTAATATTCATTAAATATCCGATCACCAAAGAATTTGATGAGATTACCCAAAAAAATGTTCCAGCTGAAAAGTATTATTCGACCGTCTTCTCCTACATCAATAAGATGGTAGGAGAAGATTATGCAGTACTAGATTATCATGATCTTTTCTTTGATAGGTCGGAATTATTTTATGACAGCAACCATCTGAACTATATCGGCGCTGAAGTATTTTCAAAAAAAGTAGCTGATGATTTGACGAAGCCTATTGAAGATAAATGAGTTTTATTTAATAAGCAGAAATCTTTGGAATTTTTAACTAATCCTTCGCCACCGTCTCGCTATCCCACTTATCTTGAGGATTATCTTCCCGTTTGATCAAGTACTTCCCCATCACTAAGTAATCAATGCCCGTTCCCATCATGCATTTATAGGCATCTTGCGGCGTGCAAACGATCGGTTCCCCTCGAATATTAAACGAGGTATTGATCAAAATAGGAACCCCAGACAGTTTCCCAAATTCTTTGACTAAATCATAATACGTTGGATTTTGCGCTTGACGGATAGTCTGCAGCCGTCCTGAACCATCTACATGGGTTACTGCAGGAATTTTCTTTCTCCATTCTTTTTTTATCGGATAGACCATCAGCATATAATCAGTCGGCTCAGGAATAGGCTGATCACATTCAAAATACGTTAAAGCGTCATCCTCGCATACTACCGGAGCAAAAGGCCTAAACTTCTCGCGATGTTTTACTTTCTGATTTAATATTTCCTGCATTTTTTTATTGCAAGGGTTGGAAAGGATGCTTCTTGCTCCCAATGCTCTTGGCCCCCATTCCATCCTGCCCTGGAACCAGCCTATAACCTGATTATCATGAATAAGTTTAGCAGTACTGGAAATAACTTCTTCCTCATCAGCAAAACGAGTATATTTAATTTTGTTGCTCTCCAGATAATTCTTAATTTCTGCGTCGGTGAAGGAAGGGCCAAGATAGGCGGTAGTTAAGGTGAAATTCCGCGGATGGTTAAGAATAGTGTTATAGATGTAGGAAGCTACACCGATGCTGTTTCCTCCGTCAGTAGCATTAGGCTGGATCCAAATTTTTTTAAAAGGAGTGTTACGCAGGATTTTACCGTTAGCTACACTGTTTAGAGCGACCCCTCCTCCTATGATGAGATTATCGCATTTGGTAACATCATGGACATGCTTGAGCATTTTGAACAGCGCTTCTTCGGTAATCAGCTGTAAAGCGGCGGCAATATCTTTATGGCGCTGGGTTACTTCAGATTCAGCTTTTCTGACTGGACCACCTAGCAATGTACACAACTTCCGAGAAGGCATCCTGTCTCCATAATGATAGGTAAAATAGCTCATCTCCATGCAATAGCTGCCGTCTTCTTTAATGTCGATGACTTGCTTTAACTTCTGATAGTACTGGTTTTCAGTCTTATTCATATTTCCGTAAGGACTTAAGCCCATTACCTTATACTCAGAATTGTTGACGCTGAATCCTAAATATCCGGTTATAGTAGAATAGAGAAGCCCCAGGGAATGAGGAAATGTAATCTCTTTCATCAAATGGATCTCATTCCCTTCTGCCAAGCCGTAAGAGGTAGTAGTCCATTCTCCTACTCCATCTACGGTAAGCACTGCTGCTTTATTGAAAGGACTTACTAAATATGAACTAGCGGCATGGGCAAGGTGATGGTGTATAAAAAAAACATTTCCACGGTAGTGCAGTTTTTTTCGTATCGTTTTCATCACCCGCAGCTTCTCGTTGATCCAAGAAGGAAGAGAGCTGACAAAAGTTTTGAAACTGAAAGGAAACATCTCTAGATGCTGAGAGAGGATACGCTCAAACTTAAGAAATGGCTTTTCGTAAAATCCAACGTAAGAAACATCGTTCATAGTAAGGTGCTGGCTCTCCAAGCAGTACTTGATCGCATTGATCGGAAAGGAAGCATCGTGTTTCTTGCGGGTGAATCGCTCTTCTTCTGCCGCGGCTACAACTACTCCGTCTTTCAGCAAAGCGGCTGAGGAGTCGTGATAATAACAGCTGATTCCTAGTATATACATGATATTACCTCAAAATTGTTTGTAATATTTCTCACGCTCTTGTTTTTTGATATTGAGATCAGACCAGTACGATGTTTTCTGTTTAGAGGTTTTCCGTTCCAGAAAATGTTTTCTGAAAATGCGGGCAATGATGGAGGTGAGACCTACTCCAACTATGTACACCAGAAGCAAGAGAACAGTATTTACAACAGTAGTGAGCTTCTCTCCGAACTGTTTCATGCCCTTCCCTACCGATTTTAAAAATCGTTTTGCCGCAGTCATAATACAAACTTCTGAATCAAACCTCCAATAATGGCGATAAGCAAGACCGCTGCAAATACTTTCAACACAGCAGTAGTAGTGTACGAAATCTTCCCTAAGCTGGTGAGGATGTAAAATAAGAGCAAAGAAGATAAAATATAACTTATAAAAAATCCTACTTTTATCCCTATCTTTTCAAGAGATGAAGCATGTTTTCCCATAATCGTGTCTCTAACAGTCTCCTTTATAAATTTTTAGAAACAAATGGGTATAAATGATAAATAACTAGAAAAGAGCATAAATAAACGGCGAGATAGCGCTGCTTTGTCCAAAGATTATCAAAACGCCGACGAAAACAAGCATAATTATAATTGGTGTAAGCCACCATGCTTTCCTTTCTTTTAGAAAGTCCCAAGACTCGGCGAGGAGACTTTTGTTTCCAGATTTTTCATCCATATCTTAATGGAAAGTAAAGTTATTTTTAAAGATTGTGGAAAATGGGGCTATTCGAAAAGAAATTAGCTCCTACTATAATTTTTATTTAATCGGAAAAGGATTAGGCGGATATTCTGCCTGAGCAGGAAGCTCAACGATACCTTCTTCCACCAATGAAGAAAACAGAACATTTGCAGCCAGCTTATGTCCCTCTCGGTTGATATGCCCATCGTAAGGAAAATATAACGGAAACGTTTCTGATTCTTGAAACTGCTCCAGCATCTCGACATAGATAATGCCATTCTCTTCAGCATATTTCTTGACTTTCTGCTGCGGAGCATCGCTTTGCACTGCACCTTCCCTAAATCCAAACAAGTGCCTTCCCAAGCTCCATTCGTCGGGAGAAACTTGGACGCCATAAGGATAGAGGGTTAAAATGAAAGTGATATCATTCTCTTTACATAATTCATTGATGAGGGAGATGTAATGGAATGTTCTGTTCCAATTTTCTTCTTCATCCTGCACCGGCATATCCCTGAGAATAGCATACCGGTCAGTTTTTGGATCTCCTTGCGGGATAGTGTTTTGCGTCTCTTCTTTTATCTGTGTAGAAAATCTTGAATCGATCAAACTGATCTTATCAGCTATAAAACGGTTTGTCTTCATTTTATTCCTGATTTTATATAATAGCGTAGTTTGTTCTTTAATTCCAGAAACTCGTATTATATTTCCTTCCTGGTCAAACTCCGCAGCTTTCTCCCGAAAGTAATCATCTTGGATGTCGCTCATATCCAAATTTAAAATGACCACCTCTGGTTCATAGGATAAACCTTTATTTTTCAATAAAAGGTATTCTAAAGTAGGAGAGTAGGAAGTTGCCCCAGCGTTGATAACATCGGCCTTGACTCCCTTTGCTTTCATTTTTTGTTGCAATACTTCGCTGAAAGTTTCTTCTTTCTCCACCCCGTAACCCCAAGTCATGCTGTCTCCTAACATCAAAATTCTGAGATCGAACTGCTCTTTCGGCAAAATTTCATCGTCACGAAAACCTTCAGCATTAATTTTCACCTCAGTATCCCATTCAAAGGTAGTAAAGCGTGAATGGCAGTTAGGCGTATATGAATGATCATAGATCGGATCATCCTGCTTGCAGCTTTCTGGAAAAGTGACTTGTAAGATCATCTCAAAAATAACGGCGCACAAAAAAGTAGCGACCAATAGTACAGCGATATCTTGCAGATACTTTTTTACTTTGCGATGCTTGAATAATGATGCAGGAGAAAAGATAGAAATAACGGCAAAGAGTAATATCGCAATCCCCAACATTACCACAGCATATTTTAATATGAACAGAAAGATGACCATGGTTTGATTATAACTTTTCTGAATAGAAATGAATTGTAAACCTGCTACGATAATTAAAACCCCCGGAAGTACGGAGAAAATTTCGCTGATAGTGATCTTACGCATTTTTTTCCAGTTTTCTTCCAAAAGTTATCCAATAGCCGCCTTCCCGATTAGTGCTCCTGATCCAACCGAGCTGCTTGTAGAGTTGTACTATGAAAGAGGGAGATTTTTCTTTTTTATGCCATACTCCACTGATGTCAACAGCAGATTCAGAGAACAGCGAGGTTGATGGCACGGTATGAAAAAATTGTATGCTGTTTTTTTTAAACCAACCGATTACCTCTCCAACCGTATGCGTGGTCTCGTGGGGATGCAGATATTGGTCATTCCACCAGCCGCGAGCTCGTTCCTTATCTTCCACATCACCTATCTGCATCCGGATATATTTATCTTTTACCGCATTGTTATTTTTAAAAATAGTTTTGGATAAAAAAATACGCTTTTTAAGCAGGATTCTGCCGTACGAATTATACAATCCGATAGCAACATAGCCGCCTGGTTTAACTAACTTCATAATATTTTGAAATGCCTTGTAGGCATCCCCAGTATGATGGAGTACCCCCATGCATAGAACATAATCAAACTGCCTTCCGATAGCCTCGATCTGCACTGGATCAAGAATATCCACTTTTTTAAGATTCCACGAATCTAATTGTAATTTTTCTTTGAGGCTTCTCGCTTTTTTTAAAGAACTATCCGAAAAATCAATGCCCCATACGCATTCCCGCCGTAAAGAAAGAAATGCGGAAAGTTGTCCGGTACCGGTGCCAACATCAATAACGGAAGCATTGGCTGGAATGCTCCTGTCCAGCACTTTGGCAAAAGAATAAGCAGCTAAAGAAAGATCTTCCTTACAGTTAAATCTAGCCAGATCGTAATCTGGAAAAGGAGTTTTATTGTAAAAGCCTTGTACTGCCTCGCCTACCTTTGTGACCATATGACCTGTCTTGAAGAGGATATTTATAACATTTATGCTACTATAGGATATTGTAGAATAAGTCGCCATTATCATACTATTCATCCACTTTGTAAACTGTAAATTCAGCGTTGCTATATACTAGCTGAGCATAAGGTTCTATCTCAGAATAGGAAGAGATTATGCTTTTTTCATAAGGGCCAAGAATGAGGTAATTAACCGTATATCTCTGAGCCACTTGCTCCCATCCCTCTGGGAGGGCAGCATATGCCTTCATAACTCCTTCCCTATAAGAAGCGGGAATAGTGCATTCTTTACTCCTTGAGAAGAAACCTTCAAAAGTTATAAGATGGGAAAATGCTTCTTCAAATAGAGAATAATCATAGGTCCCTTCTTTACTGCGTTCAAAACTCATCAACTCACTAAAAGCACAAGGATTATTAAGAAATATCAGATCTCGTTCAGAAGCGCCCAGGAGTTTATACCCGATCAATCTTCGTGCGATTATTTCAGGGATAGGAATCGGTTCTACCACTGCATTAGGGATAAAATTATTATTGTGAGTGTAAACTGGTATAAGAAGAATCATTTCTGAACTTATCGAAAGAACCACCTCATCTTTTACTGTATTGTTATTGAGCCATTCAAATAGTTTTAGCTGGGAATCAGACAGAGTGTATACCGGGTAAGTGTTATAAGAAAAGGTAATCTGCCAAATCATTCCAAATAAAAGCAGTACTCCGATAAAGATAAAAAAAGATGATTTGATTATTTTTTTAACATTTCTCTGTTGAATTTTTTTTTCTAAAAAATTAAAAATATATATCCCCGCCAGGGCCAGAATGGGCCATAAAGTAGTAGTCAGCCAATGACGCGGATTGATGGTATATCCTATGATCAGCTGTACATTCATGATCACCATTCCAGCAAGAACCAGTGCTGACAGAAAATAATTAATGTCCTTTTTTTCCCCAGTCACTCCTTCTTTATTCTTATAATTTAGGAACAGTAACAAGATAACTATGCCTAAAAGGAAAATTGTTATAGACCAATTAAAATTCCTACCAACAATAGCGTTGAGACGATGAAGAATCTCGGTTTGGTTGGTGAGCGTGCTTAACGAGTTCAAGAAAAATGTCGCTCCTATCACCACAGTAAGCAAACAGGATAAGGTTATTTTCTTAAACAATGCCCATTCTTTCTTGACCAGGTAAAATATCCAGAGCAAGCCGATAAAAACAAGGTAAAAAGTCCAATAATAAAAATATGTATAAAAAAGTAAGCCTCCCAATATTCCGCTCAGCGCTGCAAATTTCCAGTTTTGTTTTCTCAAGAGTAAAAAAACAGTAAGTAAAGTTACCGCAAAAATAGGAAAGTCAACTAAGACCGGATAAAATCGAGAAAAATAACTTATGGGCTGGACGATTTGATCATTGAAGAATTTAATCAAGTAAGTAGGCGAGAAGAACAGTAATAGAGGAGCGATAAGAGAGAGAGTTTTGTTCTTAGTAAGTAGATATGAAAGTGTATACATCAACAAGGAACTTATCGCTGTAAAAAAGAAATAAGAAAAGATGTACGTATTTACTACTCCTCCCAAGACTAAAGACATCACCCCTAAGATGAGAGACGGAAAAGGCGCTCCTGCATGGGATAGGATCAAGCCATCTTTCCATTCCAATACATTAGAGCGAGGAATAAGATGCCCTTCCGCAGCTTCCTGAACATAGGCGGCGTAAAAAACTTCATCGGCGCCTCGCGCATCTACGCCCTTGACCACCAACGGAGAATAGTTTTGAGAATCATCTTGCAGTAACGGAATGAGTAAGTGCGGTAACAGAAAGATAAATCCAATTACCAAAGAGATCATTACGGCTGCCGTATGTTCTTTTAATAATTCTTTTAATATTTGTAAACGCCCCATAATATAGAAAAACCGCCGCGTGATTTTTAAATCCTACCGTCAAGAATCACTTTTCTTAGCCACAATAACCGCCTGGGTAAAAATATCTTTTGGTCCGAAGTAATAATCTGCTACCGAAAATCCAGCCTTGCTAAATATCTCTATTGCATGTTTCTTAGAATTGATCCTGGATACTTCCGGAGGATGTAGCCGTACATTTCTTCGTAAAATCTTATTCAAGATGAAGTGAAGCGCATCAAGTGTGTTAGTGGTAGACCCGAAGGTTGGGGGCCAGAAGATGACCAGCTTGCCATTGGCGCGTAAAACCCGCTTAAATTCAGAAAGGATTTCTCGAATTTCCTCTTCGCTAAAATGTTCCATCACTCCAAGATTATAGATGCCATCAAAACTTTTTTCTTCAAAAGGAAGATGAAAAATGTCTCCTAAAATGATCTTCGATTTATCTCCATGGTTTTTTTTATACGCCTCCAGTGCATTGAATGAGTTGTCAAGAGCGGTGATATCAGCATAATCTTTTAGACAGAGATCCGCATATCCTCCTCCGCAGCCCGCATGAAGAAGCGCAGAACCTGAAGAAAAGCTTTTTTTCATAAAATGATCAAACATCCTGACCATGATATATTTACGATAAAATTTCGCTATTTGGTCATAGATGCTGTTGCTTACTTTATTTTTTTTTGACCAGTACGAGTCCCATTCTTGTACCTGTTTATCTTCGTTGCTCTCTTTATGTTCTTCCTTTTTTTTTGTTGAAACCATTATCAATTAAGCCTTAGGGTATGATCTTTTTATGCTTTTTGGTCAGTCTGTTTTTCACTTCTAAACAAAAATACAAACACCAGCGCTATGGCCAGTAAAACTAACAACAGATCCAGGTACAAAAATAGCAGCCCGAGTATATGGAATACCTTATTACTGCCTTGTAAAGGATATTCATCAATATTCAAATCAGGATATTTCCATCCTACGGAAGAGCCCCAAAATACGTGTGTGCGGTCAATGCTTTGAAAGGTTGAGGAAGGCACAGTTATGGCTCCGCTATAGATAAAAAAGCGATGATTGGCATCTACCTCGCCAAGATATGCTAAATTCCCCTTCAAGTAGGCTGCTAAATTTTCAGCAAATGGGCTGATTCTTTCATAATCCTCAATCTTCCATCCGCAAGTAGTGTCCCCGCTGCATTCGATATAATACAGGGGAACTTCTATTTTTGGAGCAGCAGAACCGGCAGCATTCTCGAGCAAGGCCTGAAAATAGATGCCGCTGATATAATGCCGTTCGTTTAATATCCAGGCATAGCTCCCATGATAGATCCGAGGATCCATGACCACTATGGCACTTTTTGGAATATTTTCCACAACATATTCCCGTAGTTTCATGCTGGCTGATTTTTCAGATATGATGGAGTGAAAATGGATGAAAGAAACAGAACTGATCATCAAGACGAAAACAAAAACAACCGAGACCGAGCGCAGTTTAAACTTAGAACTAACGTAGGCGCAAGCTCTTTCTATAACATAGCCAGCGAACAAGCTTAAGACTAAAGGGATCCACAGATAATGAGAAGCGCTGCCGGTAATTCCGCCGACATAAGTTAACAATAGCGATGCCGAAAGTATTAACATAAAATGTTCTGATCTCCTTTGCGGCAACACTAATAATATTCCCAGTATCCCTAGTCCCACCACCAGCGGATCGGGCATAAAAAACTTAGAAAAAAAAATCTTTAAAAAACCTAACATGATAGAAAAATTCCAAGGATCGATTTGAGACGTTTCTGGATGAAATGGTGCGCCGATACCCAGCAAGGTAGAAACGACGTTTTCTGTTTTTCCATTATTTTTATATTCTAGATAATTGTAGAGGACTACCGGCATGAGCAGCAAGAAAACGATGACTAAACACCCTAACATAGTCTTAAGCAAATCCAAATCTAATAATTTTTTACCCAATTTTTTATCAGCGAGGCTCTTAACCTGTTCTTCTTCATCATCTTTAGTTTTCAGATATCCTTTAGCATGTAAAAAATATACCAGCACATAAACTGGAACCAGTATGAGGGGCAAGATTTTGCACAGAGCTGCCAAGGTTAAGGAAGCAGTAGAAAGGTAAAGGTAATTCTTCTTCCCCTCTAGGAAAAAAAAGAAAAAATACGCGCTTAACAGCGCAAAAAAGAAGGCCATCATATCTGGCTCGGTATTATTCTCCAATACGTACCCGGAAACAGCGAATAAAAAAGCGCTGAATAATGCCGCCCACCTATTACCGAACATTTTCAGAGAACAGATATAGATAAGGACGACCGCCAGAGAGCCAAAAAAAATAGATGGAAATCTGGTGGAAGTCGCGTTCACTCCCCCAAATAAGGTATAGCTTACATCAGTAAAGTAAGAAAACAGCGGTCCGCCATCTACAGTACCCAGGCGTTGCGCTGAGATCATCTTCCAAGGAAGGAGAGAGTACACTATTTCGTCAGGTACGATCTCGACGTATTGAGCGACTATCAAGCGCAACACAAAAGCTAGAATAACGATCAAAAAGAGCATCACTAACATTTTTTTAATTTTCATAGTCTTCTATACTAGTTAAACACACAAGTATATCTGGAACTTCCTGAGTTTTTATCACTGACCATAGCCAGATTCCCGCCGACGCCAGAGCAGCAATTATTTAATTCTCTGGCCTTTGAACAAAATTGTTCTCCTTTTTCCTGACATTTTTTTTCTACACACCGTTGATAGCCTTCTTCTCCAGTATTTTTTATAGCCAGCAAAGAGAAGAATACCATCAACAACAAGAGAAAATATAACGAATAAAGTAATATTCGTTGTTGCTTGCTTAAGATAATATTGGAACCTTTATGATCTTTGTTTTCTTCCATTTAATTCACCTTAAATAAAACCACATTTTCATTGGAGTAGATAGGGACCAATTTAGGAGAGCTTAAAAATTCCTGATAGCGTACTGGGAGGATGGCCTTTACTTCCTCTTCACCAAATTTGCCGCTTAAGTATTTGTAATCCATATTTTTATTGATCATGAAATATTGGTACTCTTCTCTCTTAAGGAAGGAATATAATTCTTCCTGATTCCGATTTAAAATATCTTTCCTGAAATCAATAACTTCTTTACACCAAGCGCAACTAAACATGCCATATCCAAACACCACTTTATCGCGAGGAGCATATAAAAATACCTTGGAATTAAGAGGAAGCTGTTTGAATAACTCCCCATACAAGAATGGCTCTTGCATGTTAGAAAAGGATCCCGAAGTAGGCCAGATCGAGGTATTAACATCATATTTTTGAATACCAGAAGTTACAATAACCCCTACTAATAGTAATACGGTTAGAGAGATCTGCACCAATTTTTTTTTTCTAAAGGTGTTGACAAAAACATACGCTCCCTCCGCCGCGATGATAGAAACAGGAATAGCAAGTAAAAACCAGCTTCTGAAAGCATCTCGCGCTATTGATATGGGAAAAGTTACCCCATTTACTACCCAAAACGTGTATACTAGCCAAAATAAAATCACCATTCTCCAGGCGTTTTCTGTTGCTGCTAAAGAAGAACGATATTTGAAAATAAGGTACACCACTCCTAGTAAGGCTAAGAGAGTAAGGACTATGCCAATCCCGATGGGGGCATTTATCAAATTAGATGACTTGGCTACAAAGAAATCGCTAAATGTATACGCTCTTGAACTTGTTCCTCCCGGATTAGTGATAGTTCTCATTATAGAAAGAAGGCTGCCTAGGACAGCATTTTGGTTAGCCGCCACTTCTTTGATAAGATTAGGTGTCCACGCCCCCACAAACCCTTTCAGGCCGTATTTATGGACCATGGCCATCCACCAAAACTGGCTAAGTGCCATCCCGCCAAAAATTCCTGCGAAATGATATTTTAAAAAACGAGAATGCAGAACCGAAGCCACAACTGCATAAACTAAAAGCAAAGTTGTAATCTTAATAGGTTGAGAAAGGTTTTGAGTAACCCAGATTCCAGCCGTGACTACTGCCAATACGATAGCCCATTTTTTCTCTTCAAAAATTTTTATAAACGCATACAGGGCAGGAAAAATAAGCGTAATAGTCATTGAATGAGCCCAAATGAAATGGGAAAGATAACTGGGAATAACTGCCAGAAAAAAAGTAGCCACTAAAGCCTTTGTTTTATGTTGCACCAGAGTATTTGCAAAAAAATAAAAAAATAAAAATCCCAAGGAAATGATGAGCGCATTAAAGAATTTTAAAGTCCAGTTTAGATCAGCCGAAGTTTGATGTAGGACTCCTAAGAGGACGTCATACGCTGGAGGATAAGGGTCTATATACGAAAGAACTAATCCGCCTCCTTGAACAACATCGCCAGAGATTGGATCATACGCATCTTTGTTAAGAGCAACATATTTCACTCCGATAGAATGCCCCCAAGGATCCTCATCTTCAAGATAAGGATAAGCAAAAGCTCCAGAAGCATAAACATACAGAGAAACTGCAAAAATAAACACCGCCGCAAAGACAAATAAATTACTTTTGGTCAAGACCAACTTTGGAGATGTGGTTGACAATCTAAAACCCTTCTTTTTTAAAATGGCAAATCCTGCATAGGCAGGGACAATCAAGCTCAATAATAGAAAAATTTTCCAATCTAACGGAATACGAAAGAAATTAAGGATTATGGAAAGGATAGCAAAAACGCCCAAACCAATACCTACATTCATAATCTCTCGTTCCCAAAAATCAGGTTTCAACGAAGATTTTAAGTAGATGAAATAGGTAAGAGAAAAGCCAAAACCCCAAAGATAAATAAAAAACAGTAAAATAGTAACAATACTGATCATGCATTCACTGGTTCTCTCTTCTTTTTAAGTTTATCTGTCGTCAACATCTCATATTCCCCATCTAAAAATATTCTGCACCACAACTCGATGTTAAGGAGGGACCAGATTCTCGCCGCATTGACCAGATCCATTAAACCGTCTTTGCTGCGCCGGCAATGGGTGTCCAGGAGATTTTTGACATATTCTTGATTAAATATCTCCCTTTGCTTAGTTCTTTCGCTGAGCAGGATTGAATAAACATACTCCTTCACATCCTTGCGCAGCCACAATGAGAACGGAGTGGGATACCCTTTCTTGGGCTGCTGGTAATGTATCGGAGGAAGATCTCCTTTCATGCTCTGCTTTATGATATGTTTAAGTTCATGGTTGTACAGTTTGAATTGCAGCGGGATAGAATTAGCAAAATCAACCATCTCGTTGTCGCAGAAAGGCACCCGAGCTTCTATAGAATGAGCCATCCCCATCTTATCTTCACAAACGAGGAGAGATGGAAGATAGGTCTTCAGATAAAGATATTGGATTTTATCGGTAGAGCAGGTTATGTCTTTGCGCTGAAATTGTTTAAGGACGGAAGTAACCTTCTTGTTGGGTATACTCTCATAAAATTCTGGAGACAATGCCTTCCTACGTTGTCTTTGATTAAACATGATGAACAAGCCATGCCTGACTTCCTGGTCGAAAAGAGGAAAAAACATAAAATAAAGGCTGCGCGGGATTTCGCTCCAGCTGAAAAAAGAAAAGAAGCGCAGCGCCTGAAAAGGATTTTTCTTCACCAAGTCTTTGAAGTAGCTCACTTTGTAGATCGGATAACCGGCAAATAATTCGTCCCCAGCATGCCCAGTCAGCACCACCTTGACATGCTCCGATGCCAATTTTGAGACTACGTATTGGGAAATAACCGGTATTCCCGTCTTAGGCTCGTCAAGATGATATATGATTTTCTCGATGGAAGATAAAAAATCTTGAGAAGATACGGTCGCTTCATGAACTACTGCATTGATCTTTTGAGCCGCCAACCTCGAACCTTTTGTTTCGTCATACCTCCCGCCTTCTTTAAAAGTTCCGGTAAACGTTTCTATCTTTTTTTTGCTTTTTCCCGCCGCAAACGTAGCGATCGAACCAGAATCGAATCCCCCGCTTAGATAACTTCCTAAAGGAACATCGCTTACCATGTGCCGAGCTACTGAGCTTGACAATATTGATCTAAAATCAGTATAATAATCTCCAATGTTCCGTTTACCGCTCTTCACATAAGAAGCGTCCCAATATTGTTTTATAATCACTTTCCCTTCTTGTACAACAATATAATGCCCGGGAAGAAGCATCTTCACCCCTTCAAAAAAGGTTTTGTCATCCATAATATTTTGAAAGGCGAGATATTCTGCGACTGCCTGGGGATTTAAGATTCGAGGAAATTGCTTATCGGCGAGAAAAGCTTTGATCTCAGAAGCAAACATAAACCGTCCTGCATTCTTACAATAATACAACGGCTTAACTCCAATCCTATCCCGCGCAAGAAAAAGAAGATCTTTTTTGGCGTCCCAAATTGCAAATGCAAACATGCCATTAAACTGTTGCACGCATTCAGGACCATGCTCCTCATAAGCTCGCAAGATCACTTCAGTATCGCTCTTTGTTTTAAACTTATATTTTGCCTCAAGCTTTTTTCGTATTTCTTTGTAATTATAAATTTCCCCATTGAACACGATAACTGCAGATTTATCATCATTGTACATCGGCTGCTGGCCAGTTTTTAGATCAATAATACTCAGCCGCTTATGGCCTAACGAAATATTTGTGTCGACAAAAAAGCCTTCTCCGTCTGGGCCGCGATGATCTAAAAAAGAAGTCATCTCTCGCAACAATTTTGTATCCCTTGGTCCATACCATCCAGAAATCCCGCACATATTTTATTCTTACCTCTGCTAAACTACTCAGCTGTTTTTTCGTTTCTGCTTCTCGGTATGAGAAACCATCAGCTCGCTAACAAATCCCAATCCGAAGAGCTGCAAACCGGTCAGGAATAAAAAAACCGTCAGTAAGACTAAAGGCACACGGGTACCTACTGCCTCTAAGGCTACAAAATTAAGATATAACACATAAAGGCCGCATATTGATCCCAACGCGGTCAAGAAAGCTCCAAGAGTGCCAAACATGCGCATCGGCCTTTTGGAAAAAGAGATGAGAAATTTAATCACCAGCAGATCTAAAAAACCACCGGGTATCCGTTTCAGGCCGATTCGGCCGTATTTAGATTTTCCAGACTTGCGATGGTAGAATCTTAAGGGCACTTCCTTTACTTTATATCCCTGTTGCGCGGCTAAAATGACAAAATACCTGTGCCAATCAGAGCGCATAGATTCAATATTATAATACACTTCTTTGCGAAATGCCCGCACCCAGCCCACGTCGCGGAATTTAACCTTGAATAACAATCTCACTACTGCATTAAAGCTTTTAGAAAGAAGAGTCTTCAAAAAACCCTGCCGCTTATTGGTTCTCCAGCCGATGGCCACGTCATACCCTTGGTCCAAGGCAGCGATCAGTTTGGGAAGATCTTCCCTGGTATGTGATTCCAGATCGGAAGAAGTAAAAAAAATAGTATCATGGCCAGCATTTTCAATGCCGGTCATCATGGAAGAAGTCAATCCTCTGTTTCTCCGATGTGAAATGACCCTTAAGCGCGGAAACTTTTTCTGTATGGAGAGTAAGATAGGCAAAGTATTGTCTCTGCTGGCATCGTTGATCACGATGATTTCACCAGAATATCCATTCTCCTGGAAAGCAAGATCCGCTTGAGTTACAAACTCTTCAATGCATCCTTGTTCGTTGTAAGCCGGGGCAACAATGCTGATCCCTGGTTTTGCTTTCAATTCTGAAGATTCGGTAGAACTTTTCATTCCACTTCAATCCTCCTTAGAACCGCATATAAACTTTGTGATTATGGGGTACATTTGTAAGGACTTATCCAAGAAATTACGTAGGAATCATTTCCCAAGCCGAGTGGCGATCCATTGCTTGGTTCTTTCCAACCCTTGGTCGAAAGTTACCGACTCTTTGAACCCTATATTTTCTATCTTTTTAGTGCTAGGTATAGGTTTAAGATTTTCTCCCAAACGAGGAGCTATAAACTCTGGTTTCATGCCTGGAGGACCGTACTTGGATATAACCTGATCGGCCAGCTGAAGCACACTGACTCTATTCCTCGACGCCACGTTGTAGTCTTGCCCAATCGAACTATTATTTTTATATAATAAAAAATTAGCATCAACTGCATCATTGACAAAGGTGAAACATCTGACTGCTTCTCCGGTGCCGCAGACTTGTGGAGGTGATCCTTTCAGAACTCTTGATACAAAAATTCCTACTACTCCTGCTTCACCGGTAAAATCCTGTCGCGGCCCAAAGACATGGAAATAGCGCAACACCGTCGCTTTCAAGCCGTAAAGCCGATGGTACAACAAGAAATATTTTTCTGCCGCCAATTTGCTTATGCCATACACGGTAGAAGGATTTGTCGGATCCGTCTCCTCAAACGGCTTTTCACTGCTGCCAAACACCGATCCTGTGGAAGCATGTATTATCCTGGCGTCGCTCTCGCTTTTTCTCATAATTTCCGCGATATTAAAATTTCCCACCACATTGGTTTGGATATCGACGGCCGGATCTTTTAAACTGACCACTAATTTCGAAGCCGCTTCATTAAAGATAACATCGCTCTCTTCGACAAATGGCTTTATTTCTTGATAATTTTTAATATCTGCCTTGATAAAGGTAAATCTTGGTTCAGCGCGTAGATGCGCTAGATTGTGTAAGCTATTATTGGTACCAATTAAATTATCATAACAGATTACTTTCTCCGCACCAAATTCCAGTGCTTTATCTACTAAATGGCTGCCTATAAATCCAGCTCCCCCTGTTACCAGGACTACTTTATTTTTGAATAGCTCTTTATTCATGGCTTTATTCATGGTATATTCCATAGTTAATGCCCTTCACGATCCATAGTATGGATTCATAGTTTCCATAGTCATATATTCATTAACTTTATCGGCCACATATTTAATTTGTTCTTCGCTCAATTCAGGATACATTGGCAATGATAGTATCTCTTTGGTTACAACCTCAGCGACGGGAAAATCCCCTTCTCGATGTCCTAAAGAAGCATACGCCGGCTGTAAGTGCAATGGAGTAGGATAATTTATGCCGGAACTAATCCCTTTTTTTTTAAAAAAAGTAATTAATTTATACCTATTTTTGATTCTGATAGGAAATTGATGATAAACGTGTTTATACTTATCTGAAACAAATGGCAAAATAATTCTAGGATCTAAATAATTTTTGTACAACTGTGCATTTTTGATCCTTTGTTCATTCCATTCCCGAAGATACTTCAGCTTCACCAGCAGCACTGCCGCCTGAAGGCCGTCCATTCTCTCATTGTACCCCTCGATTTCATGCTTGTATTTTTCTCCAGGTTTTCTGCCATGGTTGCGCAACATCAATATTTTTTCCGCAAGGTGATCATGGTTAGTGATGACTGCTCCCGCGTCACCGAAAGCGCCTAAATTTTTTCCTGGATAGAAACTAAACGTTGCCGCATCACTGTAAAATCCGGGAGGATGATCATTGCACCGCGCACCATGCGCCTGTGCCGCATCCTCAATTATTTTTAGATTGTATTTATCAGCGATCTCCCGTATCTTTTCCATATCGCACATCAAACCGTTCAAGTGAACCGGGATGATAGCTTTAGTTTTTTCTGTAATTGCTGCTTCTATTTTAGTAACATCGATCAGATGAGTTTTTTCTTCAATATCCACAAACTTTATTTTTGCTTCTACTTTTGATATCGCTTCCGTCGTTGCTATAAAAGTATGAGGGGTAGTTATTACTTCGTCTCCATCACCGATCCCGCAGGCTTCCAAGGCCAGGGAGATAGCACTGGTGCCATTACTTACTCCTATGGCATGCTTGGCTTGACAGAATTCGGCAAAATAATTTTCAAAATTGCTGACTTGTTCCGACATAATAAAAGAACAATCATCAAGCACTTTCTTGATCGCCGCGTCTAGATCATCACGTATTTTTGCATGCTGTAATTTTAAATCTGCTAAAGGCACCTTCATCACCTTAACTTCTTTTTGGGTCGTAGGAAGATACCGGACAATTTGCGCAGGATTTCCCGCAACAACGCAGTTATCAGGAACATCCTTAGTAACGACTGCTCCGGCACCGACGATGGAATTTTCCCCTACTGTTACCGGCATCAGCGTAGCA
Source organism: uncultured Methanosarcinales archaeon (assembly GCA_964362365.1). GTDB lineage: Archaea > Nanobdellota > Nanobdellia > Woesearchaeales > GW2011-AR9 > JACPIL01. The sequence continues at coordinate 3,964 of CAYIEF010000002.1, read as the reverse complement.
TTGCTGCCGATGACTGCATTTTTTTTAATTAAGGTTGGCTTCCATCCAGCATCAGTCCCGGTCCTTCTTTTAGAAGGCGGATATACATCATTGATGGTCATAACCCCGTGGCCGATAAACACGTTATCTTCTATCGTAACTAAAGAGCAAATAAATGAGTGAGAAGAAACAACTACATTCTCCCCAATAACCGTATTCTTTTGCACTTCTACATACGACCCTATCTTAGTATTTTTTCCGATCTTTGCTCCGTAGACATTCGCAAACTCCCAGATCTGTGCTCCTTCACCGATGAACGAATCCTTGACCATGGCCGTGGAAGCGATTGTTACTTTTTCCATAGTTTTTCCATCTTCATTCGATGAGATGAACCTCATTCTCTTGCGCAGATTGTATGGCTAAAATACACATTTTTGTAGTAAGAAGATTCTCAGCAGAAAGATTAGAATGAACCTCTTCTCCCATATTTACCTTATTGCAGAGATGGACAAAATATTTCAGCTCTTCGTATAAAGGCTGGTTTTTTCCGACCTGGGGATCACGGAACGCCTCTTTCTTCTCAGTTTTATCTTCATCTACGATTAAAGGATGCCTTTCAATTACTTGATCTAAAAAATCCAAATAAAGCTTTTCTTTAGAAGCAATGATCCACATATCTCTCTTCTTTAAGGGATGGCAGCAGCTGACTTCGAGATGAGCGCTAAAGTTGCCGTAATCGATAGTGACAAAAGAAGAATCTTCATTCTGTTTGGAGATCAGATGCGAGTTCCGAGCATAGATTTTTTGAGGTGCCGGTGAAAGAAGAGCATTCAAGAAATCGATAAGGTGCACCGCAAGGTTAAAAATCGCTCCGGAATCTTTCCGCGGCGGGACAGTAGAATGGATGTATCTGCCGTAGATATAATGTATATCGCCGATTTCCGGCAACAATTCCTTTAACCTGCTCATCAAGGGATTAAAACGAAAGACATATCCCACCGAAAGGATCAATCTCTTTTCTTTTGCCAGATCCACCAATTCCCGAGCCTGACCGTGATCAAAACAGAGCGGTTTTTCCACAAAAACGTGCTTTCCTTGAAGAAGACAATCTTTAGCCATAGCATAATGAAGTGTTGTTGGCGTCACTACCGTCACTGCATCCACATAAGGAAGCATGTCCTTATAATCAGTAAAAAACATAACCCCATGCTTTGCTGCCAGTTCCTTTTTACGCTCGTCGACATCAGCGAGGCCTACCAGGTGGCAGGACGATATTTTAGAAAAATCCCTGAGATGATTTTCACCCCATTTTCCAGAACCTATAACTCCAATTCTAACCACTCACAACCACGTACCTTTTCCCCTCCTTCCATTTAAATAGATTATGATTCTGAGACCTCATATTTGTAAATGGTCACTCCTATGAACTTCTTCTTCTCCTTAAATTCGTAGAGAGAATCGAGTTTTTGTTTAAAATAATCTTTGGTATGATAATTATGGCTTAAGATCAGATAGGCATCTCTTTTTCCTGAAGTTCGTTCGGTCAGAAGATAGTCATCGTGGCCCGGAGTTATCAATCGTTCTTCCTCAACATTGCCTGAATAGTAGTAATCGAAACAGAGCTTAGCTATAGTTGCGCGGTGCAGGAACAAAACATCCGCTGCAGAAGCGTGGTTTTCGATGTACTCCGCAGCCTCTCGAAATTGTTCCTTGGAATCTAGATGGTAATATGCGTAAAGCTCCAGCGAAGTGCTGATGAGAAAGAGAGCAAAAATGATGTTGGCAAGATAATTTCTTCTCATCCGCAGCAAAATGCGCGAAAGCAAAATGTATCCTAAAGGAAGCAAGAAAAAACTAAAACGAATTATGTGCACAGACGAAAAAAAGTACCGGCTCGCCAGAAAATCAAACAGTATCAAGAATAACAGCAATACAAAGATAATTTTGTCATGGTTAAAGAAAGAAAAGAGACGTTTGCTCCCAGAGTAGAATTTGTCGAGATTAATTTTATTCTTAAGATAAAAATATAAGCCTGCAAAGGAAAGCAAACCAAGAATTACTGCTGCTGCAGAAAAAAATGGAAGCAGATTGATCCCTAACTTCTCTACAAATTTTTCTCCCAGAGATTGATACAGACGTGGAAGCTGGTAAAGCATCAATATTTTGAACCATGGCAGGTATAATAGAAAAACCAGCAGCAATGCTAAAAAAAACCTTCTGGAAAAAAAAATATTTTGCAGGAATGAAGGAGTTTGTGAAACTCTATCGGTCTTTTTATACTTAAACAGATAACCGGTAAAATAAAATAAGATAAAACATGCTAGGATGATCAAGCCGATTATATGGGTATACAGCAGCAATGCTATGGAAAAAGAAAAAAACAATAGATTGAGATAAGAAGGCCTTTCCAAAAATCTAATAAAAGAAATCAGAGAAAGAAGGAAAAATGCTCCAAACATGCTATACATCTTCGCTTCCTGAGAATAAAGGATAGAAGTGTAAGAGATCGCCATAAAAAAAGCAGCCAACAACCCTTCTTTCCAGGAAAAGAACTTTTTTCCCAGCAGATATGTTAAATATATGGAAAGCACCCCAAAAAATACTGATAAGATCCGCAAACTTATTTCTCCAGTACCAAAGTAATCTATCAAAATATGCTGGGGAAGGTAATACCCAATAGGATGTACATCTTTTTTTAGAGTTTCCGCCAGATCATCGATGGGCTGGGAGCTGTAATCAAGGGTGAAACATTCATCTAACCACAAACTTTCTTCGCTTAAGTCATACAGCCGGAGGACAGCTGCGCCGAGAAGGATGGCTGCTAAAATCAAGACTATTATGGGTTTGCCTCTCAAGTTCCTCTTCATATTGAGCATTTTTGGAAGATGGTTTAAAAGATTTCTGAAAGAAGAGATAATAAAGCTACGGATTCATAAAATATTTAAGCTCAACTTTAGCTGGTAAAGAGATGAAAAGTATTACCAATAAGCTTACCAAACCTAAAAGTTCCTACATCATCATCTCTATCCCTGCCTACAACGAAGAAAGAGATATCGGAAGAACCATCAGCGACATCAAGGAAGCGCTTAAAGATACTTCTTACAACTATAAAATCTTGGTATTGGACGATGGAAGCAAAGACCATACCGCAAAAATCGCGGAAGAGCAAGGCGCGATCGTTATCTCCCATCGGCGCAACAAAGGATTGGCAGAAACTTTTCGTACAGAGATGAAGGAGTGCTTAGGAAGAAAGGCAGACATTATCGTGCATACTGATGCCGACGGCCAATATGATCCAAAGCATATTACTCAGCTTATCGAGAAAGTACGGGAAGGTTATGACTTAGTTCTCGGCAGCAGATTTAGAGGAAAAAGGATGCAGCACATGCCTTTCACCAAACGTTTTGGAAATATTCTCTTCTCCAAAGTGCTAAGTTCTTTGACCAAAGTAAAAATCACTGATTCTACCACCGGGTATAGAGCTTTCACCTCGGAGATAGCCAGAGAGATAGATTTCATCAACACGTTCACTTACACTCAAGAACAGATCATCAAGGCAGCCAAACAAGGGTTCAAGATTACTGAAATCCCCATCAACTCCCGAAGAACAAGAAAAAGCCGGCTGTTCAAAAGCCCTCTGCAATATGCGATAAAAGCCTGGATCAATATCTTCAGGATCTATCGAAATTACGAGCCCTTGCAATTCTTCGGAAAAATAGGATTAGCTTTCTTCTGTCTTGGCGCGGCCCTCGGAGCCTGGCTGGTGTATCGCTTCATCGTCCTTGGTGTGGTCGGAAAACTTCCCACCACGGTATTAAGCGCCCTGCTGATGTTAGTGGGTGTGCAGACCATCCTTTTCGGCTTTTTAGCAGACATGATCAATGATAGAAAGATTTAACCCCTTTCTACTTCTGTCTAAATAAAAATTCAATCATCCGCCTTCTGCAGTTTTATAAGCGTCGTAGCCAGTTTCTTCACCATCTCT
>CAYIEF010000001.1:0-77305 GCA_964362365.1 uncultured Methanosarcinales archaeon | reverse complement strand
CCCACACGTGACGCCACGAGTTGAGCCCGCAGGCGAAACTCGTGGTAGTTCACATGAAAGAGGAGTTAGTAATTACCAGCAAAAGTTAGACCGAATGCAGCAAGATTTTGAACAATGGCGCGCTGAAAGGCAACAGGAACTGCGGTGTAAAACCAGAAATGCAGTATTGAAAAAAACAGAGCATCACCAATATGAAATGGCAAAGGCATTATTTGAGTATTTGTGGGAAACAAAACCAAACAGGTATAATGATGATTTTCTCCTTGCAAACGTCATTGACAATCAGTTGGATAACCATCAAAATAAGAAAGTCGGAAATTGCGTGGGATTAACTTCGCTCTACAGCGTTCTGGGTGCAAGACTAAGTTTAGAGATGGCCGTTTTAGATAACGAAGAGCACTTTTTAAGTCTTTTATCTTGCGGTGAGCTGGCAGTTGGAGTCGAGAATACTAACCGGAATGGTTTTAATTGCAATTTGAAGAAAAAACATTCCCTAAAAGTAAAAGATTTAACTGCCTTAGTTTCAAGCGCGCTCAACAACCGAGGTATTGCAAAAAATAATTTAGAAGACTTTGCGGGAGCTATACAAGATTACAATAAAGCAATTGAACTGAACCCTGATTATGCATTTGCATTTAACAACCGGGGTAATGCAAAAAATAATTTAGAAGACTTTGCGGGAGCTATACAAGATTACAATAAAGCAATTGAACTGAAACCTGATGATGCATCTGCATTTAACAACCGGGGTCTTGCAAAAATGAATTTAGGAGATCTAGAAGGAGCTATGCTAGATTTCAAAAAAGCTTCTGAACTTGATCCAAGTCTGTTTAAATATTAATTTCATTGCCGATCCGAAATTCGCAAGGTTTAAATAACAACAACATTTTACTGCTTGTCGGGGTGTCTCTCATTTTAAAAGCAGTAGAAAAAAAAGAAAGTATGCACACTTTTTTTCAACTAGATAATATTCTTCACTATGCCACTCTGGAACAACTGCTGGAAACTCCTTCAAAAATCGCTAAAACAGAAATCGCTCCGAAAGATGCAGAAGAGATAACTCTTGAAGAAGAAGTTGAGGGCATGGTTCTTGAAAAAGAAGCGGAAATGCCGCAGATTACATATTCTTTTTCTGAAGAGCAATTTATGATGGAACAAGCCTATAATGCGCCCGGTCTTAATTATGAAAAAAAGTGGTATAAAGAAAATGCTTTTTCCCAATTTGAGTCGGAAGAAGAACATGAAACGTCAGAAGTACTAGCTGCAGACGCAGAGACGGAAATCCTCAGCAGCGAAGAGGCTAAAGAAACCATGGTGGAAATTCAATATGCCTCTCTGCTAGGATCATCGCACCAGGTTGATTCAGAAAAGCGGGAGAAATTAAGCTGGTTCATACAGTTTAATGTGTCCGCATTTAAGCTTATAGAAAGTGTCTATGGACTTAGCAGAGATATAAATTACAGCCCCTGGGCATAGAATTCAAGCATTTCCTCTTCCACAAAGTGCATCTTGCCGGGAATTATCAAACAGTGCGGCGGTTTGCCGAAATTATATTTCTTTATTTTCTCCAAAGGTCCAGCTTTAATAATGGTGTTATCGCTGCCTAAACGGGCGCAGCCAATCACCAGAGTATCTTTTTTGAGGAGATTTTGCTTCTTTCGCGCTTCTATTTTTTCTAAAATATCTAAAGCTTCATTTACCGTCATGAACTTATTTTTTTCTGGTTTCAAATCAAGCAGAAAAAGGGTGTGCAGTCCTCTCTCCTGATTTTCGTTTAGCGCATTATAAGGTGTTTCTAAGTTAGGATGTTCTTCCAAGAAGGGAATGGAGGTAGTTTGACCAAATTTGTATAATTGCAAACCAGTTATGCCCACTGCGGTAAGTACTGAAGCATTAGGGATAACTTTTACCGGAACATTTTTTTCTTTGGCTAATTTGAACAACTCGATATGGGTGGTGGCGGAAAAAGGATCACCCACGACTAAAAAAGCAACATTTTTTTTCCGCGCTTCTTCGACAATTTCTTGGTCTTTTTGTTCGGCAGCAGTTCGGTCAGCAAGGATTACCTTTTTTCCATATGATTTTTCCAGATCCGGCACGGAACATTGCAAGAGTGAAGTGTAGTTTTCCAGGTAGATTTTATCACATTTCTGTACTATCTCCAGCCCTTTAACGGTAATGTCTTTTTCTGTACTAAGTCCGATGCCGATGAGGTAAAGAGCCATATATTATCTTTTTCAATAGGTATTTTATAAAAGTTGCTAGAAAAAAATTTAAAGAACAACAGCAATAGCACGATCTTATGAAACCGGTGCCCATACTCGAAAATGTTCCTATACGGGATCTTCCTGCCTATACCGGCTGCTATGAAGGATGCTGGGTTCATTCTTTTGATTATTTATCCCATACCGAATATGAAAACTTCATCTCCGAAGAAGAAGTAGCTTTCCTCAGAAACTTATGGTATAAACATAAGCACGGATTGAGAATTGAATCATCCCTCGCTGATAAAGTTAAAAATTTAGAAGAAAAAAAGCTAATTTGGCGGGAAAAGAAAAATTTTATTTTGTCTGTTTTAGCTAGCAAAGCTGAGTATACCCTGGTGCCGAGGAGGCTATTTTCAGAGCCTAGCAGAGATGCTTAACCATATACGGCCCTTCTTTCGTATACCCTAGCTTTTCTTGGTAATATTCCCTAACCCCGACTCCGGAAATAACTACCATTTTATTTTTTCCATTTTCTTTGGCAATCTCTTCCGCTTTCTGCATCAGCTTCTTGCCCCAGCCCTTGTGCTGCACTAATCCTTCATCGCCGATAGCGGTAGCAGTTCCATAGACATGCAGTTCCCTCAATAAAGCGCTTCCAAGCGTAATCTCTGGCCGAAGAAATTCAAAGGGAAATCGTAATCTGCAAAAGCCAATTATAATGTCCCGTTCTGCATCTTCTGCAGAAATAAAAAATTCTTTTCCCTGGGATGCTTGGTATTCCATCACTTTAATTTCCACTTTATCCCAGGCAATAGCTTTCCCTTTTGGCTCTCTTGCGCGAATGTCTCGGCACTTCACTGGATATTTCTCATCTATGTACTGGCGTAAATTGGTCATATCCACGCCAGCTTCCCAGTATTTGGTAGGCACATCTCTCTGCACGCGTTGAATCCGGCAATATTCCGGAACGAAAGAATAAAATTCTGCAATTCTCTTTGCGGCTTCATCAGTGCTCAAGGGTATAAATTCCCCTTTTTTGTACTGGTAATACAGCGCAGTTCCCGGCGCAACCATGCAGGGATACATTTTAATCATGTCCGGCTTATAGGCAGGATCAGTAAATAGTTGGCGCATACCAGCCATATCCCGTTCATAGTCAGTCAGCGGCAATCCCGGCATGTAATGAAAATTAATTTTAAAACCTAAATCGCGTAGAATTTGGATTGATTTTTTGGAATCTTCGACAGTATGCCCGCGGTGGACAAATTTCAGCACCTCGTCATAGACTGATTGAATTCCTAATTCTACTCGCGTGCAGCCTTGACGGAGCATTTCATTGCCGTGCTCGAGGAAGCCCCAGTCAGGCTTGGTTTCGATGCAGAGCGCGACGCACTTGATATTACTGGTTTCATTGCCAAGTTGCTCCTGTTCTAACGAAGTTTTGGTTTTGTGTTTTAGCTCCAGAAGTTTTTGCTGAATTCGGCGCTCACGTTCTTTATCGTACATATCGCCGGGAAGTTCAAAGAATTCCTTAAATTTCATAAAATCAAAGCCGCCCTGGGCAGCAAAAAATAGATCAGAGAAGTCATTCATGGCTTTGAAAATTCCGCAGACAAATTCTTCCTGATATTCTTTCGGTTCTGCCGGAAATGTCCCGCCCATAACAATAATTTCAATTTTATCAAAACTATGGCCCATCAAGACGTATTGCTGCAAGCGGTTGAAGACTTGCAGATAGGAATCGTAATTGTTTCTGATGCCGCGCATGGTAGCTGGTTCATGGCCGGTGTATGACTGTGGAACATTCCCCCATGGCGAATTCATGCCGCCCGGGCAGAAAGTGCATTTTCCGTGCGGACATTTGCTGGGAGCAGTCATAATCGCGACTGGAGAAACACCAGAGATAGTTCTTGTAGGCTTGGAAAGAAGAATCTTCTTGAAATCAGCAATCTTTTCTTTCGGTAAAGAGACTAAGATTTCAATGTTGGTGGGAGTTTTTGATAGTTTATGTTTCTTGGCGATATCTTGCTTGATGGTGTTCAGGCTATCTTGATCTTCAATTTTATTTGTCTTTATCAGTTCAGTGATTTCTTGTAAGGCTGCATCAGTCATGTTAGGGGGTATTACTTTGAAGGTTTTTTATTGTTTATGGAATAAACTAGAGAAAAAAAATTTTTTTCATTTTTCTCGTTAAATGAAAAGAGCAGAAATCCCCGCTATTCCCTGGAAAATGCAACGACATTTTCGGGGTCCCGGAAGCTCACTTCCGCGGACATAGTGTGGGATGAATGCTGCGTTTGATTTCGCTACTTTTCATTTTAGAAAATCCGTCTCGGAAAAGCGGCGCAAGAAATGCGAAGAATATCTCATTTCTGCGCAGAAAACTGATAGTTTTCAGTTTTCTCGCGTAAATCCCCACCCTTCAGGGCGGGGGATAGCTGCTTTTCAGGATTTTCTTTAATTTTTTCTTCTTAAAGATATTCAAAGGAAAAGAGGATCATCGTCAAGAAAATTGCCTGCAGTAAAGCCTTGGTAGTCGGGGTCAAAACCATATTGTTTATTATACGCCTCTTTCGTTTTTTCCAATCGTCTGACGACTCTTTCTAAGGTCTTCTCGGGATAATATACGGCAACAATTCTTTCTTGCTGGAAAGCTGGGTCGTCATCTTCCTTTCTTTCTTTGGGGCAGTTACGGTCATCGTATCTCCTTTCAAGCATAGCTCTGATGGAAGGCATGTCCACCACCACCAGGAATGTGCCTAATGAATATCGTTTAAGTTTTTGAGAGGGAAGATTGCGCACAGTTCCAAAATTTTGAATAAGCCCCCTCCTATTGAAGAGGAAACTGATAGCATAACAAGGATAATCCTTACTCCAGAATCCTGCGTTACTGGAAGACCGCTCTTCTCCAGGGACAACCAGTAAGCCGTTACTTCCTTTTGTCATCTTCCATAAGTTTAAATTTATAACGATATCTTCAATCATCTTAATTCTCCTCCAATACTAACAAAAACATTCCTTTTTCTAGGTTGAATATTTTGGCCATGCTTCCTTTTTTCAGCTAACACTTTATAAACATTTCTAGTCTTAACCTAAAAGTAGTAAAAAAACAACAAATTTATAAATGACCTATGTTTTAAAGAGCGTCATGGAATTAACGGAAGTAGTCCTAAATGTTTGTATGGAACAATGTATTGCCCTTGCTCACCGCGCTCCTGCTGCTATTGGCAGGCCGTTGGTCGGGGCCATGGTAGTAAACGGAGCATAAACAAATTGGGGGCAGAGGATATAAGCAATTTTTAGAAGGAACTAAATTTGTCCAGCATGCCGAACGGGTAGCCTTGGACGAGGCGAACGACCAAGCTAAAGGAAGCTATTTGTTCACCACACTTGAACCATGCCTGGAACGAAAATCAAAATCTCATTCGAGGCCTAATTTTTTGTTCCTGCTCCAGACTGATTATTGATCGAGGAGTCAAAACGGTTATCGTAGGCTTATTGGATAACTCTCCCTCCATGGAGCCCGGCTCCGGCATAGCTTTTCTGAAAGCAGCTGGCGTAAATGTAATCCTCTACGATGCTTACAAAACTAAAATTATGCAGGAATTATGTCCTCTCAGTATCGATGTCCGAAATCTTTATAAATCAACCCTAATCTAAAGCTTTCATGGTAACCAGAATAGGAACAAAGCAGAGGAAAACCAGAGCTAAATTCACGCTTCATTATCGTGAAAGAGGAAAATTACCTTTAAGCCAATATTTCCAGGAGTTTAAAGAAGGAGATAAAGTTAATCTTAAGATCAATTCCAGCGTACAGACCGGCCAATTCTTTCCGAGATTTCACGGCCTGACCGGAACTATTACCGGAAAGCGCGGCTTCTGCTACCAAGTCAAGATCCACGATCGAGACAAAGAAAAGCAGCTTTTTGTCCACCCTATTCACCTTAAAAAACAAGAATAAACACGGAGAAATACTATGCCTGCACCACTATTTGTATCCGAAACTCCCCTTGCACTCGCCGAAGTTAAAGCTATTTTACATTCTGTAGAAAAGCGCGACGGAAGCTTGAATTTCCTTTCTAATAAGGCTAAAGAACAACAGGAATTGTTTGTTGCCTTGTCTAAGGAAAAGAAGGATGAACTCTACTCCAAATTAACGGCTCTAAACCTAACTCGGCTTAAAGAAGAGCACTTTTGTAAGATAATTGATTTTCAACCTCAGAATATAGATGAATTAAAGGTAATTCTGCAATCCTATCCTTTGAGCTTATCTAAAAAGGATCAGGAAAGCATTGTCGCGGCTGTTACGGAAGTAGCGCCTAAATAAACGCAATTTTTATTAAAGCGAGGATATTACTAGCTAATACATTGAATTCCAAGGAAAAAAATGATGTCAACACTGGAACCGAAACCTGTACGAGAGGAGAATGCGATTGTCTTGGATCATCTGGAACATGGATATCCATTCGAGCAAGCTGCGGTAAAGACCCCTATAGTTCAAGCTCTGGGGTTGGATCACCTTACTCTTCTAGAGTTAATTCCTAAGAAAGGCGTCATGTTACAGCCTATGCAGAAAGTGTACATAGGTGAAGGAAAGCGTGAAGAAATCCATCATATCAAAGGCAAGATTCCCGCCGAAAAACTGACTGCTACTGCTGCCAATAGTTTGCAAGAAGCGGTGGAAGAGATCGTTACTGCACAAGAAGCCAGATTTGTCGAATTCTTCAATAAAGCCCAGCCCTTGAGCATGAGAATGCACCAGCTAGAATTACTGCCAGGTGTAGGAAAGAAACACATGTGGGAAGTGCTTAATGCACGAAAAGAGAAACCCTTTGAAAGCCTCGAGGACATTAAGAACAGAGTGAAATTGCTTCCTGATCCTAAGCAGCTGGTGGTAAAACGGATTATTTCCGAGATTGAAGGGAAGGAGAAGTATCGGGTATTTGCGAATTAGAAGAAATTGTTTTAATGTTTATTTTTGATGTAATCTTTTAATATTTTGTTCTAACCTGCTTAAGTATTGCTCGGCTACATCCACACCCAAAAGATTAGCAAGTTGTAAAGAATATACTTGTAGATCAGGAATAACCTCTTCTTGTATCTGTGTAGTAGGATAATTTTCTCCATGTTCTTGGCGTTCACAATATGTTGATAATTTCCCTAAAAGTTTCCCTACATGCAGGGTTATGTGCCGAATTTTCTCTAATTCAGAGCTATTATGCTGCCAATAGTTAGAATCGTATTCTGCTTGCTTCTTTTGAAGATCTTTAGTATCCATTTTATAAAAATAACAAGAATGAATTATAAACCTTTCTAGCAATTCCTCACCACAGCATCTTCCATTTCTGATCTTTTTCTTTCTGTCTGACCAAGTCAGTCATGCCTGCTGCTTTGGCCCGTTTCAAAAACTCAGCAGCGATCATCTTCACCCGTAACCCATTCACATCTGCATCGCTTTGCAAGAAACCATACCTTTCTAACAGTTTGTCTAATAATTTCGCTTGTGTTTCCAAATTCACGTGAAGTATGCCGGAAGTAGCAACGTGATATTCTTGTTCCAGCTCTTTTAATTTCTTCAACTGGGATGAAAGCTCTTTTGTATCTGCTTGCACTTCGCTGAGAAATTCAGTTATCGCTTCGATATCGGAAAGCACATCCTCTTTTCTTGCTGGTTTTTTCTTTCCAAACAGCCTTATCCAACTCTTTTTTAACATAGCAAGACTAAATAATCGAGAAATATAAATCTTTCGAGAACAAAACTATTAACTATCCTTCAACTTTACCTTCACTTTATCGGAAAATTCCAAGGGTAATTCCTGCCTATACTTCTTGCCATGCTTTAATGCTAACTCCGCTTTATACAATTCCTTCCCTAGATATGCCGCATGTTCCAATCGAGAAATTAATTCTTTCCTAATAATAGTGTTATAAATTTCAATCGCATTTGTGCCATAGATAATTTTCGTAATCACGTGTTTGTACGTACAAAATCCGGTTTCGATGCGTTTCTTTTTTTCATTTACTCGTATTAAGAAATATCCCTTAGGATCAGGGCGCCATTCTTTGATCGGATTGTGGCTAGACTTAATTGTTTCGGTAATCTTTTCCGTCTGCTTGAAAAATTTATACTTTGGCTTAGCCATAGCCCACATATTCTATTTATGGTTTATAATAGTTATGTTTTAAGAGTGAAGAAAAAAGAAAAAAAATCATCTCCTTTTTACGATAGATTCGATATCTTTCAGTTGAATCTTTTGATCCTGAAATGAGCTAATCAAAGTTTCGTAACCGCCCCAACAAGTTAGCCTTGATTGGGCTACAGCTCCCCGAGCCAAAATTAAATCTTGATCTACGATTCCACTAATTATTCCTACATCGCTTTGGGTATACCTACCTCCCATAGCAGTCTCGAAGGAAGTTCTAATCTTGTAGGTACCTCCTATCACCACGTAGAGATTTTTCTCTAGCTCAATTCGTACCATTTTCTCGACTCTCCAATCCAACAATAGTCTCAATATTTTTTATTTGGATTCTTACTTCTTTTAGTTCTTTAGTCACTTCGTAAACATGCCCAAAATCTACCGCATAGGTGCTGCGTCTTGTTGCAGGGCTAAGCACAAGCGTTCCACACTCAAGCTCTTTTACGATCCCGGTTATATCATCTTCTGCATGTCTGTAATTCCCCCTTATTTTTCTTGTTGCTATTGTCTCTCCCTGCACTACTTTTGTACTATCTCTTGCTATAATTTTGTATCTATCTCCTTGTACAATGTACAGTCCGTCCTTTAGTTCAATCATTTTCATTTTTACATTCCTCCGATTTATCTTGTTTTTTTTAGTTTGAAAAATTACAGAAAAATATCTAGCTCCAGAATCCTTCAGAGATTTTGAACCCAGTGATATCTACAAAAGAACTAGTGCCAAAGACAATCACTTGTTTGGTTCATAAGATGTAAAAACAACCGCTACTATTTAAAATTTCCGAAAAGCAGAGGAAATAATTCTTCTCTCATCAGTTTACAAATACTTTTATAAATCCCAACTTCATTAATCTACAAAAAAGGTGAATACATGTCTACCATCCGTTATATCTGCCAGGGCAGCTGCGGCCAGAAGATTACTGTAGAAGCTTACAAGAAAGGACAAAAGAAGTGTAATGACCGCTCTTGTGATAGTTTTGGTTCTGCTTTAGGGTGCGGAGAATATTGCGCGCAATGCAATACCAGTTTTGATGAAGGTGAGGATCATATCTGTATATGAAAAAGTATCACCTTTCTTCCTGGGATTTATCAGAAATAAAGCCTGCCCATCTACAGAAGACTTTTCAGGAAATCGAAACCATAGCCAAACATATCGAGCAATGGCGCCAGAAGCTTAAAGAAAATATTTCCACCAAAGATTTTCTCTCTCTTCTTGCTGAATTAGAGCAACTGCAGATCCTCAACAGTAAACTGGGCGCCTACACCCAACTCTGGTTTGCGGAAGATTCCAGCAACCAGGAAGCCAGCGCCTTGCTGTCACGAGTAGAAACTTTTCTTACCAAGATAAACAATCGTTTGCTTTTCTTTGGCTTGTGGTTCAAACAATTGCCAGAGAAAGAGGCATTAAGACTCATCCATTCCAGCGGAAAATATCATTATTTCCTGGAGAAAATGTACAAATTGAAGCCCTATATGCTTGAGGAAAAGGAAGAGAAGATTATCAATATCAAAGACGTGATTGGTGTATCGGCATTGAACAGCATTTATACTATTCTTTGCTCGCAATTTCAGTTTGAATTTGAAGGGAAGAAGATAGGGCAGGAGCAGTTGCTGACCTTTGTACGAAATCCTTCCCCCAAGAAGCGGGAAGCAGCGTACAAAACATTGCTAGGAAAATACAAATCCTATAAAGATCTCATTGGCGAAGTCTATCGTAACATCATCAATGACTGGCGGGAAGAAAATGTGCATCTGCGCGGCTACAAAAATCCTATCCATGTTCGCAACCATGGTAATGATATTCCAGACAAAGCAGTAGAAGCGTTGCTTAAAGTATGTGAACGCAATGAACCTTTATTCCAGCGCTTCTTTGAATTGAAACGGAAAAAACTTGGCCTGAAAAAAATGCGCCGTTTTGATCTCTATGCGCCTTTGCAGAAGAAAAAGGAAAAAGAAATTCCTTATCATGATGCCGTTGCTACGGTCTTGAGTACCTTCAAAGATTTTTCACCAGCTTTTCATCGAGAAGCATTAAATATCATCACTGCTGATCATGTCCATCCCCAAGTGCAGAAAAACAAAGATACCGGCGCGTTCTGTTGTAGTGTTGCCTTAAAATTAAATCCCTATGTATTGTTGAACTATACTGGAACGCTGCGCGACGTCTCCACCCTCGCCCACGAACTTGGCCACGGTATTCATCATAATCTAGCTCGAGAACAGACCGAATTTACCTTCCACGCTCCTCTTCCCTTAGCTGAAACCGCTTCTATCTTTTCTGAGATGGTTCTTTCCGAACGCCTTTTGAAAAAATATCCTGATCGGGCTAAAGATCTGCTCTTCATCAAGCTGGAAGAGATATATGCTTCTATCATCAGGCAAGCTGGATTTGTACGTTTCGAACTCAAAGCGCACAAGATGCTGGAAGAAGGAAAAACCATCGACGAGATCAGCAAAGCATATCTGCAAGATTTACGCAACCAGCTTGGCTCTAAAGTTGAGGTTGATGAGATTTTCGCCTATGAATGGTGTTACATCCCCCATATCTTTCACACCCCCTTCTATTGCTACGCCTACGCTTTCGGAAATTTGCTAACGCTGGCTTTGTACGAGACTTACAAAGAAAAAGGAGCGGCCTACACCGACAAAATTGTAGAAATGCTGGCCAAGGGCGGAAGCGAGTCTCCATTGGAAATTACCGGCGCTGTTGGGGCAGACATCACTTCTGAAAAATTCTGGCAGAGCGGATTTGACGTGATTGCGCAAATGCTGGAAAAAGTAGAAGATGTAGAGTAAATTATTTTGGAAAATTCTGTAAAGCACCTGTTACTATTCTCAAGAAAAAGAGATAGTAAATGGGGAGGCAGCTGTAAAGTACCAGTAACTTACTGCCGGATTAAAGAATAATTCTTTAATCATGGAAAACTTCCGGCAGATACTTTTTATGCACCACCGCAGCGTACCATCCATCTAATGCTGTCAAAGAAAGCGTATAGATAGGACTTCTTGACACCCGCGTGACCAAGGGAGTATTGCGTAAGTAATCTTCCAGTCGTTTTCCTGCACTTCTCTCTTCCGGAGCGGAATGCTTGCTCCTCCGCAGTTGAGCCGCATTAAGCTCGGTATTATTTTCCATTTTGCTCATAGTTATGATATCCTCAACTGTAAGTGCACATTTAAATCTCTGGTTCCTACCCTCTTTTTTGTTTGGTTCAAAATACCATTCTTCTACCTGTTCGTGGAGGATGCCCAGCCTCTCAAAACTAAGTTTGTACAGCAGTTCTGATGGCAACCTTCTTTTAATGGCCCTGGATGGTGAAGCGGGATTTTCAAACAAATCCAATTGGCGTTCAACCCGAAAGCCGCCGGGTAAAGTATCGGGAATATCTTCTTCCTCTTCTTCTGGAAAACGAACAAAGAAGTGATATCGGCCTTCTACGATTGCTTCTTCCCATCCTAAATACCCGAAAGGTCCAGAATTAAAAACAGGTATCTTCGCCACTTTTTCTGCTTTTTGCAGTTTTCTAATAACTTCTTTGTTAAAATCTGCTGAAGTTTGCTGTAGTGAAGAATCGCCAACGTACATGAAGCCCCGGCTTAGAAGGTAATGCTTCCATACTAACGCTTCCATTAAAGTAGGCTTTTCCTGCCAATACTCCATCAATCTTGAATATTTCATCTGGTTGATGTTTATGGCTGTTCTTTTTTATTAATTTTTCCTGACTAAACCTTACTCCTGACTTAAATCCCCCAGCTAAAGTTTTAAAAATTATGGAATAGTTTTACTCTAAATGCTTAGCCCTGCCCAAATAACCTTGCTGCAAGAGGAACTGAAAACTGCTAAAAATCCATTATTTCTCTATGATTCTGATGCCGATGGCTTGTGTTCTTTCCTTTTACTGTACCGGATCTACCGGGAAGGGAAAGGAGTAAGAGTGACCGACTCTTCTAAGATTGATGAGCAATTGGTCCGCAAAGTGCAAGAAATACAGCCAGACAAAATATTTATCTTGGATATCCCTGTCCTGAGCCAGGAATTTGTAGATGCAGTGAAAGTTCCTATCTTCTGGATTGATCATCACCAGCCGCAGCAAATTAAAAATGTTCAGTATTTTAATCCGCGCCTAAAAGATGCGGATGCTTATGTGCCAACCACCCGGATGGCATATCAGATTTCTCAAAATGAGGATGATCTCTGGATCGCAACAGCAGGATGCTTAGCCGATTGGCATATGCCTGATTTTATCGATAGGTTTATCGAGAAATATCCCGGATTGCTTTCTGAAAAAAGTGATTTGACTACTACTCTATATAAAAACCAGGTAGGAAGACTAGTAAAATTATTTTTTTTCCTGCAGAAAGGCCCTAGTCCAGAGGTGCGTAAGTCTATCAGCGTTTTAAGTAAAATCAAATCTCCTCAGGAGATATACAACCAAGAATCTTCTGCCGGGAAGTTTCTTTACAAGCGTTTTGAAAAAATCAATGCTAAATATGAAGAAATTCTCGCCCAAGCGAAAAAAAAAATCACTAAAGGCAAAATAGTATTGTTCACTTACAACTCTTCCCAATGGTCTTTTACTGCCAATATCGCCAATGAGTTATCAGCATTATACCCCAAAAAAGTGATTATTATCGCCAGAGAAAAATCAGGTTCCATGAAATGCAGCATTAGAGCACAATTTCCTATTGCTGGAGCGTTAGAAAAAGCCTTGGTTGGCATTGAAGGACACGGCGGAGGCCATCCCAATGCCTGTGGCGCAGTCATCAAAGAAGAAGATTGGGCCCGCTTTTTAGAACATTTCAAAGAGGAGTTGAAAGATGGTACTTCCGATTAAAATCATCACCCCCTTTGTTATTCCCATTCTTTCGTTAAGTGGCTTATTAGCAGGCATGCTATTATCATATATTGCTCACCAAGAATTATCTGCCGGGAAAAAATATTTTTGCATAGGAAGATAACAAAACTAGGACTGAAAAAGTAGTAATGGGTCTTAGAAAAATAAACTGGCTATTAAAGCGATTGCACATAAAGCCATCATTGCGGTGATGGTCCAGCCAAGGTAATTTGAGAGTTTATGGTTAGTATAGTTACCTAAAACTTTTTTATTATTTGAGATCAGCATTATCATCACCAGGAGCGGCGGAGCGGCCAGGCCGTTCAGGATAGCAGTATAATAGAGGACCTTAAACGGTGGAATGCTGGTGAAGTTAATGATCAATCCGACAATGGTCGCCAGTGTTATGACTCCGTAAAATCCATGAGCTTGCTTAAATTTACGGTAAAGCCCTTCTTTCATGTTGAATGTTTCTGCTAGAGCATATGATGCTGAACCGGCTAAAACTGGCACCGCCAACAGCCCAGTGCCTATGATTCCTAAAGCAAACAATAAATATGCCCAATCTCCTGCTAGAGGCCGTAAAGCCTGCGCAGCCTGATCTACAGTTTGAATATCGGTGATCCCATGCGCGCCTAAGGTTGAAGCGGTGGTGACGATGATGAAAAACATGATTAAATTTGAGAAAGACATTCCAACGATAGTGTCAATTCTCAGGTCTTTTATTCTTGAAGCATGGAATTTTGGAATTCCATTTCCCATCTCCCGTAATTCTTTTGCTTCAACTTCTTCCTCTACCTCTTCGCTGGCCTGCCAAAAAAACAAATAAGGCGATATGGTTGTTCCCAGGATGGCCACGATATTAAACAGATACTCTTTGGTAAAAGAAAAGCTGGGGATGAAGGTTGAAATTAAGATAGCAGGCCAATCTTGTTTTACCAGAAAGGCAACAATCAGGTATGATAACAGGGAAAAAGTGAAATATTTGAGCACTTTGGCATATAGCCGGTAGGAGACAAAGATTTCCAGAAGAAGGGTTATGGCGGTTATCCCTAAAAGCCAATAGATGAATGGTATGCCAAAGATCAATTGCCCAGAATAAGCCATCGCTCCTAAGTCTGCTCCGATGTTGATGGTGTTGGCGACCAGCAAAATCAGCACGCAAAAATATAAGACTGTTTTTGAATAATGCTTTTTCATCACTCCGGCCAGGCCTTTTCCGGTTACTATTCCAATCCGCCCGCACATCTCTTGGATTGCCGCCATGAATGGAAAGGAAAATAAAGCCGTCCAAAGTTGGTTGTAGCCAAATTGGGCTCCAGTCTGGGAATACGTTCCTATCCCTGAAGGATCATCATCCGATGCGCCGGTGATAAAACCAGGCCCTAATTTCTTAAAGAATCTTTTTAGTTTTGACTCCTCTTTTTTGTTTCGGCCTCTTTTCATCTAAGAGAAGAAGAATTTATTTCTTTTTATACTTATCTTTTCGTGTTTAGGTTCTAGGTTCACAATACATATAAATAAATTAATTTCGTCATCACCTATGAACGAAGTTACCAGATTTTTAATCGTTGATGACGACGATTTAGTAAGAGAAGCGTTACAGCTGAAAGTTGAAGATCTTCTCTCTTCTTATGTCAAGACAGTAGAAGTACATATAGCTGGAGATGGGCAGCAAGCCCTGCAGCTTCTGCAGCAGCAGAAATACCACTTTATACTTATGGATACCCAAATGCCACCAGGTCTTCCTGGGTATGAAGTATGTTCGCAGATGAAAAAAGAGCATCCAGATTTGACTATTTTTGGCATGTCTATGGATCATACTTGCCGGCAGCAGTGGCTGGATGCGGGGGCCGACGGGTTTGTTCCTAAATCTCAATTGAATCGTTCTCTTGAGAATGTGGTAAGCGATTATCTAGGAAAGAACAAGAGATTCTAAACTACGCAAACATTTATATTTAATCTCTATTTTGGATGTAAGATGAAAAAGAAAATATACGATGGGCCAAAACTACCTGGTTTTGATTTTGTAATTCCTAGAGATGTTGGCTGTGAACCCATAAACCAGCATTTTCATTCGGCTCATAATTTTCAAAGTTCAAGGCAAGTAAATTATTATCATATTAACGGAGTTACAGTAATGTATGCTTCTTCGACAAATTATGATGATTTTCTTCATCAGTCACATAGAGCAACAATCTGGCTCTACGGTGCTGAAAAAGCAGTGGCAGAGCTTGAGCAAAAAATAACGGCGGAAATAGAAAAAGTAAAACATCCTAAATAACCCACTTCTTAAAACAAATTTAATCCATAAGCTATTAAAACTGGTGCAAAGACGATGGCAAAAGTATTCATGACTTTGATTAAAGCGTTTAAAGCCGGCCCGGCAGTGTCTTTGAACGGATCTCCAACTGTGTCACCAACAACCGCTGCTTTGTGAGCTTCAGTACCTTTTCCTGAGCCTTTTTCAATCAATTTCTTAGCATTATCCCATGCTGCTCCGGTATTGGACATAAATAAAGCCATCATTAAGCCGCTTAAGATAACTCCAATCAACAATCCGCCTAATGCTTTTATTCCCAATAATAATCCAACTAAAAGCGGTGCAGCAATGGCCAACACGGCTGGAAGAACCATATTTCTCAACGCAGCTTTAGTTACGATATCTACGCATTTGCCGTATTCTGGTTTAGCCTTCCCTTCCATTAACCCTTTGATCTCTTTAAATTGTCTGCGTACTTCAATTACTATTTCATGGGCTGAACTTCCAACTGCAGTCATGCATAAAGATGAAAAGATAAACGGCAACAAAGCTCCAATAAATAACCCCACCAAGACTGCAGGATTGGTTAATAAAAAGCTAACTGGTGTTCCGGTTATTGCGGTAATCTCCTGGGAAAAAGCAGCAAATAAAGCTAATGCAGCTAAAGCTGCAGAGCCGATGGCGTAACCTTTAGTAACGGCTTTAGTTGTGTTTCCAACTGCATCTAAAGCATCGGTAACGTTTCTGACTTTTTTATCTAAGCCGGCCATTTCAGCGATACCGCCGGCATTATCGGTGATTGGCCCGTAACTGTCTAAAGCAATAACGACTCCAGTTAAGGATAACATTGCAACAGCAGCGATCGCAACACCGTAAATTCCAGCTAACATATAAGCAGCAATAATTCCGCCACAGATGACTAAAACAGGGAGCAAAGTTGATTCCAAACCCATAGCTAAACCAGTAATTAAATTTGTTCCAGCTCCAGTATTAGAAGCTTCAGCAATTTTTTTAACCGGCCGATATTTTGTGCTAGTATAATATTCAGTAATGATATTGATTAATAAAGTAATAACTAAACCAACGATTGCGGCTAAAAACAGATTAATTGGATTTTTAGTGTAATAAGTTACGGCGTAAAATCCAGCCGCGGAAAAAATGCCTGCCCCAATTAATCCTTTGTACAAAGCCATCATGATATTTTCTGATTTTCCTAATTTAACAAAGAATGTTCCTAAAATAGAAGCAACAATCGCAACACAACCCAACATTAAAGGATATTCTACCGCTTGATTGAAACCGGCAGAGACACTAGGAATGATCCCTAACAGCATCGCCGCTAATAAAGTAACGACATAAGTTTCATACAAATCAGCTCCCATGCCTGCGCAATCTCCAACATTATCCCCAACATTGTCAGCAATTGTTGCCGGATTTCGTGGATCATCTTCAGGAATTCCTGCTTCAATTTTCCCAACTAAATCTGCTCCGACATCTGCTGCTTTAGTATAAATCCCTCCCCCTACTCTGGCAAATAAAGAAATTAATGAAGCGCCAAACCCTAACCCGACCAACATACTGGGAGCAGGATAAAAATAATAAAATGTGCTGACAGCAAGTAAAGCAAGTCCGACTACGGCCATCCCGGTAACTGAACCCCCCTTAAAAGCAACGTCTAAAGCTTCTTTCAAACCTTTTTTAGCAGTTTCCGCGGTTCGGGAATTAGCTCTGACTGAGATACTCATTCCGATATAACCAGAAATTCCAGAAAGAACTGCCCCTAATAGGAATCCTAAAGCTATCGGGGTTTCAAATAGCTTCAATAAAACAATGAAAATAATTATCGCAAATACGGCAATGGTCTTATATTGGCGAGCCATATAAGCCATCGCCCCTTCCTTAATGGCGTTGGAAATCTCTTTCATCTTTTCATTTCCAGGATTAATCTTCATAACCTTAAAAGAAAGATATCCGGCATAAGCTAAAGCTACGATACTAATTATAATTGCTAATAAACTAACTTCAATCATTTGATTTGCACCATGCTGTGGTTTGAAATTTATATTTATTAGGAAATCACTTAAGCTTTGATAATCTAACTGTTAATTTAAGTTATTTCCTATAATTATTGTTTTTGAAGCTTGGGAGAGCTTTAATTTAAATACTTTACGTTTATTTAGGCGCAGGAACTTACGGAGCAGTAAAATATCTAGCTTCGGAAGAGAAAAAAGATTCATTTGTTCAATGTTTAGTTGATAACGATGTCAAAGTATCACTGCTCATCGGGCGTCTATATCTGTGTCCAAAGAACAAATCTTCGCAGATCAAGGCATTGATATTAAGGAGATCAAAGTTGAATGCTACAGCCCATCACCGGAATATTCTTTTGTAAAAAAATGCGGAAATAATATGAAAGATGACTTACTGTTCTTTCCTTCTTGGAATTTTCATGGAGCAAGAGTAGACGATGTTCTCTCCTTAGAACAAGTTGCGACGTACTCCGGCTGTAAATATAATCCTTAATCTATTCAACCAAAATTATCCTTTTCTTCTGCCTGATGGTCAAATACGGTTTCTTCAGCCGTTTCTTTAAAGCAGCATCTTGGGTCAGGACCAGATCTCCTTCCTTGGAATGTTTAACTAACAAGTCATCTACATTTCCAATCTCCGGAAGAATTTTTATTTTTTTTACCTTGATGATTCCTAAGGCTAACAAGGCTGCCTGCCTGAATTTACTCCGTTGTTCTGAAACGATCTTCTCCAGCTCATCAATCATTCCCTGTAGGACTACTGCTTTGAAAGAAAAATCACAATCTCTCTCTAGCGCTGCAAATATATCTAGCTTAAACTCAGTAATAGCCATCCAGGCATTGGTATCAATGATGACTTGTTTCATGTTCTATCTCTTGAATGGTCGCGATCCAGAAAATCCTGATTACACCAATCATAACTATGCAGGCCATTCCTAACAATAACAACGATGCTGCTGATTTTTCATATTCAATAGCCCAGTACAATGCGGCAAAACTAACAAACAGTGCAGCCATAATACTAAAGAAAAGAACCACGGTCTTTCTGAACTGGGTAACAGATGCATGTATCCACATTTTAGCAAATTGTTTCCAGGACAGGACGGGAGCGACGGCCAGAGCGACCAGAAAGAAATAATATATCACTAATGAAGCGATGAGCAATATCTTAAGCACCAATGCTATGTTGCTGAAGGATTGGCTTACCCGGATAAAATGGAGTAACACATAATATGAAATAACCTTAAACGGTCCAAATAATATAAAGATAGAAGCCCAGGTTTTCAGAAGAAACTGTAAGCTTTCTTTGAACCTCAATTTCCAAGATCTTTTCTCTTGTAGCACCCAGTGGCTGAGCAGCCAGATGCTTCCGTTCAATAATAGAAAAAGCATAGCCATCCTGGCTGCAAAGATTATAACATTCTTGAGCATGGATTGGTAACTGTTGTAGATAGCAGCGTAATCCGGAGTGAATGGTTCGCCTTGTTCAATCTTCTGTGAATCATAATTAGCATTTTCTA
The DNA here is from genome assembly GCA_964362365.1 of uncultured Methanosarcinales archaeon. GTDB lineage: Archaea > Nanobdellota > Nanobdellia > Woesearchaeales > GW2011-AR9 > JACPIL01. The sequence continues at coordinate 58,250 of CAYIEF010000001.1, read as the reverse complement.
ATGGCCCGATGATCCCTTGCGTGTTTTCTAAGATTTTAAGCAAGTACAAACTGCCTAACCATAAAGAAGAAACTACAAAAATGATTTGTAAAAGAAGGATTACCAGAAAAAGTAGTTTATGTTTTTTTATAGAGTTAAAGGTAGCGTTTAATCCTCTTCTTAGATAATTCATCTATTAAGAAAGAAAAAAGAAGTTTAAAGACTTTTCTATACGGTTTATTCCTCGCTGGGTCTAATACCGCGCTGCTCAGCAGCGATCAGCGAGGAATGATTGAAAATCCGTCTAGAACATCGCCGGATACCCTGCAGCTCTTGATCATAAGCAAGTCCCGAACGCAGTGATTGGATGCTGCGGAGGGAGCGAAGCGAACGGCGGGTAGGCGATTTTAGGATTTTAATTTTATTACATGTAGTATCTAAATTATTTTGTAATCCTCCAAAATTAAAAAAGAAGTAAATATAAAACCTATCCTAATGTTTTATATTCTGACCTGGATATCCAGACTGAAAGCTTCTACCAGCAACTAGTTCTATTCGTAGAATGGCAGCTCAATAGCGGTACTTCCATTTTCTGCCAAAGAACCATCCTTGCGAAATCTAAGCTGGAGCACAGTTACGACAAGATTGTGAGACGGCTCTCCTCGAGAATACCCGCCAGGAGGCTGATTTTGGGTAGTACCGACCATATGGGCATCTACTCCTAAATGTTCCCCGCTCCAACGTTGATTATAGTACCCCAACAATTGTATTCGCGGTTTTTCACCGCCGCCGTAACTTTCAAGTACCTTTTGCATTGGATGCGAAACAGTGTATGGTTTTCTACTGCCGGATTCAGGGCTGGCTAGAGCTATGGTAACTTTTGGAGCAACACGCACTCTTGCATCGTTCCAACCAAGAAACACTAAATCTTCCCGTTGCTTTTCAAGATCATGGCATACGTTCGTTTTTTCTTTATAACGAACTTTTTTGCCGCGAACCATTTTTTCTTTAGCAACCACTCTCTTAAAGAAAGTAAGTTCATTTCTTCCGCCAATAAAATAAGTTGGAACACCGATATTAGGATAAACTTCTTTGATATATTCCAACATGCCAAGATAATCCTGAAAGAGAATATGCTCAGCATGAGTGCGGCTCTTTAAGTAGCCATCAGTGATATTTCCGCAATGCAAGACGTAAGGTACATCCAGCTGTTTAAAAAAGGCATAGGCAGTATGCAGTATATCCGGCCGGGTATGTTTGCTGTTCAAACAAGTATCTGAAATTACGCCGATGTTTAGCTTATTGTCTTTGACATGATCTGATAAGTCACGCACCGGGTGGACAGTTGGATGTTTTACTGCATCAATATTAGCGCGTAATACCTCTGGCGTTATACCTTTCTCTAATGCAAGCTCCAGAATTTTTTGTTCAAGCCTTTTCTTTTTTGAATCAGTCATTATTTCTTGCCACCAAGGATGCCGAAATCCTCACGGCCATTCACTTCGTATTCTAAGCGTTGGTGATATAAAGGAAGGATGCTTCCATTTTCGTTATAGTAAGCATCGACTAAAAGTCCTCCCAGATGCGCGGCCAGATCTTTGGTTCTCATCCATCCGCTCTGCTTCTCGAGAGTGCCTGCTTGGAAGATATGAACATTGCGTTTGAACAGGTAGTCCATTTTATGATAATGCCCTATCACCAATATATGCGGCTTGAAACTTCCTTCCAATGCTTCTACGTGCTGCTGGGGCTGATAGGAACGTCCTTTTGCGCTTCCTTTAGAAGGATGGCGTATTCTTAACCATGTAGGGCCCCGCTCTGTAATCAATTTCTTGACTAATTGAGCGCGTTCTTGATTATTTTGAGCTTTCATTAACATCTTCTGATACCTTGGCTGGAGAGGAAGATTTCCTTCATTCATGCCAAGATAATGTAAATCAGGTCTCTTCTCGGCGATATATTTACAAATATCAGCTCCGGCGAAGTTGAGGTATGTTTCATCATGATTTCCACCTATGAAGTAGGTAGGCAAGCCACAATCAGGCCAGTGATTTACAGAAAACTCAACTACATTATCCAACCCCTGCACTACAATGCCATATTTTTGGTGATGGCGCATGTTTTCTCCATCCGTTACATCGCCAGTTTGCACTACAAACTCAGCACCTTCTTCCTTAGCAATATGAAGAACTTTTTCTAATTTGGCAAAATCACATCCGTAGCCGCCGTCTTCTGCACGAGCATTAAGATGCAGGTCGCCTATTATAACAAAACGGGTATGTTTAGTGGGAATTTGATGAATAACCGGAGCAGAGAGGTCTTTGTTTTCCGGCCCAAGCAAACGGTTTAGAACTTCTTTGAAATTTCTGTCGCTGAGGTCATAAACATCGAGAATCTCTTGGAGCTTTCTTTGGTCAGAACTTACTTGATCTTCATAGGTAAGATATCCTTTCCTATTCACCATCGTGTACACCCCCGTTTTTTCTTAGTAATACTCTACTTTATTTAAATTTATGTTACCACTGGATCCGATACCCTCCGGAAAAGAACGGCGTATACCTTCCATCATCGTCTATGCGAAAACTTACTCCTACCGGAATTCTTCCCAGCACTAGCAATTCGCTGGTTGCTTCTCCAAAAAACTGTCCCCTTAATTTCAGGCTGGGAATGTTCTCTATGGTTCCGTACATGCTTCCCATGGTTTGGTAGTCTGTTGATTTGGCAATAATGTCAAGATTAAATCCTACCGTGCCTAACAGGGACAGGCTCAGGTCATGCACTCCAGAAGGGCGAAGCCAGCTCGGAAGAGCGAGCGGAAGATTCGCGCCGATGGAACCAAAATTATAATCTATGGGAAGACTTATTTTAAGTTCTCCCTGAGCGGTTGTGCCCTGCACAGTTATTGTTCTTGACGGAGAACCGTACAGAGGATTGTACGGCAGGGTAATCAGATATTCTTTCTTGCTGGTTATTGGGGGCAATTTGTGATAGCAGACATCTGCGCCTAAGCGAAATTCGCCATCCCAAGCCGTTTTTCCGCCATGGCGCAGTCTTCCGCAAAGTTGCGGCGTTCCCAGCGGTTCAATCTCCCGCGCATAAGCAACCTGCGCCTGGGTGAATGGTTTGCTTGCGCAACCAGCTGTTGAAAGCATGCCCATTGTGGCAACGATTTTGGTTAGATTTTTCATCTTTTCTCTCCTGCAATAGTCATGTTCAAATGTCTGGAAATAGTAGAGCGAATTTTCATCTTTATTCCTCAAGCAGCTCATCACTCAATGGTGTTCCTTTTACCAATCCCCGTAATACTTCTACGGGAACAAAACCAAACCCCGGCTTACTGTGATACAAAACCTGAATCATGCCCCCCAAATATGGTTTTCCGCCTTTAAACACATACACAGGACTGCCAGAACTTCCGGGCGCGAGCGAAACATCTGCAACTATGCGCTGAGGCACACCGAAGATTTCGTATACATCCAAATAAACTTCGGTTCCAAGCTTTTCTGAGGCAACATATCCGAGAGCGAGGGTCTTCTCTTCCATTGCGGGATAGCCAACGACAGCAACTAAATCACCTACTTCTACCTTTTGCGCTAACTTCCCTTTAAAATGACATGGCAAAGTGCCCCCCTGTATTTCTAACATTCCTATATCGTATAATTTATTTTTACGAACAGGCACAGCAGTATATCCATTTACTTTTATTTCTTTTACCGTAGAGGTATACCGTAATACTAATCCCGGAAGCACTTCCTCGTTAATAACATTATCATTAATAACATGCCGAGCCGTAAATACATAGGATTTCTTACTTTCGTCATCATACACCGCAACCCCAGAACCGCGAGGACCGGAAAACGTTCCAGAAAGAGCTGTATTTCCAAATTTTATCTCGAAAGTTCCCTCCACATCTACTTTCACTGCCGGGCACAATATCTCCTCCAGTGCCTGCTGGCCAATATTATCTTTCTTTTGGTTATTGGGATATTGTGGTGCTGAACGAGCGCAACCAGAGAGAGCTGTCATCGAAAGTATCAAAGAATAAAAACTAAATCTGTCCGCCATTACAACTTCTTCGCACAACATTTAAATATAAATACATTTCTATAATGCTATATAGTGGGACATACCCATAAGTTATAAACATAATAAGTTATAAACATATATTTAGGGCAAGATAGGGGCATACAATATGGAATACCGCAGATTGATCTCGTTCGGGAAAAGCAGCTTCGTTGTTTCCTTACCCAAGGAATGGATCGGACAGAATAGCCTGAAAAAAGGGGATCTGGTATATCTTCAAGAGTCTGGGCCGAACCTTCTTCTCAGTAAAAAAGATAGTGATGAAAAAGCCGAGGAACGCGAAAAAATAATTTACGTAGATGGCAAATCGGCCTATACCGTCGGCCGAGAAGTGTGTTCTACCTATATTCAAAACTATCCGAGAATCATCTTGCGGGGTAAAGAGATCAAAAACAAAGTGAAGGAATTACAAGGCATTGTCCAATCCATGATCGCTCTGGAAATCATGGAGCAGACTTCCGACACTATCATCGCTAAGGATTTCCTGAGCATGGACTCAGTTTCGGCGGAAGAACTTATCCGTAAGATGGACTTAGTAACCAGAACCATGATGAAAGAAGCTCAGCAGATCTTTGATGAAGATAATTATGAAAGCCTTAATGAGCGTGATCAGGATGTGAACCGGCTTTACTTCCTTCTGTATAGGAGCATCTTATACAACTTACGCAATCCTATGAAGGCGCTCAAGAATTTTAAGTTATCTGGTTTAGATCTGTTACGGGCTCATTTCATAGGATTTTATATAGAAGCGATCGCTGACGAAGTGCGCCGGACCGTACGCCATAGTCATAAACTAAAAATGCCTGCCGCGACCCAGGAACAAGTCCAGCAATACTTAGTGAAGATGCATGACTATTATACTACAACCATGAAAGCAGCGTACAACAAAGATTCTGAGTTAGCATTCAAGCAGGCCGAATTTAAACGAGGCTTTGATAAAGAATTGGACGTATTGGAAGAGCAGGTCCAGAAATTGCCAGGATTTAATCGAGTTCTGACACGCTTGCAAAGGATGACCAGTTTGATCCACAATTTAGGAAGAGTTTTGTATACGATGCAGTAGAGAAAATTTTAAAAATAGTTCATAACATTTTTAATTATTCATTAAGTCTTTGGGGGGATCGTTATGGATAAAAGTTTGGAAGTAAATGTAGAATTATGGTCTGCTGCATTAAAACCAGAGGATACAAAAAATGTACAGCAATTAATTCCAGTTGTAAAGTCGCATATTAAAGGGCATAAGGCGATTTTTGCAGCAGTGGGTAGTTCGGTTAGAAAAACACAAGGAGACAAAAAAAAGTATCGCGATATTGATTTTGCAATAGTTTCAGAAAACCTCCCACAAGATGATTATTGGTTTAGAGATTGGTTTAAAATATTAACTAGAGATATTGGGGATAAACTAGGATGGAGTTTTTTGGACAGCAGAGGCGAGAGCCGTGTTTTTAGATCAAACTATGGATTAGCTAAATATGCTCTTAATGATAGTATCGATCACACAGAAGGTAATTTTACGGGTAATAGAATTTATCTTTGTCCGAAAAGAGATTACTCTTTAAGAAAGTCGCCTTCTTTGATAGATTTAATGTTAGTTTCTGGCAGTAAATTTGGTGAGAAGGAATATGGTGGTTCAGTAGATGATTGGTTAAAGGCACAAAAGGAACAGGAATTACCTTATGTCATTCTGGCACGTTTTTAATTTTTTTGTACTTTTTTAGATAATATCACTCCTCATGTATCACAATCAACGACTGGGTCTTATCAATTCCTTCTATTCTCTGCAATTTCGTCAGCAACACTTGATCGAATTCCGCCACATCCTTCACTCGTATCATAGCCACTAAATCCGTTCCTCCTGAAACAATATCAACGCGTTCTACAAAAGGAAAATTTCGTATCTCTTTCGCTACATTATATTGCGATTTATTTTTCTGTTTCAATAATGAAAGATCGACCGAGACTAACACATACGCCCTAAATCCCTCCCGCAGCCTATGATAATCTAAATCTACCGTAAATTTCTTAATAATTTTCTCTTTCTTTAATTTTTGGATTCGGTTGTGTACTGTGGTTATGGGCAATCTGGTTTTTTTAGCAATCTGTCGGGTGGCATAGTCTGCATGCTCTTTCAAAACTTCTAAAATCATTTTATCCTTCTCGTCTATTTTTGCTTCCATAATAGAACAAATGTTCCATTTTTATATAAATATTTCGTATTTTTAGGATTATTTTTCATTATTTTTGGAATAAATATAAAAACAAATCCCTCTCTGAAAAAGCCCATGTGCGGAATAATCGGGATATTTGGGAAAAAGGACCAGGAAGCAAGACGCTCTCAAGCCCTGAAGATGGCTTCTAGCATACGCCACCGCGGGCCGGACTGGAGCGGTATTTATAATGACGAATTTTGCCTTCTGGCGCATGAACGATTGTCAATTGTTGACGTAGAACATGGAGCGCAGCCGTTACATGATACTGCCAAAGGAAGAGTGCTTATTGCCAACGGAGAGATTTATGATCATCAACAACTTCGAACTACCTTAAAGAAAGATCATCAATGGCAGACCAAATCGGATTGCGAAGTATTATTATACCTTTACGATGAAATGGGACCAGATTTTTTATCGAAGATAGATGGCATCTTTGCCTTCTGCATCTATGACCAAAATACCAAAGAATATTTTATTGCTCGAGACCATATCGGTATTGTGCCTTTGTATATTGGATGGGATGGTGAAGGAGCACTCTACGTTGCCAGCGAAATGAAAGCGCTTGAACCATATTGTGAAAAACTGCAGGAATTTCCTCCCGGACATTATTATCTGGGCAGCAAAAAAGAATTTGTGAAATGGTACAAGCCAGCATGGGCAACCACAATTCCAACCACACCTGTTTCATTGCCAAAATTACGCCAAGAGTTAGAAACTGCAGTAAAAAAACAATTGATGTGCGATGTTCCTTACGGAGTTTTAATCTCTGGAGGGTTAGACTCATCTTTGATTGCTGCTATCGCGGCTAAATTCAGCTGCAGGCGTGTTGAATCAGGAGACCAGGAAGAGGCCTGGTGGCCGCGGTTACATTCCTTTTCCATAGGCTTAGAAGGCTCGCCAGATCTTAAATTCGCTCGCCAGGTAGCGGAATATATTGGAAGTGTCCATCACGAATTAAAATTTACCGTTCAAGAAGGGATTGATGCTTTGCGTGATGTTATTTATCATATCGAAACCTACGATGTGACCAGCATCCGTGCTTCCACCCCTATGTATTTGATGGCCAGGAAAATTAAAAGTTTGGGCATCAAGATGGTTCTTTCCGGCGAAGGGGCTGATGAAGTTTTTGGCGGCTACTTATACTTCCACATGGCGCCGGATGCCACGGAGTTTCATGAAGAAACCGTCCGAAAATTACAAAAATTAAGCAAGTACGACTGTTTGCGCGCCAACAAATCTATGGCCGCCTGGGGCGTAGAAGCTCGCGTGCCTTTTTTGGATAAAGATTTTTTAGAATACGCCATGAGCTTTGATCCGAAAGATAAAATGTGCGGACCAGGAAAAATGGAAAAATATGTTTTACGGAAAGCATTTGAAGGCTTTTTACCTGAATCGGTGCTCTGGCGCCAGAAAGAACAATTTTCTGACGGGGTAGGCTACAGCTGGATTGATTCCTTGAAAACGCATGCAGAAGAAAAAATTTCTGATGAAATGATGGCCAAGGCAGCAGAGCGTTTCCCGGTACAGCCGCCAGCAACTAAAGAAGCATACTTCTACAGAAGTATTTTCGAAGAATTTTTTCCTAGTAAAGATGCTGCTCTTACGGTTGAAGTAGGTCCCTCTATTGCCTGTTCCACGCCTACTGCCTACCGATGGAGTAAATCATTCCAAGGCATGGCTGATCCGTCAGGAAGAGCAGTTGCAGTGCATCAGCAGGCAGTTCAGAAGATTTGAGAGTGGAAATAATTAAACTTTATGAAGATAAATTGCTCGTCCATCGGGGTCATAAATTTTTGCTCCGTAAGGAAGCATTTTTACTCCTCCTTTCGTATATTCTCTCATTTGCTCTAAAGTAACTTCAAGGTCTTTTACTCTGAAGATGAGGCTAGGGTCTGAATGATTTGGCACCCTTACCCTGCTTGCATCGGAAGGAGCAGGAGTTACTGGAGGATTCTTTGCCTTGGGCGGGGGATATATTTCTAAAAGTAAGCCATTTTCAAGATGACTAGCATAATGCCTTGGTCCTTCGTCGTGTTTTTCTTCCTTAAACTGTATTCGGAGCAAAGTTTCATAGAAGCGACTGGTTATATCTATATCTAACGAATGCAGAACAATTCCTTCTAACGCCACCATTTCCTACACCTAGTCCTCAGTTATGTTACTGATATATATAATTTTCTTTAGTCTTTTACTGCTTAACCTAAAACCAAGCCGAAACCCCACAAAAACATTTTTATACCCTCCCTTTATCTACGAGGATTATGGCGCAATACCTCTCCATCCAGGAAGCGATGAAGAAAGGCTCGGGAAAAGTTTCTGTTAGAGGTTGGATCCATCGCGAAAGAGGCAGCAACAAATATAAGTTCGTGGTACTGAGGGATTCCAGCAATATAATCCAATGTATTTTTGAGCGGGAAAAATTTGACAAGAAATGGGATGAAATCGACCGTTTCCAAGTAGAAGCTTCTTTAGAAATTACTGGACAAATAAAAAAAGATGACCGTGCTCCCACCGGTTACGAAATACAGGTAGAATCATATCATCTAGTTGGAATAAGTGAAAACTATCCGATTACCAAAGATCAATCTGTAGAATTCCTGGCCGACAACCGCCATTTGTGGCTGCGCAGCCAGAAGATGATTGCTATTTTGAAGGTCAGAAGCACTGTTTTCAATGCTATTCACGAATATTTCAGAGAGCAGGGATTTTATGAATATCATTCTCCTATTTTCCAAGCGGTGCAGGCGGAAGGGGGAGCAGAATTATTCAGCGTGGATTACTTCGACAAAAAGGATGTCTTCTTAGGGCAGACCTGGCAGTTGTATGCAGAGCCGGCTATTTTTGCCTTGGAAAAAATTTACACCATCTCTCCCAGCTTTCGGGCGGAGAAAAGCAAGACTTCCCGTCATTTAACTGAGTATTGGCATGCGGAAACGGAGATAGCCTGGGCGGAATTCAAGGATATACAAGACCATGCGGAAGGTTTGATCAAACACGTGGTAAAGAAGGTTCTGGAACAAAACAAAATGGAACTGAACATTTTACAGCGCGACCTGAAAAAATTAAAACCTTCCATGAAAAAGCCATTTGTGCGCATGACCTATGATGAAGCCCTGAAGATTCTGGATCAAAAGTGCAAGATGAAAGTGCAGTGGGGCAAAGATTTGCGAACCATTGAAGAAGAGAAATTGACTAAACTTTATGATGTTCCGGTTATTGTCACTCATTATCCTAAAGCAGTGAAGGCATTTTATATGACGGAAGATCCAAAAAATCCGAAAGTTGTCCAGGGCTGTGATGTGCTGGCTCCGGAAGGTTATGGAGAGATTGTCGGCGGCTCTCACCGAGAGCATGATTTGGAGAAAATCAAGAAACGCTTGATTGCTCAGGGTGAAGACCCCAAGCAGTATGAATTTTATTTAGATACGAGAAGATATGGCAGTGTTCCTCATGGCGGCTTTGGTTTAGGGGTGGAACGATTAATCGCCTGGATTTGCGGTCTGGAAACGGTGAAAGATGCCATACCATTTCCGAGGACTATGGAGAGGTATAAGCCATAAATTGAAAAATAATTGAATAAGAAAGCTTAAATAATTCTTCTTCTTTCTCAGCCGTATGGCTTCAACTCTTTCCCTGGAAAATTTAATCCTCAATAAAGAAATAATGTTCTTTTCTTCAGGAAAAAAATTAGATACTAATGTTGAGAACTTTGGAGAGTTTAATTGGGATTTGGTAAAGCATATTGTCAAGCAATCAGGAAATTATCTAACCGTTGATGGGGGTATAAGTCTTCAAAAATATCTCGCCGACCAAAACAATCTCTATATGTTTACTCACTTTCTCGTTCAGTTTTGGTATGCAGGAGTTGGGGGCGGAAAAAGGCAGCATATGGCTGTACATGTTGATGTTGATATTGATAAACTAGGATTACATTATCGAAAACCAAAAAAAGAAAAGCTCATCTACGGCCTTGGCCAAGTTGGCGGCGACGCCGCAAACTGGGTTCCAGAGATGCCCTATTTTGAGAAATGCTGGAATTTTGCGCTGGACCAAACCGTTGGCGGCGCAGTAGGATATCCCGGCTACGAACATCCGCGGGATGATCAGTCGTTTAGGGATCGTGTTGCTGAATTAGCCGAAAATTATATGATCGGAACAAAGGAGCAGATTCAACGCTACAGGAAATACGCATTGGAATCTTTAAAGCATCTTACCAACATTGCTGATGAATTAAAGAATGATCCTGAACAAATCTTTGATAGTTACGCCAGGCTGCTGGGCTTGGGGGCGGTTTTGCGCCAGACGCAGCTTATTGCAGATAATCTTGTTTTCTTCAGCACTCTTCAGCGCTGATTACAGCAAGAACAAGAATTAATTAACTTTCCGCAAAATCATGGTAACATTTTTATGAATATTACTAAGAGTCTCTTTCCCTTATTTTTTTCATAAGCGCTAATAATCCTTTTAAGATTTCTTTCGGTGCAGGAGGATTTCCAGGAATTTTTACGTCGACAGGAATGGCTTTATCGACTCCCCCTAAAACCGCATAACTTCCTTTGAATAATCCCCCATCACAAGCATCATCGCCTAAAGCAATAACCAGTTTTTGTGATGGCGTAGCATCATAGGTTTTTCGCAACGCTGTGGCCATATTCCAGGTAACCGGACCAGTAACTATTAAAACATCCGCATGGCGGGGCGAAGCTACAAAGGTAATCCCAAATCGCTCTACATCATAGTAAGGAGTTGTCAAATTTACTAATTCAATCTCCGGAGAGTTATCGCTTCCCGTATCTACTTCTCTAATAGCCAAACTTCTTCCAAATATGGAATCAATATCTCTTTTGAGTTTTATCCCCAGCTGCTCGAACTCCTCATCTCGAAATTTGAATTCTTCCGTCACTGTTGACTTCCATACGTTACCAATTGCACTTGCCATTTTTCACCTACATATCCGTACCAGCATACGATAAATTCATGCTTTTGTTAATGAGCGGAAAGTCAGGAATTATATTCCCAAGAACTGCATGCTCAATTGCCTGCCAGTTGCAAAAGGAAGCGGTCCTGACTTTGTAACGGCTAATTGCTCCTTTTTGTATATAAACAAAATGAACATTCTGCCCGCGCGCGGACTCCACCAGAGACAACGCCAAGCCGTTTTTGAGCGTATATGCAGCAGTAATTTCTCCCTGCGGCATCTCCCTGATTATTTTTTGAATTATATTGATCGAGTTTATAATGGTGGCAACTTTCACTCTGAATCTCGCTAACACATCTCCTTGTTCCAAAACAAAGTTGTGGGGGGCTATTTTAAAATACAAGCCATAAGGATGATCAATTCTCACATCAGCAGCAGCTCCAGAAGCTCTCGCCAAGGGTCCGCTTAAATTCAAAGAATCTACTAATTCTTTTTTTACAACTCCCGCCATTTCCAACCGATCGAATACAGAAGTAAAGCGGACAGCTTGATCTGCTGCCTGTTTCAAACGTATGGAGAAAGCACGTAAGTATTGAATTAGTTCTTCTAATGTTTCATTGCCAACATCGGCCTTAACTCCCCCTATCTGCAGGGCATTCTTAAAAAATCGTGAACCGCTTACTCGTTCATTCCAGCGCAACATTTCTTCCCGCAAAATAAAAAGGGGGCTTGCACCGGCGGGATAGGCTACATCAATGATCATTCCCGCCAAGTCTCCTAAAAGAGCGTAGATCCGTTCCATCTCCGCAAAAAGTGTTCGCAGGTACAAAGCGCGGGGCGGTATTTTGACCGAACAAATCTTTTCCACTGCGACACAGTATGCTAAGGAGTTCGCTATTGTTTCATCACCACTTATAGCTTCTGCTAACGCTATAACTTCTTGCGGCTTTTTATTCTCGGCTAATTTTTCTATCCCTCTATGCTTCCAGAACATCCGCACTTCCAAATTAAAGATTGTTTCTCCAATGACGCTGAAGCGAAAATGTCCCGGCTCAATAATTCCCGCATGGACCGGGCCGACTGGAATCTGATAGACTCCTTCTCCACGCATTTCCTTAAACTTATATTCCTCAGTTTGCGGGATTGATTCCTGCATCTTCATAGGCTTATTCACCAAAGATTTACGTAATGGATGAAAATCTTGGGGATAAATCTCATGCAGGAATAACCGGCGGGTATCAAAAGCTCCAGTAAATTCAATGCCGAATCCGTCAGTTATTTCTCGTTCATACCAGCATGCTGAAGGGAAGGTCGTAGCAATAGAAGAAGTTTTCATACTTACTTTGCGTTGAAGGATGAGCACCTCAGAGCAGCCTCTCTTTTCAAAGACGTACAATAAAAATATATTTTTTGTGCTGTCAAAATTTTCCACAGCAAATAAATCAATGAGGATGCATTTTTTCTCAGCGAGCGCAGGAATAATGCGAAGAAAATCATCTTCTCCAGCTTCTATATGTATCTCTCCAGCGTTCTTTTCTTCGAACTTCATAGAGCCGAAAAGGTATTTCAATTCTGTTTTCAAGCTATTCATAGTTTTTCTTCCCTCAGATCCTTCATAACCCTAGTTGGACAACTATTTTTTCTAATATTGCATAGAGCTTATCAGGAACATACAGGCCTAATGCCAATAAAAGCGCGATTAAAATGAACAAGGCCATTTTCATGCTTGCGGGAGCACGATACTTGGGTAAAACATTTTCTTTGATTTGCATCATCTGTATCATGAACCAGGCAAAAGAACCTGAGGCTATCAATAACAAAACCAATACCGCCAATAACAGCAGTAAGGAAACGTTCGCCAAATCCGCAAGGATAAAAAATTTTGAGATGAAGAGTGGAAGCAGGGGCATTCCTATCACGGCAGCACTGCCGATGATCAATCCCCAGGATGCGAAAGGCTGGAGTTCAAACAAATTGTATATTGCTTCAATCTTGTTGCTCTGGTATTGGCGATGAATGATTCCTGCGGAAAAAAAGAGCAGCGCTTTAGCCAAGGCATGCGCCAGTAGATGGTATACCATCCAGACAATATTTCCTATTCCCATGCCCAGCAGCATTATTCCCACATGCTCTATGCTGGAAAAAGCGATTATCTTTTTTACATTGGTTCGAACCAACATGCTTAGAGCAGCTATACCTATGCTAAGAACTCCAAATGCCAGCAGGAATTTGGAAGCAAAAGGATGCACGACCGTATGCGCAGTTAATGAATAGATGCGAAGGATAGCGTAAACCCCGATCATAGAAACGCTTCCAGAAAGCAGCACGCTTACATCTGAAGGCGCTTTAGAGTATGCTGCAGGGAGCCAGGTATGAAAGGGAGCGACTCCTGATTTTGCCGCAAAGCCCACAAAAATAAGGACAAAGGAGAAAAGCAATAATTGCGGCGGCAGTTGTTGCGCCCCTTGCAATAACATATCCCAGTTTAAGGTTGCCTCTTCCAGCCCTTGCCTGCTGGAGAAGAATAAAAGTATCAAGCCCATAAACGAAAAGATCATTGCAGTTGAAGTGATGAATACATATTTGATTGCTGCGGTGATATTTTCTTTGGCATTTAACACCACAATGAGGATGGCAGAAAGAACCGTGGTGAGCTCAACAAAAATCCACAACAAAGCTAAGTTATTTGCACTAAATGCTAAAACTACAGACAGCAGCAGCAAATTGAAGACCACATAAAATAATTTTGCATTTTTGGGATCAAGTTCTCCAGCTTTTATTAAACTATGCATGTATCCTTTTGCATAGATGGCCGCGAGGAAAAATATGCAGCCAGTAATGAAAATTTCGTAAATGCCAAGAGCATCCAGAAAAAAATAGCGGTTTTTCAGGAAAAAAAGCGGCAACTTTACTGTGCTGAGGGCATATCCTGCCAATACCATAGTGGCAAAAGAGTGAATAATTGTACTTGCGTTCATAATGCGGATGGAGCGCGAAGCAATAACTGCTATCAATGCAATAGCCGCGATGATGACTGCGATGATGATAATGTTTTCAATCATACTTCCTTCCCTCCTTTAAACCATCTCCGAAAGGGATTTAATTTGTAGTGGAAATCTTCAATAGAAGAGTCCATGCCGAAGGCTAGCATAGCAGCAACGAGCACCAGCACCATTAAGTCCATCAGCACCAGCACTTCAATAAGAAGCGGCAATTCGCCCATAAACAAGCTGAACAATACTGCCCCATTCTCCATGGTTAGGTATCCGACAATTTTACTGATGATCTTTCTGCGGCTGAAAATAATGAGCATTCCTATGAAGGTTAACGAAACACCCACTACCAATCCTGTATGAAACAAGCTGCTGGTGGTAACATCACGCATAATCTTTAAAAAAATTAGGTGTACTACTAAAAGCAAGATTATGCTCAAGAAGATTGATCCGCTTGGCTGCAGATAATGGAATTCTATATCCCGGCGAACATTCATGCTTTTTTGCACTTTTTGCAACAGCTTTGGGATTATTATTCCCTTGCTTACCAGAGTCAGCATGGCTGTGTACAACAAAATCATATTTCTTTCCTGCAGGAACAAGATAAAGGCAACTGCAGCAATAAACACGGACTGCAGCGCATAGGTGCGGAATAAGGCCAGAAGATCCTTTCCAGTAAGGATAAACGCGGTTGAAACTACCACCACGACTAAAAACAATTTTACTAAGCCTTCAAAAAGAACTACATTCATAACCGCATTCATAGCAAGACCTCCAGAAAAATGGTAATTAAAGTCAGGAAAAATGCCAGAGAATATAAGATCGGCAGACGGAACAAGCGCAGTTTTGCAAAATAGGACTCAAACAGCCCCATAAATACTGCCAGGAAAGTGCTTTTTACTAAGAATAATCCCAAGGAAATCGCCATTCCCCAAACGGCTGCTTTTGGGCTTAAACCCCAGGGAAGGAATACGTTAATTAAAATTCCCATGAGCAAAAGCTGTTTTATTGAAGCGGATATTTCGAGCAGGGCTAAATTTCTGCCTGACTGTTCCAGGATCATTGCTTCGTGCACCATGGTCAATTCCAAGTGTGTTTCTGGATTATCAACAGGAACTCGCGCAGTTTCGGTAATCAAAACGATGAACAATGAAATTCCTAATAATACCAGAGAAGGGTTTACCTCTGCCGGCGTGGATTGAATAGTTTGGCGAAAAATATCAAAAAAGTTAGTGCTCTGGAATACAAAAGCGAGCGCGGCAAAAACAAGTATGGCGACGGGTTCAACCAGAGACGAGAGGGTCATTTCTCGGGAGCTCCCCATCCCCCCGAAGGTGCTTCCTGCATCCAGGCCCCCTAAGGCCATAAAAAACTTGGCCAGAGCCAGAAGATATAAAAACAAAATAATATTGCCCAGCCAGCTTCCTGTTGCGGGGATGAATAATATCGGGACAAACAATGCTGCTACCAGCAGGCAAACGATATTGAGATAGGGTGAAACGCGCATAATCCACGAAGAATTCTGAGAATATACTGCTTCCTTCTTGAATAATTTAAATAGATTGTAGTAAGATTGCAGTAAAAGTGGACCTTTTCTTCTCTGAGTTTTAGCTTTAACTTTTTTAATTAACGATAAATATAAAGGTGCCAATAACAAGATTACCAATACATTTACGACGGCATAAAGTAAAATGGATTTCATAATTTCATATTACTCCGCCGGCAATCAGCATCAAGATAATGATGGTAATGAAACTATAGAGGATGTACGAGTCTAATTCTACTTTATTCTGCAGCGTATAGAGATATGCGGAGATGCGTTGTACAATTCTGACTAGGGGCAGGTATAAGTATTCTTCAAAAAATTTTACCAGTGTAATCTCAGCATGTCCTTCCTTAAACACCACTTGGTTTTGGTCATAGAAAGATTTTTGAGCTCTTTTTTTAGTGCGATAAATGGAACTAAAAATAGTGACTATCGGCTCAGAGAACCCGGAAGCAGTATATTCCATTCTGGAGTTCTGCGAAAGAATTCCACAACCCCAGGTTTCACTTACCCTGCTTTTCCTGGAAGCGAATAAACGCACCATGATGATGACCAGAACGGTGAAAATTGCCAATGCCAGGAAAACGTACCATAAATTTGGAAGAGGAAACTCATAGCCAATGTTTTTTCCGATAACGGAAAATATCTGGAAAGAGAAAACTCCTAAACCCATACATAAAAGAGCTAAAACTGCTGGGCCCAAAAGCATGGGGGTTGGCGCCTCTTTTGCTTCCGCTGCTTCTTTTGATCTTGGAAGAGCAAGGAAAACCGCACCAAACGCTTTTACGAAGCATGCTGCCGCCAGCGCACTGGTCATGGCAAACAAAGATAAAGATAAAAATAACAATACTTTGATGGAGGGAAGAGGAATTAAATTGGACCGAAATAATACTTCAAAAACCATTAGTTCGCTGGCAAAACCATTGAATGGGGGCAGTGCTGAAATAGATACGGCGCCGATCAAAAACAAGAATGCCGTGTAGGGCATCTTTTTTATTAGTCCTCCCATTTCCTCGATGTTCCTGGTATGCGTGGCCTGAACTACTGATCCGGCGCTTAGGAATAGCAGGCTCTTAAACAGGGCATGATTCAGAGTATGAAAAAGCGCCGCGCCAAAAGCAACCACCGCCCATTGCTCCAGAGCAAAAAACTGGAAGATTACATGCAAACCAATGGCCATAAGGATTATGCCGATATTTTCTATGCTGTGGTATGCCAGCAACTGTTTTAAGTCATGTTCTTTCAACGCATAGATAACTCCCAGGAAAGCCGAGATTGTTCCCAAAATTAAAATAAACACTCCCCACCATAATTTTTGCTCGGGAAAGAGAAGCATGAACCTCACCAGTCCATAGATGGCAATTTTTATCATAACGCCGGACATCAGCGCCGACGTTGGTGAAGGGCTGGCGGGATGTGCATAAGGCAGCCATTTGTGAAAAGGAATAACCCCCGCCTTTGTGCCAAAGCCGATGAATAATGAAACAAATATAATATTGGCAAGACCAGAAGGAAGTTTATGCAATTGCTCGATATTCAGGGAACCGGTATGCTGATAGATCAAGAAGAAGGCTAACATTATAAATAGCGTGCCAAACTGGGTCATAACGAAATAAAAAATCCCCGCTTTTTGCGTTTCTTTTTTTTCGTATTCGGTCATCACCAGAAAAAATGAAGTGAGGGACATCATTTCCCAGAAAAAAAGAAAGGCCAGCAATGAAGAAGAAGAGACTACCAGCACCAGTGAGAGAGTAAACAAACCCGTGAGAAAAATAAAGACTTCTTTTCGGCCATGAAGGTATTCGGTGTAGGAAAAAGAATAGATACCTATGCATAAGGACACTACTGCCGTAAGAAGGATGAAAAAGGCCGCAAGTTTATCTATGGTGAAGGAGAAAAACGGTATCCATCTGTGTACATTCCAGGACAGCGTTTGCGTGGTGAGGAGAATGGTCAAAGAAGAGAAAACTAATATGGTATTCCCCAGCAGCATAAGACTCTGGGATAACCACCGCACTACTCTTTTGCCATAAACAAAAGGAAGAATTGACCCGGCAAGCAGTAACATCAAGGCGCTAAGGTATAAATGTTGGATCAACATGGGTTATTCCTCTTGGAAGCAACACCCACTTTCATTTACTCTTTAAAAGGATAAGTATCTGCTAAAACATATTTTTTAAATTATAGTTTACAGTTAGTTTACTGTAAAACGTAGATAATAAACACGGAAATCCTGAAGTTGCCTATCCCATCGTTCGCTTCGCTTACTCAAGAAATGAAACACATGAAAACAAACCACGATTTATTTTCAGTGCTGAAAAACCTTGTTTTTCATGCAACGATTTCATTTCTGAGCTGAAATAATTCCTGTTAGTTTCTCCGACCTACGAGCGAGGACTAGAATTATCATTAATAAAATTTCTGAGCAGAGTGGGAGGACAAGGAGCGAAGCGACGAAGAGTATTTTTACCGCCGAAAATCGCACTGCGCTGTAGTTTCTGAAAACTTTGAAAAATAGGATTACTGCAAAGCAGGCTAAAATTTAGATTGGTGGGCAAAAGTTATAAAGTTTGAGGTTTCCTAGCTTAAAATGGAAGAGGGAAAAAATTTTGACGTAGAATTTAAGCAGACTGCAAAAGGGTCTTGGTATGTTGGCTCTGTAAAAGTTGGTGCTGATAGTGTTGAAGAATTAGATAAAATTATAGATTCAACAGTTACATTTCTTCATGCCAAGATGGATAAGATGAATAAAGGAGATTTTAAGCCCGTGGTTTCATCCCCACTTATTGAATTAAATTTAGAAGAAAATAGGTTGTTTGAAAAACTGCGTAGTATGAGGATGGATCTTGCGCGAGCTGAGAATCTTCCTCCGTATGTAGTAGCTCATGATTCTGTCTTAAAGAGATTAGCTAAATCTAAGCCGATGACGAAAGAAGAAATGATTGAAATTGATGGTATTGGAGAAAGAAATTTTGATAAATATGGTGTTTATTTCTTAAAAGTTATTAGAAGCTCAAGCATAGGTGCTGAAAATGGCAGATGAAATAATGGGGCATACTTCTCTTATTGTATTCCAAGGAAAACAGTTTAGAAGACTATGGTATAACAATGAATGGTATTATTCTGTTATTGATATAATTGCATTTTTAACCGGGCAGGAAGATT
Organism: uncultured Methanosarcinales archaeon; assembly: GCA_964362365.1. GTDB lineage: Archaea > Nanobdellota > Nanobdellia > Woesearchaeales > GW2011-AR9 > JACPIL01. The sequence continues at coordinate 39,356 of CAYIEF010000001.1, read as the reverse complement.
TTCAGATAGCTAGAAAATATTGGAACAAGCTCAGCCAAAGGCTTAGGGAAGAAGGAAGCGAGGTGGTGACAAATTGTCACCGACTGAAATTACCTGCAGCAGATGGTAAACTCTATGAGACCGATTGTGCCAATACTAAGTCTCTTTTCAGGATAATTCAATCAATACCGTCCAAAAAAGCAGAACCGCTTAAATTATGGCTGGCTCAAGTAGGCTATGATAGAGTGCAGGAAATAGAAAACCCTGAACTTGCCAAAAGCGTATGAAAGAAATCTACAAAGCCAAAGGTTATTCTGATGATTGGATTGAGAAGAGAGTTAGGGGTATTGCCATAAGAGACGAACTGACTGACGAATGGGACAAAAGAGGGGTAAAGACTGAAAAGGAATACGCTATTTTGACTGCGGAAATTTCCAGAGCAACGTTTGGTATGACTCCAAGTGAGTATAAGCAATTCAAAGGACTGAAACAAGAGAACTTACGAGATCATATGAACGATTTAGAGCTTATTTTTACTATGCTAGGTGAAAGGGTTTCTACCTAAATCACCAGAAAAGAAGATGCGCAGGGATATCCACAAGTTGAAGATGCTGCCAAAAGAGGCGGAAGGGTGGCAGGTAACGCTAGAAAGGAAACTGAAAAAGAGTTGGGTCGCCCAATAGTAACAAGTGAAAATTATCTTGCTGAACCGGAGAGGAAGAGAAAGAAACAAATGGAGGATAAAAACAAACAGGCAAAAATATCTAGCGTATGATTTTACCTTTTCAGGTGTTATGATAAAAATTACATCTCTATTCCAAAAATTCCAGCTCGCACATCAACCCCAGATGATCCGACCAGGGAAATTGAAAAGTTCTATAATTATGGATGGCAATATTGGAAGATGCAAGAATATGGTCTAAATCGTGAGTGGGATTGCCGTTCTGATGAGTTTTAAGCCCAAAATTTTCTTGAGGTGGATGAAGAATTCCGTCTTTAAGCAGCATGTTCATTATTTTGCTGTTGTGACTAACATTAAAGTCTCCCGCCACTACGATGTAGCTATGAGGATTTTGTCGTGAAAAGGCTTGAATATACGCTGCCAGTTCTCGCGCCTCTTCTTTTTTTCGAAATTCATACTCGCCTTCGCTGTCATCCAGATGCGTATTTATGACATTAAGCTCTCTTTTGCCAACCCTTACGGAAACATGAACAAAATCTTTGAAGAAATGTTCGATCCTGCTGTCAAAAAAATTGCAGTCGCTGTCGCCGTATAAATGCCGGTGTACTGCTTTCATGGGAAAGCGGGAAACAACCGCATTTCCCGTGATCCAGCTAGGTGATTTCAGATACTGGTCAAAAAGAACATAGTTGTAGGGGGCACCCAGATGCTCAGCAATTATCTTGGGCTGGTCCAATCCTCCGGTTTTCGTTGTTCCAGCATAATCAAGTTCGTTTAAATTAAGAATGCCAATCTTTTCTCGGCGAAAAAAGTCAGCCAGCCAGGCAGCATGGTAGTGCGCTTTCTCCCTGGAAATAGTTTTAAAGAGATTCAAGGAATTCCCCCGCAGATCAGCAGCATTGAGATGCGCGAAAGGCACGGTTCGTATGTCTTCTTCCGAGGTAATGTTTTCGTATCGCGGAGCGTTATTAAGATGCACCACCTGAAACTGTCCTGCGGTGCAAGAAGTAAGGGCTACGATGCTGGCGCAGCCAACAGCGGTTAAGAAAGTTCGTCTGGTAATAAAAGGGCTTGATTTTTCAGAATGATCAGACATTTAAAATAAAGTTTCTTAGCTAAATATAAGCGTTGCGTATATACACTTTATTCAAAATCCCGTACTTCGTACGAACCTAACGAATACACTTCAATGCTATTCCTTAAAAAGTCCAGGGCAGCTTTTACTCGCTCTTCATGAACATCCCCTTCTATCTCAATATAAAAAACATATTCTCCCATCTTTCTTCCGGAAGGCAGTGACTCAATCTTTACTAAGTTAATGTTCTGCGCCGCAAATGGCGCCAGCAGCAAAAATAACAGTCCAGGGCGGTCATCTTTAGGTGTAAGCAATAAACTTGACGTCATTGAGCTGTTTTTTTCAGCAATTTTTGTCTCTTCCAAAGAAATAACTAAAAATCTAGTCACATTATCATGATTGTCTTCAATGTTTTCTTGGAGAAGGCGTAATCCATAATGCTCTGCTGCTTCCTTAGAACCGATAGCTGCAAATGCTTGATTTTGGGCAGCAGTTTCCATCGCTTTGGAAGTGCTCGATGCTTCAATGATCTCTTTTCCTGACAAGAATCCTGAACATTGCCCTAATGCTTGCTGATGGGAAACTATTTTACTGTAATTTTGCTTTTGCCCCGCTAGGCAGTGCCGTATCGGAACCGTATAAGCCTCATTGATTTTTACTTTATATTTCAACAGGCCAAGAATGCTTTCTCTAACGCTCCCTTGCAGCATGTTTTCGATGGGAATTATTCCCTTTTCCGTTTTCTTCTCAGCAACAGCCTTAAACACATCTTCGATCCTGTTGCAAAGAAGTAACTCTTGTTCAGAAAATATTTTCAAGCCCACTAGATGAGAATAACTATATTCTGGGCCGAGAACAGCAATTTTACTCATCAATAATCTCCGCCTTTTTTTTCTCCAGGACGGGATGATCTCTAAACCGTTCTTGAAGAGCATTAAGCAAACTTTCTAATCCCTCTTTTTTTGATTCATGCACTAAAGTGCTTATTTCTTTAACCGCATTGCTGTAGGCATTTATTGCTTCACGTGCAAAAGGATTTTCAATTAGAATTCCTGCATATAGAGAAGGATCTTGCGTGAGCATTCGCGCTGCAGCATAAAGGCGAAGGAGGTAGGCTGGAGTAGTGGCATCTTGCTGATCATACTGGTAATCCATTGCGGAAATAGCAGAAGCAAAAACAATATTGGAGAAGTGAGTTAAACACTGCACCATAGCCATGGTTTGGTCATGTTCTTTGGGGTCCATGAATGTAACTTTCAATCCCAGCTTTTCCAATGCCGTACTATACCAGGAGAGAGAATCTTTACCTCGTGCCGGACAAAGGATCATATTTTGGTTGTGAAATTTTTCTATGCTCGGACCAAATAGCGGATGACCGCCGATAACCTCGGCCCGAGAATAAGTTAACATTGCTGCTACTGGTTTTGCCTTCACAGAAGTAAAATCAGTAAGCAGAGAATCTGTTCTTACCTGGGGGCCTATTTCCTTGACTACTTCAACTGTTCTTTCTATTGGCACCGAAACAATCACTACCTCTCCCTGCTGCGCCAGTGGGATATTATTAGAATTGTTTTCATCGGAAACCAAAACTCTGTATCCTTGTTCCCGGAAACTTCTAGCAAATAAAGACCCCATTTTTCCTCTACCGCCAATAATGGAAATTGTTTTTGGCTGGTCGGTTGGTTCGTAGCTCATTTCTGCACTTCCCGCGATTTTTTCATTATCATTTCAAAAAGTTCAGACACAAATTTTTCATCAGCGTAACCAAGCTCCTTAAATTTCTGCGTTCGTTCTCTGATAACTTCTTTTTCTCGCTCTTTGTTTTGAATTGGTAAGGCATGTTGTTTTTTGTACTTGCCTAATTGCGTACAAATCTTTAATCGTTCGGCAAGTAACTCTAATATCTTAGCATCAATTTCATCAATTTCTGTTCTAGCTTTTTCTAACATAGCCTTTTTTTTATTTAGTAATACATAAATTTATTGCTTCTAATCAATTTAAGAATTTAGTATGCCCCCTCACGAATTCTTGTATTTCTTCTGTACTGAGGCAGCGTTCTACATAGTTATCTAAGTATTTTTCAAGAGTTTCCTGGCTTTCTGAAGTTAAACTGGAAAACCCCATCGCTTTTTTGAGATCATTTTTCTCTGATTCCGAGTACGTAAAAGGCTGCCTGACCGTATAATAAATAGGAGATACTTTTATGCCCAAGTGTGAATAATTCTTCCTATTGTTAGTCTGGCGTGTGGCTTCTACTAAAGACGTGATAGAATCATAAGGGCCGTGAAATTCAGCAGTATCTAGATCCATCAGATTCAGGTAAAATCCGTATCCGCTGATTCCCTGCGCGATTAAATATGGGAAAGAGCTTACTTCTTCCCCTTTGCCAACATTTGCTCCCAAGACAAATGTTTCCTCCATGGTAAGCGGCGCAGTAAGATCCGTGCCATGTTGCTTTTGATAGGCTGCGCTTTTTCTATACATTTTTTCTCGAGCTTTAAACTCACTGGTCATAGCTACCCAGACCAGCTTATTTTTATGAAAAAGAGAATCTAATCTTATTACTGCTTTCTCCAGAGTGTCGAATACCTGGACTTTTACCATAAAGCTAGAAAGGAAATCTATTTTATAATGATTATTGATATAGTATATATGAAAACAATAAAACGGAATATTTTATAAATGAAAGGCTTGTTTTAGTTTTTGCCTATGCGGGGATAGCAAAGCCTGGCCAAATGCGCAGGTGAGCGTAAGCTCGGCGAAACTTAAGACCAGCATGAAGACTAAATCTGCTGAAAAAGGAAGGTATCCTGTTCCTTAGTGGATTCGGGAGTTCAAATCTCCTTCCCCGCACTTTTTTTATCTTCTGAGCAGAAACCGTTTGTAAGCTTGTAATTCACCCTCAGCTTTCGAATGAAGGCCGGCAAAAAGATCATAGAGCATTATTCCAACTTTTGTTTCATTTTTCATGTCATCTAAAGTATCTCTTATATCTTGTTCAAGAATTCTCTTTCGCGGATCCCAAGGGTCGTACTTGCGTATAGCTCTTCCACTTTTGTTCCAAATAACAGATATAATCCAGACTTAATTCACTTGGCATTTTTGTAAAGAAATGATTCAAATACTTTTATGGTTGTCGAAATAGGAATATTTAAGCCAGCAAATCAAGCTAAGATTTTTAAACATTCTACATTCCATTTTTGAGGTTGTGAAAAAATGGAACAAGAAATGTTAAAACTCAATAGCGAATTGTGCGAATTAGTAGGTGCGTTTATTGGCGATGGTTACCTTAGTAGATACGGTAAAAAAGGCATCGTAGTAGGCGTAACAGGTAATGCTATTCTCGATGAAGATTATCTGAAATTTCATTTAGTTTCCATTGTTAAGAAATATTTTCCTTCCGCAAAACCATCACTCTGTTACAGAAAAGATGAAAATACTTTACAGCTTCGTTTTTACTCTCCAGAACTTGCTGATTTCTTGTTATCTTTGGGTTTTCTACCTGGAATCAAAACAAGGACGGTCAAGATTCCTTTGATAATAGAACAAGATAAGCAATTGTTGTATTCAACTATCAGGGGAATTTTTGATACCGATGGTTGTTTGTTTTTTGATAATAGGAAAAAATACAAAAGGCCATATCCAAGAATCACTATCCAGATAGCAAGTATTCCGTTGATAACCCAATTAGAGAAGCACCTCTCTCAAGAGTTTAGCTTGTATGTTGATAAAAGTAATAGAGACGGCAAACGAAATACCTTAGAAATTTACGGCCATGAACAGCTGGAAAGGTTTTTAAAACAAATAGGATTCTCGAATAAAAGACATATGTCTAAAGTTGCCCTCGTGGCCTAGCGGTATGGCGTTACCTTGGTAAGGTAAAGGTCGGGAGTTCAAATCTCCCCGGGGGCTTTTTATCAAAAAGACTGAGGAGAGTTCAAAAGGCGTAGTCCTTTTGTTTACTCGCCGAGGGCTTTTCCTTTTTCCATGTTAAAAGAAATATCTACCTATTTAATCGGAAAAATCCAGCAGTTTCCCATTTCAGACAGGATTCTTTTCAACAATAAAGTAATTGAAATCAACAAAGACCATTTCCAACCAATTCCAGAACATTCTTCCCAAAGATCAATCGCTTTCATCGACGGCGGCCAGGCAGAAATTATTTCAGCAGGAAATTTCTGTCTCAGTTTCATCAGAATCGGCGCTTTAGTATATCGAGATAATAAAATAATTAAAAATCACAAACACGAGTTCTATCTTTTGACGGCCGCCAAATATGAGAAAGAAGAAGTTTTTTATGAGTCAAAATTATTTTTCACGGAGCAACCATTGATAGATGAAAAAGATCTGGAGATTTCTTCTACCGATGCCACTATCAAAATAGGCATGGAACGAGCTTCCATAAATGCTGTAGCCTCTATGGCCAGACGCTTTGCCGAACTTTCTTTATGCGGTAAGGTTGATGCTGATATTATCGTGCTTGACGGGACCTTAGAATCTTCTTATCGCAATGAAGAAAAATACCTTTCTAGGCTTCCCGCACAGGTATGCGCTTTAGCCAAATCGTCTTCTTTGTTTACGGCTTCAGGGAATTCTCCCCTAATTCTATTGAATAAGTTAGGGCCAATTAGTTGTTGGAGTTATTATGTAGAAAATAATACTTACTTTGTCAAGCTTCATGTAAAATCAAAACATGTTTTTCGTTTTACCGGCAGCGAGGAATTCCTGCCGCTTTTAGCAGAAAACAGCACCGATGCTTTATTTTTAGGATATCCTTATGGTTTGATTGCGGTTGACCGGTTCGCCAGGGTCAGCAATGAAGAACAGAAATCATTGAGGATGAATATTTTATTAAAAGCAGAGAATAAAGAGATTACGGAATACCTATCTGCCACCAATGCGCATGATATATTGGACCGGTTAGGGTGAAGAGCTTTCCCTATACACTTTCCAAAACTCTTCCACAAATCTTTTGGCAATCTCTTCGTCTTCGATAATGATCACATTTTCATCGTTATGTTTATCACCATTGGCAGTAGGATTAAACGACCCGGTAATTACAGTTTTTTCATCGACAATGAAGACTTTATGGTGCAGATTATTCTTATTTCCATCCTTGCGGACATCTATATGGTTTTGCAATAAGCGATTGAATTCCGAGTATTCTGAAATTTGTTTCACTTCCATCGCTCCTTTGACTTCCAGATCATCAAGATTTTTTAACAAAAGTATATTAGCAATCCCATCATGAGTGAATGAGAAGGTCATGAAATGAATTGATACTTCTGCTTTCTGCAATTCTTCTTTAACCTGTTCCGCGCAGGCATCTTCCGGACAGAAATATGTTTCTACACGTATCTCCTTTGTTTCTCCATTATGTAGCGTAATTTTTGGGTTTTGTACTTTATTTCCTTTCTTAAAATTTCCCCTCCATAATTCCTGGAATTCATCTTCATAATTCTGCGCTATCATTGACGATTCTATCAAGAGCAGATTATTATTGTTCTTATGCGCATCATTTTCCGTGGGATTCATAGAGCCGGTGCTAATCTTCTTTCCATCAATAACACAGAACTTGTTGTGCATTAAGCCGTATGAATCGGCCTTGACAAAAGGATGATTAAATTTCTTCAAGTAATCATTATCGGTAGCTATCAGTACTTCAATGCTCTTTTCTTTTTCTAATAATTTTTCTTGCACTGACTTCAGTCCAACATCAAACAAGGCGCAATGGATCGACTGTTCAGCGGAATCTAAGAAAGAGATTAATACACCTTCACAATCTTCACGGGGGCAGAAGTAAACTTCTATTGTACCTTGATCTTGGAGGTAGGTTTCCGCGTTGGCTATTCCTTTCCCAGTTGAACAGCCGCTTAAGAGCAGAGTTAACAGAACTAACGCAACTAAGGGTTTCATACCTACTGGCGGAATTAGTTTTCTTTATAAAACTACGCTTAAAATCTTTTTCTTACGCAATCTTTCTCTTAGACGTACTTACTAGATACTTGAACATCAGGGGAGAAATGAAGGTGGTGAACATAGACATCACTACGAGTGCGGCGAAGATCGCCGGGGTGATGATCCCTGCTTTTAGTGCTAAAGTAGCAATTCCTAATTCCACGTCTCCTTTAGGAGTGAGACCCCAGCCAATGATCATGCCTTCACGAAGACTTCCTTTATTGAGCAATACTGCAGCCGTAGTTCCTCCTACCGTTCCTAATAAGGAGATAAAGATAAGGATGACCACAAAGAATAAGTTTGAACCAAGGCTCCCGATATCTGTATTCAGTCCTACCCAGATGAAAAACAACGGTATTAAAAATCCAAAGGCCACGATATGGATGGATTTAGCGATATCATGCTCTTCCCAATCGGGAATGTGCACGTCTTTGAAAATAGTCTGCCGCACGATCATGCCGGCGACCATCGCTCCGATGATAAAACCCATGCCCAATAATTCTGAAAGCGAGGCGATCAACAACACTATCAGCAGGGAGCCAGTAAACCTGGCTGTGCTAGATTTCTCCCGGTCGAAAAATCTGATGGTATAGGGAATAAACCAGATCCTGGCGACCACTACAGATGCTACAAACAAGAGCAGCCCCAGCACCATATAGTTGGGAGGTATATCGGTAATCGCGACCTGGAAAAAGGAGAGAAGAATGCTGATCAAGATCAATTCAACTAAATCATCAACGGTACCTGCGCTGATGATGGCGCTTCCTAACTTTGATTTAGCTAATCCTAATTCCTCCAGCATGCCGGCAGAGATCGCTACGGCGCTGACAGAAAGAGCAACACCTATTATCAAGCTGACGATAGCATTGAACTCAAATACATACTTCATTACAACAAAGCCGAGGACGAGAGGAAGAGTAGTGTTTACAAGAGAGATCGACAAAGAACGCCTGGCATTTTTTTTGAAGATGGAAAAATTGGTCTCTAACCCTACATAATAAAACAAAAGGATCACTCCAAAATTAGCAAGAAATGAAAGTACATCCAGATTTTCCTGGCTAAACAGAAAAGATTTGAAGAAAGTTATGCCTAAAATTATTCCTGCACCGACCTGTCCGATCACTCGGGGAATGCCCAAGGTGCGCTTTAATACTTCTGATATAGCAAAAGCTAGCAGAAGAGCAACCAAGAGCATAACAAAGGGCGACACCATCTTTTAGAGAAGGATAATTTTGGTGTTTTTTAACGTTTCTAAAAGCAATGCCTTTGGAACTGAGAAAATAGGTTATATTCCATAAATTTGGAGTCCTTATAACTAGAAAGGGGCTTTGGCGTTCTAATGTTAATCTCGCTCGTGGTTATACCATTCTCTGAACAGATGCACAAATACGTTGATCATTTGCTCTGAAACTTTCCTTTTTCTTAAAGTCTGTATGCTTTCTCTGACTAAATCAACAAATTCTGGCCTATTTGCAAATTCAAAATCAATATCTGGATGATATCCCGGAAACATTCCATTAGCAACTCCTTCATGTACCCTGTCTTCAATCGCATTAAAAACAGCCATTGCCCATTCGTAAGTTATTCCTTCGTTAATTTCATTAGAGAATATTTTACTAATTCCTTTCTGCATTTTTTTAAGTAATCGTTTCTCTCTAGAATCCATAGTTCTTATTATATGCTCTCCTTTAATGAGTGCCAAGAATAAACTACGAAATGTTTCTATTTTCCCTATTTTATTGTGATTGAAGATGTGATATTAACTTCTCAGTGTCCTTTGCTCCAATTTGCAGTTTAATGACTATGTGAATTTGTGATTTTAATATAGAATGTAGCTGATGTAACAATCCATAAACATATTCGAATTTTGTTTCTGCATATCCCAAACACTGTTCTAATTAGTGTACTCTTTTTACTTTTTGAGAGTGTCCTATCGCTTCCAAATCAGATATCAGTTCTGATTCCTCCTTTTCTTCATCAGAAATGTCTACCAATTCCAAATCTAATAATTTTTTTAATTCCCGTAAGTTGATTTGGAACTTATTATCTAACTTAAGTTTTGCAATAATCTCCTTCTTTCTAGGAATTGTGCCAAGATAATGTTTCCAATGCTTGATAATAGCTTCTTCATCTGCTTCAATTTCTTTTGCGATAGACTCTTTTGAGCCAAAAAGATGATTTAATATCCCCATAAACTTGAAAAGAAATATTACATTAATAAATATTTGTTTTCTACAACGCCAAAGCCCCCTTAATTCTATGCATTAATGTATCGCTTCGCTCATTTGATTAACGGACTCCAAATTTACTCTGCTTTCGCAGGTCAACCCCACTCTGCAAACATATTGCTGTATTAAATTATGTTTAATCAAAAGAACCTGCTTTTATAAGCTGGAGTAATTCTCTAAATGTTTGCTCGTAGGGTTGACGAATATATCTGTGGTTTTCTGCACGTTTCTACTCCGCCATCGAAATTATTATAAAACTTCACACAGGCGAACAGTCCATGGCAACTTCAGCCCGATCAGAAAAAGCAGGACTTCCTCCCGGAACGCTGATGCATATCGGAGAGGAAAAGAAACACACGCCGAAGATTTCTATTCTTGATTACAATGAGATTAAATTTGAAGAAAAGATCGCTAAAAATGTAGAAGAATGTTTTCCTTTCCGGCGGAAAAAAAGCGTTACCTGGATCAATATTGATGGGGTCCACGATCCAGCTATCATCCAAGATATTGGAAAGCATTTCGGATTCCACTACCTGCTTCTGGAAGATATCATGAACAATGAGCAGCGGCCCAAGATCGAAACCTTTGAGGACCATATTTTTGTCATTCTCAAAATGCTTACCTACGAGAAGAAAGAAATATCTACAGAACAGATCAGCATCATCATCGGCAAGAATTTTGTCATCTCTTTCCAGGAAACAGAAGGGGATATTTTTGGTCCTATTCGGAAGAGGATCAGGGAAAACAAAGGAAAACTGCGAAAACGCGGTCCTGACTACCTGGCCTATTCATTGATCGATGCTATTGTTGACCACTATTTTGCGGTTTTAGAAAAACTCGAAGAGCAGATAGAAGATGTTGAAGAGACCATCAACCGGCCCACTGCCGAGACCATTAAGATCATGCACCATCTTAAACGACAGACTATTTCACTGCAACGCTCCATCTGGCCTTTGCGGGAAGTTGTCAGCGGCATGATGCGTTCAGAATCAATCATTCTCAAGAAGACTACCGCCATTTATTTACGGGACGTTTATGACCATACCATTCAGATCATGGATACTATTGAAACTTTTCGCGACATTCTTGCCGGCATGATGGAAGTGTATCTGTTCAGCCTCAGCAACAAGACCAACGAGATCATGAAAGTCTTGACCATTATAGGAACAATATTTATTCCTTTAACCTTTATTACCGGAATTTATGGAATGAACTTTGATTTCATGCCTGCTTTGAGCTGGGAGTATGGGTATTATGCGGTGATGATAGGGATGTTACTGATCGTCATCTTCTTATTGTTTTATTTCAGGAAGAGACGATGGATTTAGTGGGAGTGTAGAAAAAGTTGTTGCACACCTTGGCGCAAGACACGACTGGGGATGGGCCCTCCGGGCTGTCGTGTAGGACACGAATGAAATGAGTGGCCGTCTTGCCGCCATAGTGGTGTGCAGAAAATAATCAGAATTAAAATTTCATAAACGACCAAGGCTATAGGAAAGGTTTTTATACGCTTTTAGTCTTCTTAGATTGAAAAGAAGGTGATAGGTAAAAAATTTTTAACAGTACTATTGATATTGCTATTTATTCTTCCTTTAGCCGCAGCTCAAGCATCTAATTCTGAGAAAGGGGTGCAGTTGAAAAACAGGTCCATGATTGTGATTGTCATAACCAGCATCATCGTTACTGATTTAGTGATACTGGCGATCATTTCCAAACGGAAGCTTAACAACCACAAGAAGTTACTCTTCTCATTGATGATCATTCCCATTATTATCGCAACCTTGTATACTGCAGGTACAACCATCTATCTGAACCAAATCTCTTTGACTAAAGGTCCGGTGCATTGGCATGCTGATTTTGAGATCTGGAATTGCGGCAAAAAATTAGATCTGCTGAACCCCCAAGGTCTTTCCAACCGTGTCGGGACACCGGTCTTTCATGAGCATAATGATTTCCGCATCCATGTAGAAGGCGTAGTGGTAAAAACTGAAGATGTCGCTTTGGATAATTTTTTCAATGTAATTGGAGGAGGATTGACCGAAGAATCTCTCGGCGTGCCCACCAATGATGGGGTAGTGCTTTTACGCAACGGAGATTCTTGTAATGGAAAGCCGGGAAAAGTGCAAGTCTTTGTCTACAAAGTGGCCAATCCTCAAGAATATGGAAAATGGATTTATACGCAAGAAAAAATTGAAGATTATATGAATCATGTTTTAGCTCCTTATCCGCAGGTGCCGCCTGGAGACTGCATCATCGTCGAATTTGATCAAGAAAAAGAAAGTACCGACAAAATCTGCACTACATATCAAGTAGCGCTAAATCAAGGTGAGCTGCATGGCCGTTGAAGCAACCTTGCCGACCTTGCTTACAGTCGTAACTACTGCAGCAATTGATTCCATCAATCCCTGCGCTATCGGCGTATTGATCCTGATGATTTCAGTGATGTTGGCGGGAAAACAGTCGACCAGCAGGATGCTTCTTCTGGGAAGCTTGTATATTTTTTCCGTGCTGATTGTCTATCTCCTCGCTGGCTTGGGGTTATTGTATTTTTTGTCAACAATCCCTCTGTGGCTTACCGAATATCTTTCCATCTCTGTCGGAATTTTGATTATCTTTGCGGGAATATTAGAGATAAAAGATTTCTTCTGGTATGGCCGATGGTTTTCACTGGCCATTCCTGGACCATTTATTGATAAAATTTATAGCATGTCTAACCGCGTCACTGTTCCCGGAGTGATCTTGCTAGGAGCATTTGTCTCGGCAGTAGAACTTCCCTGCACCGGAGCGCCGTATTTAGCTATTATCACCTTGCTTTCACAATATTTTGATTTCACCGCCTTCTTGTTCTTGGTGCTGTATAATTTTATTTTTGTAGCACCGTTGCTTTTTATCTTGCTTTTAGTTGCTGGTGGAATGAAATTGCATAAAATAAAATCCTGGAAACATCACACTAAACCGTACCTGCGCCTGCTGATGGGATTGCTGTTAATCTGGCTGGGATGGATGCTGATGCTGATCGCCAATGGGACGATTAATTTTGGATAGAAAGGGGTGAAAGATGAAAAAAGAAGCAGAGAAATATTCCTTGTGCGTGATTAAGAGAAGAACAGGTGAATGCCAGCCATATGATGAACGGAAAAAGATGCCGCATTCATGTATGATACGCATAAGGATATATCGTGAAGAGGGGAGAAAATGAACACAAAACAACTAGGGTATGTGAATTCAGCGCTTTTTGGATTGATGGCCGCGCTTCACTTATTGCGGCTGGTGCAGCAATGGCCGGCTACTATTGCTGGCTGGTCTGTGCCCTTGTGGTTAAGTGCAGTTGCTCTTGCTGCAGCAGGACTAATGAGCTATTGGAACTATAAAGCAAGCCTAAAAAAATGAAAAGAGAATACGAATTATTATCTGGGGAGAAGATCGACCTTTCTACACTATCGCTAGAAGAGCAGGGAGGTATCAGTGAAATTGAGAAATTAATAGCAAATCAAGAAGATTATTTGGTGGTGGATAATCGGTTGCATGCTTTGGTTTTGGAAGAAAGGCGTATTTACTCTGGAAAAAGCTTAGCACAATTATACAATTCTGCAAGCTATAAAATACTGGAAGATTTACTGGAACGCTACCGGCAAAAAGTCTTTAGATGAAGCTTTTAGATAACTTTGGAATTTTCCCACGTAATCTTTTTAAAGCAGCATTAAAATAAGAGTTAAATCCATCAATGTGGGTAGTTGCTTACCTGAAGATGGAAAGGTGTTATTACAAAGACACTGAATTCACCACTCATGACGGCAGACGGTCATTTTCGCTTTGCTCAAATGCCCTATGCGCCACCCCGTAAGGGACTCATGAAAACAAACAACGATTTGTTTTCAGAGCTGAAATTAAGTAGTTTCTTAATTTCATGCTTCCCCCTGCGCATCTGTGTCATGTGGTGAAAAATAAAAATACCAAAATATCAATGGAGGCAAAGTACAATGTCGTTATACAAATATTTACGTGAAGCGTGGAGAAAGCCACGAGAAAATACTCAATTATGGAGAGAAAGACTTCTAGCCTGGAAAGAAGAGCCGGCAACTACCAAAGTTAAACATCCCACCAGGCTTGATCGAGCCCGATCTTTAGGGTACAAAGCCAAGCAGGGATACATCGTAGTTAGACAACGAGTTTCCCGAGGCGGACATACTCGGCCGCAGATCAAAGGCGGTAGAAAGCCAAAACGTTTCGGAACCAGGCTTACTTTACATAAAAGCTACCAAGTTATTGCAGAAGAAAGAGCGCAGAAAAAGTACGAGAACTTAGTAGTGCTAAACTCGTATTGGGTTGCTCAAGATGGCGAATATTACTGGTATGAAGTAATTTTTGTTGATCCAGATCATCCCGTGATCAAAGCTGATCCTAAAATCAACTGGATTTCCGCGCAGAAAAATAGAAGCAGAGCCTTCCACGGCGTCACTTCTGCTGGAAAGAAGTCCAGAGGTATGAGCGGCAAGGGCAAAGGTCATGAAAAAGCCAGACCTAGTAGAAGAGCGCATTGGAGATTGCAGTAAGTATTTTATTTCTTATTTATTTTATTTCTTATTTTGGATAAAGGATTTTTCTTAGCAAGATTTAAATACACGTACATGTATTTATTAGAAAAATGGCAACAAAAAGCGTAACTATAACTTGTGACGCATATGAACGATTAGTTGCGCTCAAAGAACCGAGAGAAAGCTTCAGCGACGTCATTACTAAGCTCACTGGCAGATACTCTCTTCTAGATTTAGTAGGAATCCTTTCTCCGAAGGAAGCGGAAAAGCTTACAAAATCAGTTGCCGAGGGCCGGGAACGGTTCAGAAAACAGATGCAGCGAACTGCAGCAGAATGGCAATGATTTTCGACACCGCTTTTCTTATTGATGTAATGAAGAATGATCAAAGGGCAGTTTCCAAACTCCAAGAGCTTATCCAAAGAAGGGAAACGCAGTTGATAACTTCATTAACAGTGTTTGAGCTCTTTAGCGGCGTGGCGCAGAGCAATATGCCTCTAAAAGAGAGAAATAAAGTTATGAACATACTAAACGGCCAGTTGATTTTGCATCTGGATAACGATGCTGCTGAAAAAGCAGGCGAAATTGATGGGGGGCTGATAAAAGAAGGAAAAATGATTGGTCCTATTGATAGCATGATTGCGGGGATTACGCTGGTTAAAAAGGAAAAAGTGCTTACTCGGAATGTAAAGGATTTTTCTAGAATTAAAGGCGTAGAAGTAGAAACGTATTAAACCTTTAGCCAATATCTTTATATAGCTTAATTTCTTCGTTCTAGTCGATGTCAAAAAGAGGACAAGTGACCATTTTCATAGTTCTTGGAATATTAGTGTTGATGATAGTAGCAGGTATTATGTATGCCGTGAACATGTTCACCAGCGAGCAATTGAAAGCGGAAACTCCTGAAACTCAAACTTCATTCATTTCTGCTTTTGTGAATAATTGCCTAGAAAAAGCGACCATTAAAGGAATGGAGATTGTTTTTGCACAAGGAGGATATTACCGCTTTCCACCTAATTTAGATATTTTTTCTTTTGAAGATGAAAAACTGGAAGTGCCAGTGTATTTCCAGAACAATAAAGTCGAACTGCCCGCTATCCCAGAAATTGAAACTGAAGTTTCCCGGGCAGCGAATGTTGCTTTACTTGAATGCGTGGGAACATTTGAAACATTTGAAAAGCAAGGATATGTCATAACTGCAGAAGAACCAAATGTGCAGATCAGCTTCACAGAAAAAACTTCAGCAACAGTTAGGTATCCTCTTACCATTACGAAAGAAGGTGAAGAAACCTCGGTATCCACATTTTCTCTCTCGCTTCCCTTTAATTTCCCGGAAAAGTATAGTACTTTAAAGGAATATCTTTCCAAACAAGAAGCAGGCCCTAACTACTTCCTGGCAGGGGAACTTTCTACAGCAGCGTACCAAAAGAACTACGGCTTTGGGTTTAAACAGTTCGGTGATGTGGGAAATACTGTTCTGGTTACCCTTTCCTACCCAGAAAAAATTGGCGAAGAGCCATTGAACTATAATTTTGCCCTCAATTTTAACTGGGTTTTAGGAAGCGAGAAAGCGGAAACCAAAGAACCATCATTGCTGCTTCTGCGCATTTCCCAATGGAACATCACTGCACCAGGAGTTCAAACGCTGGCAATAGAAGCTGTCGGGGAAGAACTTTCCTTCAGGACCGATCCAGACACCTTGCCCATCGATGCAAAAACAGGCCTAATCACGCTCGACACTAAAGACTTCCCTAACGATGAATATTTGTACTATGTTATTGTAACCGATAAACTTGGACAGCAGCTGGCTGCTCCGATTTCCATAAATGTAAATGCCAATGATGGAACTTTGCCGGTTATTGAACCTATAAAAAAACAAGTCGCTAAAGTGGGAGAAGAATTCAAGTACAAGGTTACAGTCGCAAATCCGGAGGGATTACTTTTATTTACTACCGACAGCTATCTCTTTGATATTGACGCAAAAACAGGAGGGATAACATTTACACCAACAAAAGAGGAAAAAGGGACGCATGATATTCGCGTTGACGTAGAAAACGAATTTGGAAAAACATGGCAGCGCTTCGAATTAGAGATACAATAATTGCCGCACTGATGGTAAGTGCGCTACTCATTGCTAGTTCATTGGCCCTGGAACATGAAATTGATTGGAATGATGAACAGCAATTTAATGCTAACTTTGAGAATAATCCCTCTGCGGCTTTTGAAAATAATCCTGCAAAAGCTTGGGAAGCCATTGAAAATAATCCGAATGTACTCACTCAACAAAATGTTCTTGACGCAGCCTTCGCCAAAGATCCCTTGCGAGCCGCGGGAATTCTCAACATCAATGTAAACTTATTTGACCAAGAAAACGTGCAGAATAAATTTGATGGTGCTGCAGTAGGAAAGGCCATTATTCTTAACACTAACCCGCAAGCAAAAGCAGCCTGGCTGGAAAAAAAATACAAAATCTTTATGGATGATCAAGGGGTGGAAATTAAGGGATATGACGGAACCAAAATAATTACCGGAGGAACAAAAGGAACTGCCTTCAACGTCAAAGACGTTCCCGATGCGACCATACAGCCGGACGGTTCTTTACATTTCCGTGAAGCGTTTATAGAAAGAACGGAAGAATTTTTTGTGGCTACAGACGAGTTTGGAAAGGAGCTCTACCACACCAAAGGAGGAGCAGTCACGCTAGGCCAGGAAGCGAAAAACCTTCGATTTAAAGCCGATGAAAGTATTGTTCGCATCCCTTACGCCAAGAACAATTTCGTTGCCTATGAGGGCGATTTTGTATTGGAACAAGGCGCTATCGGCCAATTGCCTGAGGTGCCGGGAACAAAGGTAACCGGTACTTTTTTCCGCTCGGCAGAGTTTATCGATAAAGCCGGTGTCCTGCAAAAAAGTGAAGGCTTCCCGCCGATGGAAATCAGAGGAACAATATTTCAGGAAGAAAAAGAATGGCCGTATAAATTCATTCTTCTTGATAAAACCACAGTTATTGAAGAAGACAACACCATCATAGATATTAAGACCAATAGCCGTATATATTATACAGAAGCATTTAACCGCGGTGAGGAGGGAGCGTACTGTAAGAAGAATGCCGGCTTTGGTTGTATTACCAACAGACCAGGAGACGCGCTAAATTCTCCTTACCGGGGGAGGTTGGCTTTTCAGAACATACGAGAAGGTGATTCCGTATCGGTAAAGACGCCAGTGTATTTTGACCGGGTAGAGGTTCTCAATCAACAAGGGGGAGAGATAACTTTTGCTTCCCTAGATAACGGAAGAATAGTAACAGAAGTCAAGTCCTCGGCTGCCACGCCGCCGCAATTTAAGGGGGCCATGGAAAATGTGAAAGCGGGAAGATTTGACGTTCTATATAACAAAGATCCAGCTTGCCAAGGTGAAACCTGCGATAAGCTTCTTCATCACTGGTCTTCAAATAAATTTCAGAAAGATCCATCCTATTTCAAAAAACCGCGGGATCATTTTGCAACTTGCACCTTTGGCAAGGATTGTGAAGAAATATTCGCCCAAAGCTTCGGGCACATAATTCTGCCAAAAGATCCCTCTAAGAAAATTTCCACAACCATCATTGCGGCTGGTGACAATACCCATACGCCAAAAAGCATGGTCGGATACTGTCAACAGGAAGGATGTTATATCCTTAACAGCAGGGATGTTCCGCCAGCAACAAAAAGTTCTCGATTAGTAGTAACCGGACACCACGTAGAGGGTGATGATAATGTCTGGAGAGACGCACCAGCAGCGTTTAGAGATCATAATCCCATGGATAAGTTATACTTTGCTACCGTCGAGGGCGGTTCTCCCTTTGATGCTTTACCTCCGGGAAATGTTGAACATCTCTCCTTTAGCGCGTGCAACACAGCTACGGATAAAGATTATAATGGATTTCAGCAGCTGCGTACACACTACGGAAACTTGCAAAACATCCAGGGGTGGGATGGAAAAGCTCCTCTCTACGAAGGGATCAACATCTTTGCTCTAAACCCGGAAGAGCGGAAGCGGGAAGCTATTGGCAGCAAAAAATTCTCCAAGGGCGAACGGGCGTGGTATGTTAAGCAAGCTGACGGCAGCTGGGTGCAGACGAATGGGATAAAAGAGCCTGAAGTAATAGTCACCGCGACAGGAGAACGGGACCTATATGAAGAGATTTATGAAAACCCCACCTAAGGAGTGATAACTACGTTTGTTTTTGGATTTCTTTCTTTATTGCACCCTAAGATTACAAAAGAATAAACCTCATCCACATCCTTATCCTCTAAAGCGATGCATCCCAAGGTCCAATCTGGAAAATCTAAACCGCCGCCACCGCCATGAATTTGGATCAGGCTCCCTAATTTCGTATTTTGCGGTGGAGATCTGCAGCCTTTAATGGCTCGAACAATTCCAGTATATTGCGCTCGGCTAATCAACCCAGAAGAAAGGCCACGTTCAGCATGCCTGATGTTTGGATAGCTTATTTGCAGAGACTTATGAAATTTGCTGGGAAAGGCTGCAGTGATAAAATACTCTCCTTCCGGCGTTTTGCCGTCGCCTTGTTTTACTTTATCGCCTTCCGGAGCAAATCCCAAAGAAACACCATATTCCTTAAGAAGAGTTTCGCTGCAATAAAGCCCCAGCTTCCGCTCAGATTTATCTATCATAATGGTATGCTGCCCTTTACAATCATCAAGAAGGTTCTGTAATGGGACCGAGCTGTTGTAAAACCGTTCCCGGTCATTGGCTCCGGCAGCTGTTTCCAGAGAAATGCGGTCTAGCCCGTCATAAATATCCTCCCTTTCTTCCCGAAGCCCGTCTTCAAATGCTGCTAATGGAGCAATTGAATTTTCTCTCGCTGATAAAGAAACAGGCCTTATGGGCAGGGCCGCCGACGAGCAGGAAAAGAAATACAATGAGCCGCATAACAACGCCATTCCCTTTTCCATGATCATGATCAAACGCAAAGTATTTTATAAATCTTTCTTTTCTTATTACTAATAAGTGAGTAAAACAGCTTTATATAGTAAAATAGCTTCTAGCCCTAAATTATGAGTGCATTATCAAAAAAAAGTGTTATAGTGGTTTTAATCATAGCTCTCTTCTTCCTAGCTGCCTGCCAACGAGCCCCAGCTGAGCAAGCGTTGGAAATAGAAACTAGCACAGAAACCAGCACAATATCTACTAAATGTACGGCTCATTCAGAATGTGTTGATGAAAATCATATGCGTTTCCAGGACGAAAACTGCACCTGGGCCCGACCGGAAAAATGCGAACGCGGCTGTGTCGATGGAGAATGCCGGCCGGCAGAAGTTTGTACTACTGGATTCAAATGCATCGATGATTTCCGTAGAGGATATCAAAAAGAAGATTGTTCTTTCATCAGCAAGAAAGAATGCGAATGGGGCTGCTGGGAAGGGCAATGCCAGGAAAAGCCCGCCAATATTTTTGCTAATGCTTCAGAAGCGCCAACGCCAGAACCAAAATACTCTGCCATAGCCGAAAATCTGGCTGAAGAAGTTGAAGAGGAAAAGACTATTTACACTCTTAAAGTAGGTGAACAGCAACAGGTACAGATAAATGGCGTGCAAACTAATGTGAGCATCCATTTCCTCGAACCGGAACAAGTCACCCTCAAAGTAAACGGCATCAAGAGCAATCCCATCCCTGAACAAGGAAATACGACCTATGAAAACATTGGAGCGACCTTCAAAATCGAATGGATCTTATTCCAATCTTATGCTGGTGGAAAGCAGGAGATTGGATTTAGTGTGAAGTAAAATTTAGTTCTCTATTAAGAGATAGGCAGATTTAAATATTACGAAGCTCTTAATCTTTCAGAGGTGGATGGCATGGAAATAACTCGCGCAATAAAATCTGAATTTCTTTCGTTCGATTCCGAACAAGTAGTATCAGAACTGATTGGCCAGCTGCGTAAGTATGAAGAACGGCATGGTTTGATTTTTAAAAAAGAAAAATATATCGGTGTTATAGAAAAGAAAGGGCTACTGCGTTCTCGATTAGATGTTTCTAAAGCGAAAATAAATAATTTTGTTCATCGCACTCCCTTAGTAAATGAGCATGCCGACGTTATCGAAACTGCGTATGCTTTATTTCAGGCTGACAGCGATTTTGTTCCCGTGGAAAGCAACAAAAAAATAGTAGGCGTACTTTCTGCTTTAGATTTAGCAAAATTAGCTGCAGAACTTCCGGAAACAAAATCTTTTACCGTCGCTGAGGTCAAGCTGGTGAAAGGAGAAAAACTTGAAAAAGATGATCCAGTAAGCAAGGCTGTTGATATCATGCATAAATCAAGAGTAGATCAAGTTCCTGTTTTTGAAGGGAAAAAACTGTACGGCATTGTCAGTTTTCGCGACGTACTGCAAAAATATTTAGCCTGGTCTCCTAGGAGGGAAACTTCTACTAAATTCGAAAAAGTCAGCGGTGGCTCTAAAGGAGCAGAATCTGATAAGCCTAATTTAGCCCTGCTGCCCATCAAATCATTCAGTACCAATCAGAATATCGTTACTGTCTCAAAAACATCTAAGCTATCAGAAGCAGTAAGTTTGATGGTCAATGGTAATGTTTCCAGCGCTATGGTCATGGATGGCGAAAAATTTGAAGGATTGCTTACCTTGAAGAACATCCTGCGCTTAGTCAGCAGTTTACAGATTCCTGAAAACTTCAACATCCGCTTTGTAGGATTGAATGACGTTGGTTTGCTTGCGTATCAAAAAGAAGCGGTACAAAAAATCGCTTCCAATGAAGCATTCAAACTGCAGCGGGAGATCCAGGATCAATTTTCCATGGTCGTGCATATTAAAGAATACAGCAAAGGCGATCGGGAGCGTAAATATTCTGTTTCCCTTCGCGTCGATGCTCCCGGGCAGAGCATTACCGTAAGCCAGTTTGACTGGCGCATTGAAACAGCCCTGCGCAAGACTTTCGATAACGCTAAGAATGCGTTGAAGCGGAAGTTGAAGATGGAGAAAAGCAGAAGAAGGGTGTTTTGATAACGAGATTTTTTTTTGTTAGATCTAAATAATAGTCAACATTAATTTTAAAGAAAATAAATTGCGTCTTTACAAATCGTCAAGACTACCTACTGGTTTGATATCACTTATCAGTGCAATATTCCATGTTCCTGAATGGTCTCTATAATCTTGAATGAGAACTTCTCTTTGTTGCCCAGTGGAATCTTTTAAAATATATTTTCCAACTTGACCTGCACCTGGATTATGATGTCCCCATCTATGTGGAACATAAGCGAGCCTACCCGTGACTTCAAACTTTTGACCTTGATATTCAAATGATTTAAGAACAATTCCTGATTTTTCAGGATTCAATTCAAAATCTACTGGATGGTTTTGTCTACCGTGGTCAAATAAATAATTTTGCATTGTGATTCTAATGTCTGTCATTTTAAGATTACCCCCAAAAAGATAAATATTTTTTTTGACAGAGATATTTAAATGTTTCGACAGGAAATTATATTTCCCAATCTTCTAATAAAATGAACTAATATCCTAATTCTCACTTCTTTCCCTTCACTTTCTTCTTCGTCATCTTTTCACGGAACTTTTCCGCATTTGCGGTAGAGACAAACCGGTACAATTTCCCATCCAGTTCCATTTCGATGACTTCATCGGCATCCATGATCGGTTTCCCGGTAAGCGCGTCTTTGCCTAGTTGTCCTAAGCCGGAAGCTCCTTCCATGACTCCTTCTTCCCAGGGCTCGATCTCATCGTCTTCTTCTAACTTCTTGCGGCCTTCTTCGGTATAAATATCCTCATCCTCATCGCCATGTTCCATAGCCAGCTCGTGCTCTTCAGAGGTTTCATCAGCTAGAATTCCTTGCTCTTCGGCTGGATATACCTCGTCCTCTTCTTTAGTATGGAGAGTTGGATCTGCATCTACTTTAAGAGGCTCTGCTCTTTTTCGGGCAGGCTTTGGCAATGCCGTTTTTCTTTTTACTGCCTTTTTTGCCGCTTTTTTAGCCATGCTTACCGGTAGAATATAGGGATTTAAAAGGATTGTGGTGTAATGTCTAACATGTAGTATCCCGAAATTATTGCACCCCTATTTTCTCCGTTTTAAGGATTTTCTCTTAGATCACCAATTTGATAGAGAAGAAGGTAAGACAACTCTAGTCTTCCAGGACTTCTGGTTCGAATCCCAGCGTTGCCGTTTTTAACCCTACCAAACTTAATAAACTTTTCGTGTAGATTCTTTCAAACCCTCCAGCAAACCTTATAAATAATTCTCATTCTGTATCGCTTCATGGAAGAAGAATTTCAACCGCAGCCAGCAGGACCGCCAAAAGAGATCAAGCGTATCAATGATACTACCTGGGAGCTTCCTGTTTCATATCGCAAAGGGATGCGTGTTCCTGCAAGAATCATTGCCAATAAAGAATTGATGGATAACATGGATGCCGGTGTCTTTAACCAGATTGCCAATGTCGCAACTTTACCTGGCTTACAACGCTATGCTTACTGCATGCCTGACGGCCATTGGGGCTACGGATTCCCAATCGGCGGAGTGGCTGCGTTTGATCCCAAGGAAGGCGGAGTAATTTCACCAGGTGGAATTGGATTCGATATAAATTGCGGAATGCGTCTCATGACCACCAACCTTACTGTCGATGAAGTAAAGCCCCGTATTCACCAACTAGTGGACGAACTCTACAAAGCAGTCCCAGCTGGAGTAGGCTGTAAAGGATTCGTCAAAGTAAGCAAGGAAGAATTCAAAGAAGTGATGAAAGATGGCGCGCAATGGTGTTTGAAAAAAGGCTACGCCTGGGAATCAGATATTGAACACATCGAAAGCCATGGAAAAATCCCTCAGGCGGATCCTAGCAAAGTGTCAGATAAAGCAGTGAAACGAGGCTTCGGCCAGCTCGGTACTTTAGGTTCAGGAAACCATTACTTAGAAATTCAGGTGGTCAATGAAAAAAATATCTACGACAAAAATGCTGCCAAAGTGATGGGCATAACTAAGCCAGGGCAGATAGTTATCATGGTGCACTGCGGCAGCCGTGGTTTTGGCCACCAGATTGGAACTGATTACCTGAAAGTTTTTCTCGAAGTCATGCCAAAATATGGCATTGAAATTCTTGACAAGGAACTGGCCTGCGCGCCTTTTAATTCCCCGGAAGGGCAAGACTACTATAAAGCCATGGCCTGTGCTGCCAACATGGCCTTTGCAAACAGACAAGTTATCACTCATCAAATTCGCAAAGTCTTCAGCCAGATTTTCGGAAAGACTGCAGAAGAGATGGAAATGAGTTTAGTCTATGATGTTGCTCATAATATTGCCAAGTTGGAAAAGCATCTGGTCGATGGAAAAATGAAGGAGCTTCTGGTGCATAGGAAAGGAGCTACTCGCGCTTTCGGCCCTTCCAGAGCTTCCGAACTGCCAAAAGATTATGCTAAGATTGGGCAGCCGGTCATCCTTGGTGGGAGCATGGAAACAGGCTCATATCTTTTGCTGGGAACAGACGGCGCTGATGAAACCTTTGCTTCTACCGCGCACGGTGCAGGAAGAACCATGAGCCGCGCTAAAGCCAAACGAGAAATTCGCGGAGATAAATTGCAGAAGGACATGGAGAAAAAAGGAATTTATGTTCATGCGGTCACTATGGCTGGTTTGGCGGAAGAAGCAGGAGCAGCGTACAAAGATATTGATGTGGTTGTCGATACTTTAGATAAAGCTGGAATCACTCGGCCGGTGGTTGCGCTGAAGCCGATTGGAAATGTGAAAGGATAGAAATAGTAGATAATCAATGGGGGGGAATTAAAATGTCAATAAATCTTACACAAAGATTCTCGTACGAAACAGATGATTTGAAAAGTTTTCAGAAAGTTTTGGGCACCATGGTTAGGATATGCATGCACGGGGAGAAACCTTCGCAATATTCGCAACTCTATGTAACTACTAAAAAACCTGAAATTTTTAATGACGGAAAAACATGGTTGCAAAAAGAACAAAGATTTTCTAAGCCGAGTTTTCTCCATGTTTGTTCCATAAGCGATTACAAAGATTCTATCAAGGAAGGAGATCAAACTTTTGAAAGTTATGCCAGTTTAGTAAAAGGAGTAATTGAACATCTACGAAATGCCGATGTCGAAAAATTCTTTGTTGAATGTGGGGGTGGATACGATCCGGTGTTAAACCATCTTGATTGGAGCATTGATGCCGGATTTAGATTAAGCCACAAGGCTGGATGGGGTAATTTTCTTGATGTTTCCTTGTGCAATATTTATTATGGTATATTAGAGTAAATAGTTTGAAAGGATAAGTTTTTATATTCCTTTCTTTTATTATCATTAAATTATTATTCATAAAAGTTAAACCATACCAAGTGATAGGTCCTAAAAATGAATTATAAATAAGATGGTTGGGGCTTATCATAAAAAAAGAAAAAGGTGCAAAGATGATAAAACAATTAATGTTTGTAACAACATTGCTGGCTTCTTTGCTATTGCTAGTAGCTTGTGTTTCTGAATCTTCAGAAGAAGAATTGAAAGCAGGGCTGGCGGCTTTCTCTGATGAAGAGTTGGACGCGGTGCTGAAAGAAGCGGAAACGGAGAAAAGTGCTGTGGCCGGACAAGCTATCCTGCGCAAAAGAGGATATACCTTCACCAATAAGCAGGTATCCAGGGACAAGCTTCTTATTGCTGCACAAAGCCTGAAGATTGAGCGGCTGCAACAGCAGCTCACACAGCTTAAACGAACCCCGGGCCAAGAAGAAGGCATCATTGTCATCGGCGGTTCCGAGGGTGCCCCAGGCGAGAGCGTTCCTCCCATCAGCAAAGAAGTCGAAGCAGTCCCTCCCATCAGTTAATTTCTAATTTTGATATTTTCTATTTCTAAATGAACACAAATCCTTTTAAAGATTAAAAATAATTCTTAAAGTCATGCGAGGCACTTTAAAACTATTTCGTATTTTCGGCATTGATGTGCAGCTGCATTTCTCCTGGTGGTTTGTCTTTGCCATTTTGGTCTGGGGCTTATCCTCTTCTTTTTTTCCCCACTACTTTCCCGGTCAGGATACTAACATTTATTGGATGATGGGCGTTGTGTCGGTCATTTTGTTGTTTGTTTCCGTATTGCTGCATGAATTAAGCCATTCCCTAGTTGCGAAAGCTAAAAAGATAAAAGTGGAAAGCATCACTCTCTTTTTCTTTGGCGGTGTAGCGAGCATTGACGATGAGGATCTCAAACCCGGCACAGAATTTTTGATGGCTATTGCCGGGCCGTTATTCTCCCTGCTGCTGTTTGTTCTCTTTTACCTCATCTATCTCCTGAACGGAAATCTTTTTTGGACTGCTATTACTTTTTATTTATACCAGCTTAACTTGATTTTAGCCTTATTTAATCTCGTCCCCGGATATCCTCTCGATGGGGGAAGAGCCTTCCGCGCAATTCTATATGCCTATTACAAAGATATCAAGAAAGCCACTAAGATTGCCGTGTTAGGCGGAAGATTCTTCGCGCTCTTTTTAGTCTTATCAGGATTGCTTTACATGATCAACGGGGCAGGAGGCGGATTGTGGTTTATTTTCTTGGGCGGCTTTCTGTACTTTATTGCTGGAAGAAGTTATGAACAAGTGCTGATAAAAGATATTCTCAGCAAAATAAGTGTTAAAAAAATAATGACTGATAAGTATGCTCAATTTGAACCATCAATGCGTTTTTCAGAATTTCTGAAAAAATACCAAGATAGTGATGAAGAAATATATTTCGTAAAAAATACTTCTTTCTCAGGAATTCTTGATCTAAAAAATATTACTTCCATCCCAGCAAAAATGCAGAAAGTAATTTCCCTTAAACAACTGTCTACTCCTTTATCTAAAATCAATACTCTGCGCATCAGCGATTCCGCTTACAATGCTTACAAAAAATTATCTGAACAGAATCTTGACTTTCTTCCGGTCCTGGAAAGATCACATTTGCTTGGTTTTGTAAGTAAAACGAGATTAATGCAGAAATTAATTTTAGCGCTGAAATTTGGCGTGGGAGTTAAAGAAGAAAAGAGAAGAAAAGGGACAAAAAAATAATTCGACAGCAATCATTAAAAACAAACCTCTTTTTTCTTTGTTCATGGTTAAATCAGATATAATCCCAACCCTGCAAAAATTAACCCGCCACCAACACTTAGAGATTACTGCGCGCGGTGATGCAGCCATAGCTGCGGCTCTCTCTGCAATTCCTAAAGATAAAGTTGTTCTCATTCCTGAAGAAGGTGGATGGTTAAGTTATCTGAAAATACCTAAAAAATTAGGCCTCAAGGCAACGGAAGTAAAGTGCGATGATGCTAAAATTAATCTTTCAGGTTTGCAAAAAAAATTGAACGAATTTTCTTGCGGTGCACTTCTCTACCAGAATCCCGGCGGCTATTTTGCGGAACAGCCGATGAAAGAAATTTACAATGTATGTCGAAAAAATAATTGCTTGGTCATCATGGATGTTTCTGGTTCAATTGGAACAAAATTATGTGACGGTAACTATGCTGATGTTTTAGTAGGAAGTTTTGGCGAATGGAAATTGGTGGAAGCGAAAGCTGGCGGATTTGTCTCCTGCAAAAGTAAAAAACTATTTGAAAAAATTAAACCTTTTTGTAAAATATTTGACGACGATGAAAAATTAAAAATAATCTCAAACAAAATCCAGGAATTGCCGGAGAGGATTTCTTTTCTTACTGAAAAAAGAAAGAAAATCATTGCTGATTTAGAATATTTTGATATAGTCCACAAACAAGATCTTGGTTTTGTGGCGGTGGTTAAATATCAAACTCAGCAAGAAAAAGAAAAGATTATAAACTACTGTAAAGATAAGCAACTGCCCTGGACGGAATGTCCGCGGTATATTAGGTTGAACAAACCGGCAATATCGATAGAAGTGAAACGATTAGAAAAATAAGAGGAGCTCATCATGGCCTTACGCGAACCGCAATCCCTGGACGAATGTATCTATTTTACCAATCGCTCCCTTGACGGCGGCGAAGTCATGGCCTGGGTTTATAGGAAAGTTTGCCCCAAATGCAAGAAAGCCAAGATGGGCAAGCCGGTGGTGAAAGGCAAAGTGAAGACTAGGGCAGATGAATATGAATGTCCAGCTTGTGGTTACAAAGAGCAAAAGCAAGAGCATGAAGAAAGCCTACAATTAGAAGCTAAATACGCTTGCCCTTCTTGCGGCAAGAAAGGCGAATCTACCGGACAGTACAAACGCAAGAATTACCAAGGCGTGCAATCGTATGTCGTGACCTGCCAGCATTGCCAGAACGTAATACCGCTCACTAAAAAGTTGAAAGCGCCGAAAGGGAAGAAAGCGTCTTCGGAATTTGAAGAAGCGGATTAAAATTATTCTTCCTTTCCTTTTGGTTTATACCCGCAGCCGACGGCAGTATATTCTCTTTTATCAAAATGTTTTCCAAAAGCACTTCTCCAATAAAATTCTGTCGGTCCTGCGTATTGCACGTTAAAGATATGTGTTATGCCTTCTTTTCGTGCTTTCTCAACCAATTCCTTATTTAATAAATCAACTAGGTCATGTAATTGTAATTTTGTATCAGAATATACTTTTGGAACGAACGTGGCTACACCATAGATGCTGGAGCCATTATCTACTAACTTTACTGCAATCGGCTGTGCTGGTTCAAGATTAGGATATACTTCTGGGCCTCCTGCTTGCAGATAAGGCTCCATAGTTATCTTTATTTCAGGTTGTTCTGTTTTTGAGGACATATTCTCTCATATTGAATCTTCTTTATATAATTTATCGTAAATGAAAGAAACATTAAAATACTACTTTTTCTTTTCTGAATATTCATGGTGATTGAATGAGAGAATCTTTGGTTTACTTAGCTGTTCTTTTGTTTTCCATAGCTTCCGTTCTCGCTGCCGGTGGCGGAGGCGGTGGAGGAGGAGGTGGTGGCGGTGGGGGAAGCGTGAGCCGTTATTCTGATATTAAATGTACGGATACTGGTGTGCTTAGCTTCACCCGTGGCGCAGAGAATGAGGTTAAAGTTACAGATCCAAATGGTGAAGAGAAAATTATCCCTGGCAGCTGGAAGAACGGAAAATTTACTTCAGACGAAGCTTCTATGGTTAAGGCTGGCAAGTATGTTGTGAAAGATTCAAAATACGGCGATAAAGAAGTTTCCTGTCCCGGTCTTACCTTTAGTTGCACTTTAATGACGCTGCAGTTGCAGGAATGCCAGCAGGTCCCAGGTAAAGTGAAAGTTGGCTTTGTCTTAAAAGGAATAGGAACATCTCCGGAAGATTTAGAATACCAATTCAAGCAGCAGGATTCCTCGCGTATCTTCAAGCGTTCTAAAACTTCTATTTCTTCAGAGCTTAAGAACTTTCAAATTACTAAAACTTCAGCAGATTTCTTCACTTTGGAAACAGAGCTTGCTCCTGACATTGAAAAAATACAAGTTTCTCATCCGCGATGCGTAGGCGAATACTACGCCTATTCAAAAATCGCCTGCCAGAAAGAAGAAAGTAAAGATGAAGAAGAGAAAGCCGCAGCCAGCTCAGAGGAGAGCGGGAAGAAATTGAAATGCGGAGGTTATTTGGATATTGCTGATAGGGTAAAATGCCGTTTGCGGCTGCGTGAAGATCAGGCTGCTGAATATGAAAACTTTTTTCCTGAAGAATGCAAGGCCAGAAATGACCAAGAAGCCTGCTTGCAAGCCTATAGGGCGGTGCAGGAATGCTGGGATTTTCCCAACGGGCCGTCAAGAATCGCCTGTGTGAAAGGTCAGCTTAAATTAGGAGAGATTCTCACCGAACAAGCCAACTGCAATGCATTAGACGCAGGAAAGCGCGAAAACTGTAATCAAGAGCTGCGTGATAAGGCGCATGGCCTGATTAAATTCCGGCTCTATAATCTTGAAGAAGAAGCAGAAGAACTAATGGAAGAAGGAAGATTAAGCGAGGAAGAGGTTGCTGCCTTTGTAGTTACCATGGAAGAATCAAAGTTAGCTTTTAATAAAGCAGCTAACAAAGAAGAACGCCGCGCGATTATTTTGCAAGCGCGAAAAGCCTGGATTGAGTTGATGAAAAAAGTGAAGGTGGAAGCATGAAAATTGCTGCAATATTGATGATATTTCTTTTGTTCTCAAGCTTGATCATTGTTGGGTGTGCAGATCAAGACCAGATTTCAGAAACATCTGCATCAGGACCAAGCGATGAGGAGATACTTGCACAGTATCCTGACGATTTAGATGCCGCGCTGGAAGAACTGGAGATGATTGAATAAACAATTGAATAAATTTTGTAAGAGGTGTTGAAGAATGTTAGATCGTGCAGTTAAAAAATATGCGCCATGGAGCACTCTTTTTCTCCGCCTAGGAGTAGGGATTATTTTCTTGGCCCATGGGCTTGGAAAATTATTGAACATAGGGCCAACCTCTTTGGGGATAAGTGGAACTGCAAACTTTTTCGCCAGCTTAGGGATTCCAGCTGCGATGTTCTTTGCCGTGGTAGTAGCTTTGGTAGAAACCTTTGGCGGGGTTGCGTTATTGCTGGGTGTTTTTACTCGATATGCCGCTTTGCTCTTGGCACTAGATATGCTAACCGCCTTGCTGGTGTTCCATTTGCCCAAAGGTTTTTCCATACTAAATGGGGGATACGAGTTCGTTCTGCTTCTCCTGCTGGCAAATATAAGCCTGCTTTTGAGCGGCGCAGGAAAGAAATGGAATCTAGGAAAAAAATGGGAGTGGTGAAGAAGAAAGCATTAAATACTTGTTTTTCTTTCTTTTAGTAAAGAGGTTAGGGTTAAAAGATAGATGTCAAAGCAAAAGATAGTGCACAAAAAGCCTTCCCGGCACCACTGGTTTTTGATTTCAGTTTTTGTAGTTATCATCCTTTTAGGGCTTACTGCCTTTATACTTCAGCGCAGCACCAACATTGAAGCTATTGCAGGAGAAGCAATCCAGAGGCGAATTGTGGAGACGAAACAGTTGGCTTTGACAGATGATCAGATTAAAGTAGCAAAAGCAATTCAAGAAGGTGAGGATCCTGAAGCCTTCAGATGTCCATCAACACTAGAGCCTGCAACCGAACAACATTGGCTCCTCGAGGAAGGATTTGCATTTCAGCCTTTGCAATCGGTTGATGTCCAGTGCGATGGCAATAGGATGTTTTGTTATTATGCGACAGAAAGGGGACCAGAAATAAGTCGCGCAGATCAGATGGTTACCTACAAAGAAATTCCTGCGGTTAAGAATTGTCAACCGGTCTCTTTTGGAGGTTTGCACGGTTGTGATTGCGACCTCAGTAGTTAAGAAAGTAAAATTCAGCCACAGCAACCTTTAAATAACTTCTTTGTTTTTAAAACAGTCATGAAAACATCTTCAAAATTAGCTGCAAAAACAGTTATCACTGCTGCACTTCCCTACGCTAACGGTCCGCTGCATATAGGATTTCTGTTGGAGGCGATTCAGGCAGATATCTATGCCAGATTTCTTCGATCAATGCAGAAAGATGTTCTTTACATCTGCGCTTCTGACATGCATGGCACGCCTATAGAGATTAATGCCAAAAAAGCAGGGATAGAACCGGAAAAGTTTGTCGAAAAGTATTGGAAAGAACATCAGGAAGACGCTGCCTCGTTTATGGTCTCTTTTGATAATTTTCATAAGACTCATTCCAAGGAAAACAAAGAATTGTCAGAACATTTTTTTACTGAACTTAAGAAAAAGAAATTTATCTACATAAAAAACATGGACGTTATTTACTGTCCGAAATGTGAAAGAACACTTCCGGATCGTTATATCCGCGGCACTTGCCCGTTGTGCGGCACTGCTGATCAGTATGGCGATGTCTGTGAAGGTTGCGGCAGCGTCTTGAAAGGGACCGATTTATTAAATCCGAAATGTTCTCTCTGTGGAACTACGCCGCATATTAAATCCAGTCCTCATTATTTTTTCAAGTTAAGTGTATTTGCAAGTAAACTAAAAAAATGGATCAACTCCAAGCAGGCTGATCTGCAACCAGAAGTAAAAAACTGGTTGAAGGAATGGCTTGATAAAGGGTTGGAGGATTGGTGTATCTCCCGCGATGCTCCGTACTTTGGCTTCGAAATTCCCGGCAGTAAGAAAGAATGCGGTGAAGTGAAATATTTCTACGTGTGGCTGGATGCGCCAATCGGCTACCTCTCTTCAACTAAAAATTACTGCGAAAAAAGCAAGACTAAGAGTTGCAGATGGGAAGATTACTGGAAAAAAGGCAGCGCTCACCATTTCATCGGCAAAGACATTTCCTATTTCCATTTCCTATTCTGGCCGGCGATGCTGATGGCAATGGGTATTCCTCTCCCAAAATTGACTGTGCATGGATTTATTACCGTCAATGGCCAAAAGATGAGCAAATCCCGTGGCACGTTCTTCACTGCCAAAGAATTTCACAAATTGTATGGTGCAGAGGCATTGCGTTTTTATTATGCCAGCCACCTGCAGCGCAAGGTTGTTGATGTAGATCTCAACTTTGATGAATTTGCTGCGGTAGTAAATAACGTCTTAGTCGGGAAATTAGGAAATTTCTGTTATAGGTCATTAATCTTTGCAGAGAAGAATTATGCAGAACTGCCTGCTCTCAAGCCCACGGAAAACAAAGCGCTAACAAAAAAAGTACTATCTTTGTCCGAGAAAATAAAGAAAAATTATCTTGCTCAAGATTACCATGAAGCGGTCAAAAACATATTGCTCATCGCTGATCTGGGGAATGCTTACTTTCAAAAAACGGAGCCTTGGAAATCAAAAGATGATTTGAAAACAAAACAAGCAGTTTCCTGGTGCGTCAATTTGGCGAGAGATTTGGCAATTTTAATTAATCCGGTTTTACCTGAATTTAGTGGAAAAGTTTTCAGCGCCTTGGGAGAAAAAAGCGATCCAGCATTTGGCGATATCGAGTTCAAATGGAAAGGAAAAGTAAAAAATGTTCCATTGTTGGTCAATAAGGTCGAGATAGCCCGCAAGGAAACGTTCCCTTTACGCTTGACCGTAGGAGAGATACTGGAAGTGAGAGATCATCCCAATGCCGATAGCTTGTATCTGTTGAAAGTTGACCTGGGGGGTCTTGGCAGGAGACAAGTGGTCGCTGGCTTGAAGAAACATATTTCCAAAGAAAACCTGCAGGGAAGAAAAGCAGTATTTGTTGCCAACATGAAGCCGGCTAAACTGCGCGGCGAAATGAGTGAAGCCATGATCCTGGCTGCGGATGACGCTGCACATGTTAGGATATTAGAAGTGGAGAAGCTGAATCCAGGAGAAGAAGTGCACTTCGAAGGCACGGAAAATGCGCATGCCGAAATTACCTTTGATGAATTCATAAAGATCAACATGACCGTGCAAGCCGGGCAGGTGTTCTATTCCGGAAAGAAATTGATCTCTGCGGTGGAAGAAGTCAAAGTGCATGGCGTGAATGATGGCGCTAAGGTAAGGTAATTATATTTTTGAAAATCGAAAATGATTTAAACTTTTTTGTTTTCCATCCTCCATGGTTGAAGAAAAACAAAAAGACTTTCTGGCAGAGATTAAGAATAGGTTTGAGCAACATAATCAAGAATTACGCGCTAAAGCTAAAACAAAAGAAGAATTGACGGTTGATTTGGAGTGTGTTGTTTTAGAGGTAAATGGTTATCAGAATTCAACTTCTTTTACTCCTCGTTCAGAGATAGTAATTGGGGGACACTCCAGCAGCTATAGGGGGGGTCATGTTTACAGCACTGAAATCAAAGTAGAGAGTGGAACATTAGTCGAAAAACTGGAATTCAAAGGCTGGCCGCCTTTAGAAGCAGGTGATACAATAGGTGATACAATTAAAGCCTACATTCTGAAAGGTAAACAAGAGTCTGAAAAGTCTTTTGGTCCTTATTGGGGTGATCCTTTTGATCAAGGTCCAAGAACTCATCTAGTAGAACGTCCATATCAACCAGTAGAACAACCTTCTAAGATTGAAAAGCTCCGTGACGGCAAAGTAGTAGCAACCTATCACAACTCTTAAACTGATCTTTAAAGGAATAAAGTAGATAAAGTAGAAATCTTTAAATATTCTGTTTGAGTTAGTTGAGGCATGTCTCAAAAAGGTGATAAGAAAAAGCCAAAAACAGTAGAAGAGATAATAGCTGACTATCAGAAATATCATCATAAAGCTGGGAAAGAGTTTAAAGATAGGATTAAGAAATTTGAAGAGTTCCACGACCCTGACAACATCCATGCTGCCGTTCTTGCTCAACATGCCCATTATACTGTTTTTGGAAAACCAGGAAAAGAAAAAGATTACCCTGGAGCGTTCAATGAAGCCTACAAAAAATTAGATAAGCATGTTAAGGAAGATGATGATAAGTTAGATGATGAAGATAAGTTAGCAGATATCTTAGAAGCGTATACCGACACTTTCTTACAGAAGGCAATTGGTAGTAATTATAAAAAGACCATCGAACATGCCCAAAAGGAAGCTAAGCTAGATAAAAAAGATTTGAGGGAGCTTAAAGGAACATTACTGGGTAGATATTTGCCAAGTCAACGAGGGCAGCAGCTTAATATACTACATGAGCAATACATTAAGGGTTTAAAAGGCAAGAAGAAAGTTGAACTCGTCAAGAAATTACAAGAGCTGTCTCAACTTAATGTCGGGTCTTACACGGAACACCTTCACAGTAGTGCTCTAGAAGGTTTGCTATCTGAAGATGATCGTACCGATTTGGCTAAGTATATCTCCCCTATTTTTGAAGAAAGGGGATGGAAACATAAAAAAGCTCATATTATGAGAACCGCAGAAGAACAAACTGGTCATTTCAGCGCTTTACTTCAGGCAAATAATGAAGCACTCAAAAAAGCAGGCTACAAAGTTACCAAATATCAGAAAAAAGAAAAAGATAAAAAATAAAAATCTCCGGAAGGGGATTTTTAATCTTTCCTATCGGAAAGAAATAAAAAAACCTATTCCAGCTCCATCTTCTCAATCTCTTCCAAGCCCAAGTCAGTTTCTTCGGATAAAGAATCGATCTCCTGCAGCTCTTCTAATCCGCTGTCTACCACTTGATCAGGGGAAGCGGTTTGATCTGCTGGAGTAGTTACTTGCTGAGCTTTACAGCCGCTGACTACTACCACTGCCACTACCAGCAGCAACAATGAAATTCGTGCAATTTTCATCTTGCTTCACCTATGCAGTCGCTTCTGCGCTGGCATTGGTTTCCAGAGTGGTGTTGCTTTCAGCTTGCTCATCAGAATCTTCACTTTCATTCTCTTGCTCAGATTCTTCTGCATCCTCGCTTTCTTCATCGTCAGCATCAGAAGCTTCTTCTGTTTCATTCTCACTTTCGTCTTCAGTTTCTTCTTCCAAGCCTTCCTTTACTTCTTTATATTCTTGAAGGAATTTTCGCAAGATTTGTTTAATCTCCTGCAAATCTTTTCTGACTTGATGCTGTGCTTCTCGCAAGTTTCGGTTAAACTGGTCGAAGTCTTCTGCGGTCTTTGCTTCCACCCACTTTTGCTTGGCAGTTTCGTAATCCTGCTTCAGCTCTTCAACTTTGGCGTCAAATTCAGCTAAGATCGCTTCCAGTTCTGATACATCTGCGCCAGTTTCTGCAAGTGCGTCAATGCGTACCTGTATGCCGGAATGGAGTTCAGCTTGCTTTTCAACTAAGAGATGTAATTTAACATTTACGAGCAAGCCAACTAATCGTCGCTGCAATTGGTGTACTTTCTGGTTTAATTCCTTTAAATCTTT
Organism: uncultured Methanosarcinales archaeon; assembly: GCA_964362365.1. Classification (GTDB taxonomy): domain Archaea; phylum Nanobdellota; class Nanobdellia; order Woesearchaeales; family GW2011-AR9; genus JACPIL01. The sequence goes on along the minus strand of CAYIEF010000001.1, from coordinate 4,147 downwards.
GATGGCAGCTCTGATCTCTTCCTGTGAAGTTTCGCTGGTAAAACTGTCAATTTTAGCTTTCTGCGCTTCTAATTCTGCTTCCAGATCAGCAATCAAATCCAACGCATTTTGCTGCTCTTCTTCAGAAAGGTCTTCCATCTTTTCAACTGTCTTGGTCAACTTTTCCAAAGATCTTTCTACTACCTGTACGGACTTAAGCAAGTGATTCTTCACTCCCATGCGCAATTCCAGTTTTAAGGCAGCACAATCTTCTGTTTCAGCATCACAGCGCTTTACTTTCTTATGCAATTCTAAGACTTTCTCGCGATGTTCGCGCTGCTTTTCCTTTGCTTCTTGGAAACGCTCTTTAGCATCCTCTAATCGTTCCCGAGCCTTATGCAAGTCAAACTTTAATTCTCTCTTGACTTTGCTTACGGTTTTCAAACCATCTTTGGTTCTGGTTTTAACTTTCACTTCTTTTTTCACTTCTCCATCCTTTTCCTCTGTTTTAACTTCTACTTCTTCTTCAGAATCTTCAGTTTCTACTTCAGTCTTTGATTCTGTCTTTACTCCTGCATCAGCTGCGTCTGATTCAACTTCAGCTTCTGCATCAACTTCAACATCTACCATGTTTTTTCCTTTGTCGGCTAACCCAGCTGGAATAACGCTCAATAAAAACAAGCTTAACACCAGGAAGGCGCTTACTTTTTGTTTGAATGATCTCATTTTTGTGACCTCCGTTTGAATCAAAAAAGCAGAAATTCTTCATGGAATTTCGCTATTTTTGATTTTAGAAAATCCCGTTTCAGGATTTTCTTTAAATTTGTTGAGAACTTTCTGGGCTAACTTCTTTTTAAACATACTTTTGGGGATACTTTACAGAATACTTTAGGAAGCTTTAGGAAGGTTTATGAGAGTTAGAAGGGGGATTTTTTAGTTGTATTCCAGTTTTTGTGGGATTTTTATTTTTATCTTCCTTTTTCTTTTTTTTTGGGGGTAGTAATCTCACCACATACACAGATACCAGTACTAACAACACCATTGCAACAAGGTTAGCGGTGATTATTTCTTTGATAAGAATATTATTTTTAAAGATCAGTTTAAGAGGCAATTCCTGCCTAAATACTTTTCCTTGATCATCATGGCCTTTCACCAACATAAAACCTGAAGCGGTAGGATCAATTTTCAAGGAACGGACCACATAACTGGTAGCAGAAAATAGGTCAGTGTCCGGTACTTCTTTTCTGATAAGTATAAAATTGGTTTTATTGCCAGGCGAAAGGGAGAGAGAGCCAAGAACAGAAAGATCTATCATTGGTTGCAGTTCAGGGCTTAATTCTAATTGTAATTCAGCAATTTTACAGTTTCCGGTATTGACGATTTCTCCTTGATAAGGCTCATTTTGCTTCATAATTACTTCATCGGGAAGAGTCATTTCTACCACATAATCGCAGGAAGATCCTACGGAAGGCTGGGTAAATTGAACTGAGGATTCTTGACTCTGAATTGATAATACTGTTTCACTAACCTCGATGGCTGGCTCTTTTGAGACTGCTGCCTTATTCCCCCCGCCGCTGCGGAGACCGGTTGAACTCAGAGAAGTGGGATCAGAAGATATACTAGACTGCTCGCCGAACAATCCATAGAAGCTCAGATGTGGTACGGTAGTTGAAACGTAATTACCGCTGCTATTCACAACAGATAGTAAGGCCCCCCATTGCCGGCTGGTTTCGTTGTAGTATTCAATTTTAAGCGTATTTTCATCAATATTTGTTGCAGCTAATTCCGTATCATTATAATACAAACTTATGGCGGCTGAATAAATAGGATTATTTGATTCAAGTGAAATATATCTCTGGAGAGGCTTAGAAGAAGAGGTTTCGTTCTTAATGTTATGGCCATATTCAATTATTTCCACGCTGGCGGAGTTTGCTGCTTCTATTTCTAATCTGGTATTTGTTGTAGCAACAGCATCAACAATGTAGACGGTCTTATTTCCACGTACTTCGGCGAGGAATTTTTCTATAACGGAATCAGAACAATTAAACAAGGCGCAGTAATCGCAGCTAACATACGTTCCATTATCAGCAGGTAAAGCGCTGCTGGTGCTGCAATTATTGGTATCTAAATATGATTTCAGCTTGAGGTCATTTACTAAGCAGGCGCCATGCTGTACAATCCAATTTTCAGCACAAACTGGCTTAGTAATGTATGTAACTTTCATCGAATTGACAATCGGTGTGCTTGAAGTGTTAGAAAAAATGGTTATTCTAAATTGTACTTTGTTTTCGGCAACTGAAGCAAGACTGCCGTCAGCAGGCACTGAATTCCAAGTTGATCCAGAATCTATTGAGTATTCATATTGAATTTGCTGCTCCTGGAGCTGCTCTGCTTTTGAAAACATTTCCCAACTTTTCCAATCTACCGGCTGCAGATCAGCAGTTTGGATCGAGGCAGAGGAAGGATAGGAAATTAACGTAGTTGTTTCATTTCGAGCGCTTTTTTTGTATCCTTTCACCATATCAATTTTTACCATATCGGGAGAAGTAATGAAAAACGTATCAGTTGATTCGGCTATTCCTGAAAGAGTAAGGTTGTACCACGCCGCGGAAACATCGCTGGGAAGTGTTAGATCACCATGGGTAGGAAGGCTGCATCCGTTTTTATCTTTACAGAGATACACCTTCCCGTTGGGTGTACTACTTAAAAGGTAGAAAGAAAGCTGATCATTGTTTTGGAGTTGAGAATCCATTTTTATTTCAATCACTGATCTGTTGTTTTTTAACTGCACAGACCCTTGTTCCAGGCTTTGTAATTTAAGGGTAACATTTTTACTTTTATCATCGCTCTCTTCTTCACTATCTTTATCATTATCCTTATTTTTCTCGTCATCTTCATTTGTATCATCTTCTTCGTCATTATATTGTGTCGCAAGAAGCAACGCAGATTCGTTGATTTCCTGAATGGTTGTAGTGTTAGTGATAGTAATCGGCTTTAATTGAGCAGTACCATTAAGTAAAATAGAAGGATTATATTCATACTCTGAAGCATTGCTAAAATCCCAGACTTTTTCTGCGTTAGCCTCGGTGTAGACAACCTCTCCTGTTGGTGAAGATAAAGGATTTATCAGCATAAGAATAGCAACCAGAATAATCAAGATATACCAACTATACGACACCTCTTTATGAAACATAAGGTAATGTTTATTCTGAGATTTTTAAACTTACCCAAACACCTTTCCAATAACCATGGGCATCAAATCTTTCCCAAACAATAAAAATAAGTATGCTATCAAGAAACTCGGCACAAAAGGGATGCCTTCTTTGATCAGGACGGAGCTTATTTTGTGGTTATGTAATTTTTCAATATCATCCTGAGTAAGTGTTTTTTTTTTAAGCACTTTTTTGCCGTTGACAACCACCTCTTCGGCCAGCCAATCTCCTTCGGTCAAAGTTTGGGTATCTCGTTCGCTGATGAAACAGCAGCTTTGTACTGCTACTAAGAACAATAAGAGATAATATAACACTACCAGTAAAGTAACTATTAACAAGAGAGAATTGACAAAAAACCCTGCGCCAAAAAAGAGAAGAGAGCCAAAACCGATGCTGAAGTGCAGTTTTTTATGATTACCTATCAAAGAACGTAATTCTGGGAAAAGGCAGTTTCTGCGCTTGATAGCAAGTACGCCCAGCCAGATCATCCCATACAAGGCGCCTGAAAATAAGAGTAATAGTAAGAACCATAATGGCGTGAAACTTGTTTCTGCAAAAGGATAGGTTATTCCTAAGGCTGCGCCCATGCCCATCAATAATTTACTGTCGCCGCCACCCCATTGATGAGTATAATAAAAAAGTAAAGCCAAGAGATAGAATGCAGCAAATCCGAGCAAACCAGTCACAATCACCTCCCCGCCGTCTTGGAAAGAATAGATTCCTCTGACACCCAAAGCAGCAACAATAAATCCGTAACTCAGCCAATCAGGAACTTCTTTGGTGCGTAAGTCGCTGTAGGAAGCAATAATTAATACCGTTACGATTAAACCTACTAACAAAACATTTATCATAAGCAATTAATCACTTTAATCTATATTAACTTTTAGGTTGAAGTTTATGAGGTTTAGTCTCGGGCGCGCAAGAACCCTTGCGGGTTGAAGCGTTCTGAAACCCGC